>PKWK01000144.1 GCA_003133205.1 Granulicella sp. | reverse complement strand
GGTGCGCGCCGCGCTTGGTGGGCACCAGCGCATGAATCTCGTCGATGATGACGGTGTCAATCGTGCGCAGAGCTTCGGCGGCCTGCGAGGTGAGCAGCAGGTAGAGCGACTCGGGCGTCGTGACAAGAATGTGCGGCGGGTTGCGCAACATGCGGGCGCGCTCGATGGGGAGCGTGTCGCCGGTGCGGACGCCGGTGCGAATTGGCGGGCAGAGGTAGCCGCGCGCTGCGGCCAGTTGCTGGATCTCGGCGAGCGGGCCGTCGAGGTTTTTCTGCACGTCGTTCGAGAGAGCTTTGAGCGGCGAGACGTAGACGACCTGCGTGGTGGGTGCGAGATTTCCGGCGATGGCGAGGCGCAGGAGTTGGTCGATCGCGACGAGGAATGCGGCGAGGGTTTTGCCGGAGCCAGTGGGCGCCGAGATGAGAGTTGTTTCGCCGCGCAGGATGGCGGGCCAGCCTTGCTCCTGCGGTTCGGTGGCGGAACCGAACTTAGTGAGGAACCACTCCTGCACGACGGGGTGCGCCCATGCGAGGACGACGGCGGGCTGCAGATCTGGCTGCAGGTCGAGGTCGGGAGCGGCTGCCATGGGCTATTGTAGCGCGCGATCTTCGTTCTTTGTTCGCCGGGTCCATAAGTTGGCCTCATCTCCTCACGGGTTCGGTGTCGGGGTGTTACGCCTGCGTCTCGACATCAGCTTCACAAGTGCCGTCCTGGAAGCTGATAATGGGCGATCAACGCCGGGCCGGTTCGAACATCGCTCGGTTTGCAGGGAGATCGTCTTTTGAGCGAAACAACTCGCCGGGAATTCTTGAAGGAAGCCGCGCTCGCCGGCGCCGCAATCACCACATGCACACTTGCCGAGGGTAACCTGCTCGCCGCCGCGGCACAGGCTCGCAGGCCGAGCCCGCTGTCGGCTGCCGTTCCACAATCGGTTGCGCTCTCGTGGCTTGGGGGAGAGCTGCCACACGTGCCTGCCGGAGTCAGTTGGGGAGTGCCGTGGTCGCAGGGGGCCGTTCCGCGCGACTCGAAGTTCAGCCTGAATGCGCAGGGGAAGGACTTGCCCGTGCAGAGCTGGCCGCTGGCTTACTGGCCGGACGGATCGATCAAGTGGAGCGGTTTTGCGACGGTTGTGCCGGTTGGGTTGGCAGGCCCGGTGACTCTGTCTACAGGCTCGTCCGCCGCAACAGGCACTCTGAAGGTTACAAATGACGGCAGGTCGGTCGTCGTGGATACGGGCGCGCTCAAGTGCTCGATTCCGCTGAGCGGGCCGGACATTATCGGTTCGATGAGTGTGGGCGGGAAGGACGTGGCCGGGGCGAGCCAACTGGTGTGCATTTTGCAGAATGGGCCGGAGACGAATCCTGAGGATTCTCCGGCGCGCGAGAAATACTTGAGCGACGTGAAGCATGTGACCGTGGAGCAGCAGGGGCCAGTGCGCGCGGTGGTGAAGATTGAAGGCATGCACCGCGGTACGGTGTCGAAACGCGAGTGGCTTCCGTTTACGGTGAGGTTTTATTTCTACAGCGGGCAGACCGCGGTGAGGGTGGTGCACACGATTGTGTTTGACGGCGACCAGGAGAAAGATTTCGTGCGCGGCCTGGGCCTGCAGATCGACGTGCCGATGCGCGATGAACCCAGGAACCGCACGGTGCGCTTCGCTGGTCCGGATGGCGGTGTGTGGTCGGAGCCGCTGCAGCCGGGCGGCGGGAGCGTTGCGCAGGAGTCGGGCGGGGCGTTTAGCGGCAGCCCGGTGTTTGCGAAGAACGCGATCTGGGACGATTTCAAGCTGGTGCAGCCGAGCCCTGATGGATTCACGATTGTGAAGCGCACGAATCCGAAGGGGACATGGCTTTTCTCCGCCGCGGGCAAGCGCGCTGCGGGGCTCGCGTCGGTTAGCGACCTCGGTGGAGGGCTGGCGATCAGCGTGAAGAACTTCTGGCAGTCGTTCCCGACGGGCCTTGAGGTGCAGCGAGCGAGCAGTCCGGCTGCGAAGCTCGTTGCGTGGCTGTGGTCGCCGGATGCGCCGGAGATGGACATGCGCTTCTACGATACCGGTGGGCACGGGCTCGACGCCGCGTATGAGGATGTGCAGGCCGGCTTGAGCACGGCCTACGGCGTGGCGCGCACGAGCGAGTTGACGCTTTATCCGTCCACGGCCTGGCCGGCGCGTACGGATACGGTGGCGATGGCGAACGCTGGAAATCAGCCTCCGATGCTGGCTTGCTCGCCGGAGCATGTCCACTCGGCGGGAGTGTTTGGCGTGTGGAGTTTGCCTGACCGCTCGACGGCGTTCAAGAAATCGATTGAGGACGGGCTTGATTCCGTGTTGGCTTTTTATGAGCGGCAGGTTGAGGACCGCTCGTGGTACGGATTCTGGCAGTATGGCGACTTCATGCATTCGTATTCCGCGCCACGGCATGTGTGGCATTACGACTGGGGCGGCCATGCGTGGGACAACACGGAGTTGGGCGCGCCGCTGTGGCTTTGGTATAGCTACCTTCGCAGCGGCCGGGCAGACCTGTTCCGGCTGGCGGAGGCGCATTCGCGGAACACGAGCGAGACGGACTCGTATCACCTGGGGCCGATGAAGGGACTCGGCTCGCGGCACAACGTGGTGAAGTGGGGCGACGGCGCGAAGGAAGCGCGCATCAGCCAGGCCGCGCATTGGCGCTTCTTCTACTATCTAACGACCGATGAGCGCATGGGCGACATCATGCACGAAGCTGCCGAAGGGGCTGGCGTGTCGGTTGGGAACTTCGATCCGATGCGCGAGGCTGCACCCCGGGTGGCGGGAGAGCCCGTGGTGCGCATCCGCATTGGGCCTGATTGGTTCGCCATCGCGGGCAACTGGATGACCGAGTGGGAGCGCACGAATGATCCGCGCTGGCGTGATCGAATTCTCGCGGGCGTGAATTCAATTCTAGCGATGCCCTACGGACTCGAAACCGGCAAGCCGGTTGGCAATTCGAAGGCTGGAGCGGCGATTGTGGGATTCGACAACGCGACCGGCAAGCTGACTCCCGATCCCGATCCCGTTACGAAAGCTCTCGCGCCGATGAACTATAACCTCGCGACGATCCAAGGCGGCGCGGAGGTGATGTTCGAACTGGTGCCGCTGCTGGGGCGCAAGGACTTTGAGGCAGCGTGGCTGCAGATGTGCCGCATCGGCTACGCGCGTGCGGATGTCTACGACAAGGACAAGACGACGGGCAACGAGGGCGCGGACGCCAGCCTGGTTATTCCGGGGCAGAGCGGGCCTCGGCTGGCAGCGTATGCGTACGCGAAGACGAAGGACAAGGCGTTCGCGGATAAGGCGATTGCGATGCTGCTCGGGCAGGGAGCGGGGATCGCTAACCCACACGTGGTCAGCGGGCCGGACTCGCTGCGTCCGGTGGAAGAGGACGCGAGGATGTCGACCAACGAAGCGGCGCAGACGGGACTTACGACGATTGAGATTCTGGAGCTTTGCAAAGGCCAGTTGCCCACGGAGGCGGCGGTTCGAACTGTGCGCGATTTCCGCGGGCGGCAGGGGCCTGCCACGCCGGTTGCGCCTAGGTAGATTAGTGGGCTGTGGCTACATTTTGCCGGTGCCTATGTCGGCTGAGGCGGCGGCGGGGTTGTCGCGGTCGAGGAACGCTTCGATGGACTCATCGAGCTTGCCCTGGGCGGCGAGGATGAAGTCGATGGCGTCGCGTCCTGCGCCGTGGCCGCCGGGATTGGGCGTGATGTAGTGGGCGGCGGCCTTGGCCTGGATGCGGGCGTTGGCGGTGGCGATGGAGAGTCCGCAGGCGCGCATTACGGGCAGGTCGACGACGTCGTCGCCGACGTAGGCGAGTTCGTCGATGGTGATGCCGGTGCGGGTGAGGATGTCGTTGACGGCGTCCATTTTGTTCGACTGGCCCTGGTAGACGAACTCGAGGCGGAGGTCCTGGGCGCGGATGGCGACGGTGGCGGATTCGCGCTTGGTGATGAGGCCGACACGAAGGCCGCCGAGGCGCGCGAGGGTGATGCCCAGGCCGTCGTGGGCGGTGAAGCCTTTGAACTCGAGGCCGTGCAGTTTGCCGTCGGGGCCGGGCTGGCCGATGTTTTCGGGAAGGAAGAAAAGTTGGCCGTCGGTGAGGACGCCGTCTACGTCGAAGATGAGGACTTTGATGCGGCGGGCGCGGTCTTCTGCGGTAAGGGTCATGAGTTCGATGATAGCTTGGCGGGCCCGCGATGTCGTGTACGGCGAGCCCGCCGTGCGAAGGATCTTACGTCGTGAGTGCTCCGCTCAGGTTACCGCCAGTGACCTTCTACCCAGACGTATTCGCCGTGGCGATGTTGCCAACTTCCGGCGACCCAGCGGGCGTGTGGATGTGGCGGCTCGGCGTAGTATCCGGGGACCCATACGTAGTGGTCGCCTTCCCAGCGGTGATAGCCGGCATGCCAGACCCAGCCGCGGTGCTCGGGCGGGGGCACTGGAATGACTTCGCGTGGACGCGGCGGCGGACCAATGGTGATATGGATCTGGGCGGCGGCGGCGCCAACGGTGAGGAAGAGGGCGCAGGCTGCGGTGAGAAGTTGCTTCTTCATGAGCCGTTCTCCTGCTCCATTAGGACGCGAGTTTGCGGAGAGAAGTTGCGCTGGCCACGACCGATATGCGGGGGGATTTTTGTGCTGACGATGACACTGACGCTGAAGGGGTTAGCACGGCCTGGCGGTAGGCGGAGGAGTGCGGGTAGAGTTCGGCGGCAGGGGCGAGATTGGCGCGGACAGGCAGTTGGTGGAGGTGGGCGCGGACAATTTCGAGATCGCGGTTGTTAGCGATGGAGTAGCCGGTGAAGCCGTCCTCCCAGACCGGGAGCGTCGTATCGAGGCGGTAGGCGAAGCCATTCTTGATGAGGCCGACGGCCTGGTCCAGGGTGATGCACTGCGGGGTGACCACGAGATGTACATGGTCGGGCATAACGACGTACGCGTGGAGTTTGTAGTGGCCGAGGGTGCGGTAGTGGAGGAGGGTTTCGATGAAGAGTTCGGCGACGCGCGAGATTTCGAAGATGGGGCTGCGATCGCGCGTGGCGGTCGTGATGTACGACATGCCGGGACTGGGGGTGCGGACAGCCTTCGCCATGAGGCGATGGTAGGAGGGCCTTTGGAATCAGTGAATCCCACGAATGGGGTGCATTGCGCGAGCGGTGGTGCTTCGGCGCTAGAGCGTCCCGGATGCTTCGAGGGCTTTCTTCATTCCGGCCCAGCTTACACGGCTGGAGGCTTCGGGCGTGCCCGCGCCGCGCCAGTGCGTCTCGAGTGAGATGGCGTTGCGGTAGCCGATCTGCTTGAGCGCGCGGAACTGCGCGGGCCAGTCGATGAAGCCGATGTCGACGGGCGCCCACTCGACCTTGCCGGCGGCGTTGCGGACGGCGTTCTTGCAGTGGCAGTGGAGGATGCGGTCCTTGGGGAGGAGCTCCCATCCGGCGGGGAAGGCGTCGAGTTCGCCGTGCATGACGGCGTTGGCAGGATCCCAGTTGAGGCCGAGCGGCTTGACGGCTGCGAGCAGGCGCGCTGCTTCGGGGGCGGTCGCGGTGTTGCATGCGCTCTCGTTTTCGAGGATGAGCGCGATGCCCTGTCTCTGCGCGGTCTCGGCGGCGGTGCGGAGCTTGTCGTCGATGGCTGCGCGGTAGGGTGCCTGGTCTTCGAGACGCCAGAAATCGAAGCAGCGGATTTTGTCGGTCTTGAATTGTTTGGCGAGCGCGATGCATGCGGCGAGGACGTCGTCCTGCTTGTTGAAGTCGGTCGCGGCGGCGTGGTTCTGGTTGCTGGAGCTGAACTTCGAGCGCGGCGCGCCGGGCCAGTCAATTTTGAATAAAGGACTGCCGATGTCGGTGACGCGCAGGTTGTACTTCGTCAGGACGGCTTGCGCGCGGGTGACATCGTCGGGGTTGAGGTCGGCGATGTTCTTGCCCCAGAGGGCGCGGATCTCGACCCATCCGAGGCCGAAGTCTTTTGCGGCGACGGAGCAGGCGTGCTCGAAGTCGTCGGAGATTTCGTCGGTGATGACGCTGAGTTTGAATGGTGAGTTGCTTTGGGCGAAGGCGCGGATCGGCGCAGCGAATGCGACCGCGGCGCAGGACGCGGTGGCGAGGAAGCTGCGGCGGGTGGTCTTCATTATTTTTCGCTATCGAAGACGTCGGTCTGATGCGTGAGTTCTTCCGGCGTTGCCTTGCCGCTTAGAAACAGGATGCGGTAGCGGAAGGTCGCGGACTTATCTTTGTCGATGGTGAAGTTCATCGCGGGTGTTTTCGGATCGAAGATGTGCGCGCCGAGCGGGTTGACGGCGAAGAGGCCGTAGCCGCGGGCGTGCCAGTAGGCCGGATAGCCGGGGTTCCCCTTGTGGTCGAGGATGGCGATGGTTTCGGCCTTGGCGTCGGTCGTGGTTCCGGAGAGTTCGCACCAGCGTCCGCGGGTGCTCCAGACCTGCTCGCCGACCTTGCCTTCGCTGGTGCGGTAGACGCCGGTGGCGCCGGCCGGATCGGCTGCTGCGACCTGGGTGGGCTTGCCGTTGGCATCGAGGAAAACTCCGCCCTTCTCGGTTGGGGACTCGAGAAAGTGAGCGACGCGCATGCCGAGCAGGCCTTCCTTGTCGTCGTGGAAGGTGACGGGCGAGAGGGCTTTGAGGGTGACGGTCATGTCGATGGAGCGCGCCGGTTGACCGGCGATGGTGGTGCGAGAGAAGACGTAGCGCGTGGTCTGCGTGATGATGTTGTCGCCGGCGGCCGTGGTCCATGTGGACTCGGTGGTGAGTTCGCCGGAGTCGCGGCCGCTCTTGGTAGAGACGATGCGGTCGTGGTGGATGGCGCCGTACTTGGGCTGGTCCGCGGGCTTGATTGCGTCGGAGTTATTCCAGAAATCAAAGTTGTTGGCGTTGCCGTAGTTGAACCAGAGGCCCGCGTGGTGGGGATGGTCGACGCGCTCGCCGGGCCGCGTCTCGAAGGGATAGCCGCGCGTGACGGTGGTGCCGTCCGGCGCGATGATCGGATAGAGGATGGGCTTGCGCTGGTTGGTCTGCCAAAGGTACGAAGTGAAGGGCTTACCGTCGATGGTGACGTCGACGCGATGGTCGGCGTCCTTGACGGCGACGCTTACACCTGGGGCCGCGATTACACCGCTCGGGCCGGCCAGGATAGCGAACATATAGGGGGTGGGAAGTTTCTCGCCGGCGCAGCCTGTTAAGACCGCTGCTACGAGGCCTATGGCGAGCAGGTTACCCAATCTCATATGGCTTGCCTCCAACCATTACCTGCTGCGTCTTGTCGTTGAAAGTGACCTTTTGGCCGGTCTGGATGGCGGCGACGTTCATGCAGAGTGCGACAGAGTGGCTGTAGCCGGCGCGGATGCTAGCGTTCGGCGTCTTGCGCGAGCGGACACACTCCATCCAGTTGCGCATGTTGGCGGCGGTCTGCGGGTCGCCGTGGGCACCGGCTGGTTCGGCGTCGGTTGAGACCTTCTCGACCTTGTCCATCAGAGAGAAGCTGGGCAGCAGGTTGGGCTGCATCTTCATCTCCGCTGCCATCTTGGCGTTGAGACCGCCGCTGGGCGTGACGGTCTGCTTGTCCATGTCGATCATGCCGGCGTTGGAGTAGTAGAGCTCCTTGACACCGCCGGCGGAGTTGGTGAAGCGCGAGGTGTATTGGACCTGGAAGCCCTTGGAGGGATCGTCGAGCGGGCCGTAGTCGAAGACGGCGGTCATGGTGTCCCAGTTGGTGCGGCCGTCCTTCCACAAATAGATGCCGCCGTTGGCGACGACCGAGCGTGGATGCGGCAGGCCGGTGAACCAGTGCACGGTGTCGATCTGATGGACGAGCCACTGGTCGGGAATGCCCGAGGAGTACGGCCAGAACAGCCGGAACTCGAGATACTTGCGCGCGTCAAACTTGTCCTTGATAACGCCCAGGCAATAGCGGTTCCAGTCGGTATCTTCCTCTTTGAGTATCGGCACGACGTCCGGCCGGCGCCAGCGACCGGGCTGGTTGACGTTCCAACTCATCTCTACCATCACGATGTCGCCGAACTTGCCGGACTGGATGTATTCGGCGGCCTTGATGTAGGCGGGCGTGGAGCGGCGCTGCGTGCCAACGGCGATGACCTGCTTGGAGTCTTCGACGGCCTTCAGGAAGGCGCGCGCGTCGTCCATCCTGTGGGCCGTCGGTTTTTCTACGTAGGCGTCGCGTCCGGCCTTGACAGCTTCGATGCCATGGCGTGCGTGCTGGAAGTCAGCGGTGGCGATAAGGACGGCGTCGATATCCTTGCGGGCGTAGAGCTCATCGTTGTTGCGCATGACGTCGATCTTGCTTCCGCTCACCTTCTCGACGTAGGCTGCGCCCTCCTCGCGGGCGCGCTTCCAGATGTCGGAGACGGCGACCAACTCGAAGTTCATGTCTTTCTGGTTGGCGACGAATGCGGGAACGTCGCCTCCGCGCATCCGGTCGCCGCAGCCAACGATGCCGGTGCGGACGCGATCGTTGGCACCCACGATCTTGGCGTAGCTCTGCGCGGTCTGAGTGGCGGCGACAGCGAGGGCTGCTCCACCCAATTTGACGAAGTCTCTTCGGTTGGTGTCGAGGATTGGCAAAGTTCGGGTCTCCTGGTGTTGTTTGCGATGTGGTGGATCGCGGAAATGCTGACGAGCGAAAGTCTATAAGGTTTTTGTGATTTAGGCGACTCAGTCGCGGGTCAGACACATAAGACAAGAGATAAACCCCACGATAGGCGCGGAAGAAGAACTGCGCCGATCATGGGGCACCCTTCAGCGGAGGGTGACGTCCCAGATTTTGGAGAGGCGCGACTTGCCTGCTGGGCCTTCGATGTAGAGGACAACGACGTATTCTCCGGCGGCTTGGTACTCGTGGATGGGGGATTGTTCTGAGGATTCTGTGCCGTCGCCGAAGTCCCACTTCCAACTGGTGATCTTGCCGGCGGACTCATCCTGGAAGGCGACCATGCGACGTTTCGGGTCGACCACCTTAAAACTCCAGTGTGCCTCGATCGGCTTGCGGAGTTCGGGTTCGAGCGGCATCAGCCGGAACTCGCGCAGGAAGTCGGCCTGACCATACATGGTGTGCTGCGGCGAGAGATTCCAGAAGCCGTTGTTCTTCTTGTCCGGGGAGCCGTCGTAGTCGATGACGGCCCAGGAGAGGCCGATGATCTTGTCTTCGGTGAGGACGGATTCGACGGCGCGCTGCGGGCCTTCGCATCCGGCGTAGTCGAAGGGCGTGATGTAGAACTCGAGGATGTACTTGCCGGATTCTCCGGGCCGAAAGTGGTACGTCTGCGCATGATTCGCGTAGGGGAGTTCCTTGTCCCACGGCTGGCAGCCCCAGGCCATCGCCCAGTCCTTGCCCTCCGCCGGCGTCATGATGTGGTAGTTCTGCGCCTGTACGCCGTGCATGGAGAAGTGCGCGTCCCAGTCGTCGGTGGTGTCGATGTTGTTGCGGAAGCGGGGAACTAGCGGGCCGCCGGAGCGGTCGCCATCGACGACGACCTCGAAGGTGTCGTTGTGCAGGCCGGGGTCGGCGAAGTCCCAGTAATTGTCATAGGCCTCGTAGAGGAAGTAGAGGCGGTTGAGCCCCTTCACCCAGCCGACTTTGACGTGAATGTCGAGGTCTTTGGGGTCGGGCTTGGCGTGGATGTGCTGATCGTCGTGCATGTCGGCGAGCGTGATGGTGTAGCTCTCGGGGACGATGGCCCAGTCGTCGTCCTTGCCGTCGATGCGGGGGATTTGATCGGAGGGGAATTGAAAGACTTTGAGGATGGGCAGCGCGGGCGGCGCTGGGGTAGTGGGTTTTGGTGCGGCAAAAGATAAGGGTGCGGGTGCGGGGGCGGCGGCTGGCTGCTGCGCGATTACGGTGAAGCTTGCGAAGGCAAGGGCCGACGCCGTCATTGCGACATCAATTGCTCTCATGAGATCGAGACCGCCTTTCCGAGGGAGGCGTGTGCGGCTTCGCCTTTGAGGCCTTCGATCTTGAGGCCGGTCGTGTCCTTCGCTTCGACGGAGTAGGTGAAGGAGTCGGGGACGTTCGCGCCCCACGCGACGCTGCAGTTGCGCAGGGTGACGTTGTCGGCGTGTTCAATGGAGAAGCCCGGCGTGTCGTGCGGCTCGATGGCGGTGATGGCCGTCGTCGGGCGGTTGTCGAACAGCGCGCCCTTGTATTGCGTGGTGCGGTCGAGCGTGACCGAGACGCGATCGAGCGTGACGTCGTGGACGCGCGACTGAGCGCTGCCGCAGATGCGGACGGAGTTCTCCGCGTGGCCGGTGACGTTTTGCACGTTGACGTGGTGCAGCGTGCCGGGCTTACTCGTTGGATTACGCGGGATGGCGGTGAAGGAAATGGCCTCGCCGCGGCCCCACCACGGGTTGGAGTAGAAGCGCGAGGTGAAGGTGATGTCTCGGTAGTCGATGTTGTAGATGTTGCCCTCGTCGCGGAGTTGGATGCAGAGGCCGCGCGAGCTGGTCTTGATCTGGCAGCGCTCAAACCGAATGTCGTGGATGTCCGAGGTGGTCTCCGTCCCGATCTTGAGGCCGGCATCCTGAGTCTCGATCACACAGTCGTGCACGTGGATGTTGGCGCATTCGCCGTAGTCGATGGGCTGGCGGCTGCACTTGATAACCACGCCATCGTCACCGCAGACCAGGTTGCAGTTACGGATCTCGATGTTGCGCGAGTGGTCGGGATCGATGCCGTCGCAGTTGGGCACGTCGAGCAGATTGCGGACCTTGACGTTGTCGACGAGGACGCCGTCGCAGCCGAGCATGTGCAGGCCCCAGTTGGGCGCTTCGGCGAAGGTGATGTCGCGGACTTCGAGGTCCTTGCAGCCGGTGAGGACGAACATCTTGGGGCGGAAGTCGCCGGGCAGCCACCACTCGTTGGGCGTGTCGTAGCTCTTCATGAACTCGCGCGCGCGACCTTGAAGAGTGCCCGTGCCGGAGATTTTGAGGCCCTGCACACGGTCCGCGGTGATGACGGCGCCCATTGCGGCGGCCATAGTGGCTCCTTCGACCGTGCCGGCGAGGCCTCCGCGATAGTCCTCGCGGCGCGTGCTGACGAGCAGTTCGGCGTCGTCGGCGAGATGGAAGTCGATGCTGCCTTTGAGTTCAATGGTTCCGACGAGGTACTTGTGGCCGCCGCGCACCAGGACCTGCGCCTTGCCACTGTATGCGGCGGCTTCGTCGATGGCACGCTGGAAGGCGGCGCTGTCCAGCGTCTTGCCGTCGCCGGTTGCGCCATACTTCAGCACGTCGAAGACTTTGATCTGCGGGCTGGGCTTCTGGAATGCGAACGCACGCAACGGAGCAAGCGCGGCGATTCCGGCGCAGGCTGTGCCTACCTTTAGAACATTGCGGCGTGTTGGCATCCGCGTGGCTGTGTCTTGAAATCGATCCAATCGAGGTCCCTCGCTCCAGAGTTCATTCCCGCTCGGGAACCACTCTACTACCCTTTTGGCGCACTGTGGCATTGCTCGCTGAAGTGGGAGAATTCGCTAGCTATTCTCCGCCATCGTCATGGGTGTCTTCAGTTTGAACGCTTTGAAATATCGGCATCGTAATCTTTCGAAACGTGTAGTTGATGCCGAGTCCAATCAGACAGCCGAGGACGACACTCACCATGCGGTAAATCGCTCCGGTCCAACTGCTGTGAGCTTCCTCATAGATGATCACGATGATGAATCCCACGAGGGCGGTCCGGCAAACCGATATCAGGTCGAGATAGAAACAGAGGGTGATCGTCGCTGCCACACCGATGCAGACGGTGAGGAGATTCGGGGGATTGTGAAGCAAGAACGTGAACAGGCCTACGAACGAGCCGACGATGTTCCCGCGCATTCTGTCGAGGGCGACCTTGCTGTTGTTGTCGTGGGTGATCGAAAGCAGGATGGAGATCAGCAGCCAGTAGTATTGACCACTTTGCTGGGGAAACGCCTTCAGCAAGAGATATCCGAGGGTAACGCCTGCGAGGCATTTAACGACGTACTCGTAGAACTCCAGACTGTTGCCCTGGGTGATTTCGTGCAAACTCTTCACGGCAACCCCTATCTGCTTGGAATGTGCTGCACACAACCGGTGTGTGACCCAAGACTATAGAAGCTACGGCAGGTGTCGCCATCGTCCCCGCAAGCTCATTTGACCGTGTCGCGCATGGTCGTTTATTGTCGTCTCCGTTCCGCAAACAGTTTCCCTATCGGATTTTGCTGAGATTGCAGAAGGCACCATCGAGGACCTCATGAACTTAGCTGCCACACGCTCATTCGTCGCATCCATCTGCGTCACTCTCTGCTTTGCCTCACTCGCCTTGGCGGAGGTGAAACCTTCGGCGCTGTTCAGCGACCACATGGTGCTGCAGAGCGGAATGGTGGTGCCAATCTGGGGCACGGCAACACCCGGCGAGAAGGTGGCTGTGACGATTGAGGGTCAGACGAAGACCGCCACCGCGGCGGCCGATGGAAAGTGGACGGTGCGCCTGACCAAGCTGAAGGCCGGCGGGCCGTTCGAGATGACGATCGCGGGCAAGAATGCGGGCGAGACTCCGATTGTGGTGAAGGACGTTCTGGTGGGCGAAGTGTGGCTCGGGTCGGGACAGTCGAACATGCAGTTCAATGTCTCGCAGAAGGGGCATCCTCCCTACGGACTGCTCAACGAAGAGAAGGAAATTGCTGCGGCGAACTATCCGCAGGTGCGCATGTTTACGGTCAAGACGGCTACGGCGATGGAACCGCTTTCGGACGTTGTCGGCACATGGCAGGTATGCACCCCGGAGACCGTGCCGGATTGGTCGGCTGTCGGATATCTGTTCGCGCGCGACCTGAACCAGGCGCTCAAACTGCCCGTCGGCATCGTGCTATCGGCGTTTGGAGCGAGCACTGCGGAGGCGTGGATTCCGCGCGATGCCTTGGTTTCGGATCCACTGTTGAAGCCGATGGTCGACAGGTTGGACGCGCGGGAGAACTACTTCAAGGCGCATTCGGGTGCCAGTGATGCCGACGCTCCTCCTGCGCCGGCGACGATCAACTCACGACCTGGGCGGCCGGGGCCGCTGCGCGATCCTGCGCACGATCAGCATCAGCCCACGGTGCTGTTCAACGGCATGATCAACCCGGTTCTTCCTTACGCGATTCGCGGGGCGATCTGGTATCAGGGCGAATCGGTCACTGGTGGAGCGAACGGCCTGCTGCTTTATGGACATGTGATGGACACGCTGGTTACGCAGTGGCGCAAGCTGTGGGGTGAAGGCAACTTCCCGTTCTACGCGGTGCAGCTACCGGGGCAGCAGAACGTCAGCAACAACCCGTTGATACGGGAGGAGCAGGCGAAGATTCTTTCACTGCCGAATACGGGCCTGGCGGTGGTGATGGATACGAGCGAGGCGAAAAATGTTCATCCGAAGAACAAGGAGCCGCTGGGCGACCGCCTGACGAAGATCGCGCTGGCCAATGCTTATGGCCAGAAGATCGAGTTCTCGGGGCCGGTGTTTGCGTCCATGAAGGTCGAGGGCAATGCGGTGCGCGTGAAGTTTACGCATGCCGCGGGCTTGACTGCGAAGGATGGGTTGCTCACGTGGTTCCAGATTGCGGGTGCAGACCAGAAGTTTGTGTATGCGGATGCAAAGATTGAGGGCGACTCGGTGGTGGTGAGTAGCCCGAATGTGACGGTGCCGGTTGCAGTTCGCTATGCCTGGGATAACTATCCAAACACAGCGAATCTGTATAACGCTGCGGGGCTTCAGGCGGCGCCGTTCCGTACGGACAACTGGGACGCGATGCCTCCGATCGCCGCTCAGTTTACGGATGGCTCGTGGCAGCCGAATAAGGCGCTTCCTGCGGACAGCGCAAAACCGAAGTAATTGAGCCGGCCCGGGAAGCGGTGATGCTCTAGCTGCCCGGGGCGACGCTGGTTTCTAGTGCGGTGTTGGGGCGTATGGCTCGCCGTGGCGCTGCACGCGGGTTGGGTCGAAGCTGGTTGTGCTGCCGGTGTCCCAAGTTGCTCCGGGCGGAACCAGGACGTTGTCGACGGTGCGGCCGGTGGTTTCGCCGGTGCGGACCTCGACGCGGCTGGGGTTGATGCCCTTTTCGTCTGTGAGATATTGCTTGACGTTGAGCGTACGTTCGGCGGCGGCCTCGGGCTTCTCCGTGGGGTCGTGCTTGCCCACAACTACAAGGACGGCGGTGGACTCGCGATTTAGTTGGAGTGCGATGTCGTCGAGGCAACCCTTGGCCTCATTGTCGACGCGCACCGGGCGTTTCCTGTCGCGCTCGAAGGAGATACTGCAAAGGCTGTGCGCGACGGGCGCGGGTGGAACCGGCGGCGGTGGCGGCGCGACCACGGTGACGGTGGTGGTCGAGGAGGCTGACTTGCCGAGATCGTCGACGACGTTGCAGGTGATGTTGATGACGCCGTTTCCGACGTCGGCGGCGGCCAGTGTGCCGGTGGTGCCGGTGCCTGTGATCTGGCCGGCGGTGGCCCCGTAGGAGTAGGTGAGCCGGCGGTTCTGCGGACTTCTGCCGGCCGATGTGATCGTGGCGAATCCGCCGGGAAGGATGCTGGTGGGGTTGGCCGAGCAGGAGATGGTGGGAGGCTCGTAGACAACGACGCGGAAGGACGCGGAGCATTCAGCGTGCTGGGTTGGCAGGCTGCCTTCGCTGACGCGACCGTTGACGGTGTAGTCGCCTGCCGCCAGACCGGCAGTGGCGATGATGGTGGCGCCGTCGGCGGTTCTTGAGAGGCGGCCGCCGGTTGTGGTCCAGGTATAGGTGGGAACCACGTTCTTTTTCTCTTGCAAGTTGATGACCCTGCCGGTGACGGTGATGGGGTCGCCCGGGTAGACGCTGACCGGCTGTACTTCGCAGCCGAAGGAGGCGGGCAGGTCGGGAGTCTTCTCGCCGAGGCGCAGTACAAAGCCAGCGCTCAGCCGAAGGGCGGTGATCTGACCGTCGCCTCCGGTGAGAGAGTTGGGCCCACCGGTCCGCGCTCCGTAGTTGACGTCGGAGTATTCGAAGTCGGCCTCAGCGAGCCGGAGGGCGAGGCGGTTGTGAAGTGACGGGGCAGGCAGAATGTAATCGATGCCGATGCCGCCGGTTGCCGTCCAACCCCAGTTGCAGGAGTTGGACGCTCCGTTGTGCTGGTACGACGGGCCGACCTGCGCGCCGCCACCTATAAGGTGCGCGAACGGAACGAGGCGTCCCATCGGATGCCGGTAGACCGGGCCACCTTGCACCGCGCTGAAGCAGTAGTCCGGATGGTTGAAGGACTTGCTGTATTCGGCCTGGATGCCGAAGGCGCGGTTGAAGTAGCCCGTGAAGCCCGTTACGAAACCGCCGGGAAGAGGCTCATACTCCTGACCATAGATATCGCTGTTGACTGGATGGAAGTAGCTATAGCCGCCGTAGATATCGACATTCGATGGGCCGGGCAGGCGCGAGCCCGCGGGTGCAGCCTGGGCCTCGCAGAGACGCGGGATTAGGCAGGTAGCAGCGATCAGCAGAAGGGTCCGGCAGACTTTTAGAGGGCGCAAGTCCATCCTATTTTCCTCGCCCTAAGTGTTACAAATTCTCGCTGTTATGGGGACATGGGGAATCGACTGAGTTATTACCTTCGCGAGCGTGCAATCGCCGCGATTGGCTGTGTTTGCATCGGCGACGACTCGACGCGAGCATCCTGCTGATCAAAGCCCTCGGCGGCGGCTGGACCACGGCGCAGCTACCGAAGCTCTATGCGCAATTGAACTCTTCATCATGTTTGGCGATGGCTTCTTCGAGTGTGGCAAAGACTTGCGTCCGCTCCGTCGGCGATTGTTGGATTAGTAACTCAACAAACTGTCGCTCTAGGAACTCGCTCTTCTTCGCCTCCAAGAGTAGGTTGAAGAAATCTGCGCTCTGCACGCAGAATCCGCCGATAGGAACTGACTCAAAGCAGCGGTAACAGACTGCACCTCCACTCTGCGTCCGCTTCTAAACATCGATTGACTTGAATAGTTGGCTCATTGTTTCTTAGCATAGGCGATTTAATCAGGTATTTCTGACAGTTGTGTCGCAGTTCCTGTCCTAGTAGCTTAGGCACAATGGCCTATGCGCACACGGTCGGCGGCGTTCGCTACACCTTCGATTCGCTCGCGCAACTCCTTGCTCGCGCCACGCCTGGGCGTTCGGGCGATCAACTCGCCGGCATTTGCGCTACTACCGCGCAAGAACGCGTCGCCGCGCAGAGGTCGCTCGCCGATCTGCCGCTGAAGAGCTTCCTTGACGAGGCCATCGTGCCTTACGAGACCGACGAAGTTACGCGCCTCATCCTCGACACACATGATCCCGCAGCCTTCGCGCCGATCTCGGCCTTTACCGTCGGCTATCTGCGCGATTGGCTGCTCTCGGATGACGCTACCGGGGAGCGACTCTCCGCGCTGGCTCCCGGCCTCACGCCAGAGATGGCCGCAGCGGTTTCAAAGTTGATGCGGCTGCAGGATCTCGTGCTGGTTGCGCGCAAGATCTCTGTCGTCACGCGATTCCGCACCACCGTCGGCCTGCCCGGGCGGCTCTCGACGCGGCTCCAGCCGAATCATCCGACGGACGATCCCGCGGGCATCGCCGCATCGATCGTCGACGGCCTGATGCTTGGCTCGGGCGATGCGGTCATTGGCATCAACCCCGTCTCCGACAGTCTGCGCACGGTGATCGAACTGCTGCAGCTTGTCGACCGAGCACGCGAGCGATTCGCGATTCCGACGCAGAGTTGCGTGCTGGCGCATGTGACCACGCAGATGGAAGCGATGCGGCTGGGCGCGCCGGTCGATCTCGTCTTCCAATCGATCGGCGGGACTGAGGCTACCAACAAGTCATTCGGCGTGAGCATAGCCTTGCTCGACGAGGCGCACCAGATGGCCCGCGAACTTGGACGAGGCGGAATCGGCGCCGAAACCGGCGGCGAGAACATTATGTACTTCGAGACTGGGCAGGGAAGTTCACTATCCGCAAATGCCCACCATGGAGTGGATCAGCAGACGCTTGAAGCTCGCGCCTACGCCGTCGCGCGTCGCTATCGGCCCATGCTCGTCAACACTGTCGTTGGATTCATCGGGCCGGAGTATCTCTACGACGGCAAGCAGATTCTGCGTGCGGGCCTCGAAGACCACTTCTGCGGTAAGCTGCTGGGCCTGCCCATGGGCTGCGACGTCTGCTACACCAATCATGCGGAGGCCGATCAGGACGACATGGACGCGCTGCTGACAATGCTTGGCGCGGCCGGCGTCAACTACATCATGGGCGTGCCTGGCGCCGACGACATCATGCTGAACTACCAGAGCACGTCGTTCCACGATGCGCTGTATCTGCGCCGCGTGCTTGGACTGCGCCCCGCGCCGGAGTTTGAGGCGTGGCTTGCGCAGGGCCCGCTGCATGAACTCTCCGTGCCGAGGTTGCTGAACGCATGAGCAATTCAGATCATCCGCTGTCGACTACCGGCTCCGCGTCGATCCCCCAGTTCAACTCGCTGCTGGACCTGCGCGCGCTGACTTCGGCGCGGGTGGCGCTTGACCGAACCGGGGCGAGCATCACTACACGGCACGCGCTGGAGTTCTCGCTTGCCCATGCGCAGGCTCGGGATGCTGTGCATGCTGCACTTGGCGTGGCTTCGCTAATGGCGGCGCTGCGTGAGCGGGAACTTGCGGCTGTCTCTGTGCGCAGCTCTGCCGCCAACCGCACGGAATATCTCCGCCGGCCTGACCTCGGGCGTACGCTCAGCGATGCCTCAGCCACTCTGCTCGCGGTGCGCGCCACGGATACACGATCGCCGCATACCGATGCCACAACCGTTAGCATCATCCTCGCCGATGGTCTTTCCGCGCTGGCGGTCGAGCGCCACGCGTTGCCGTTGCTCGATGCGCTTCTGCCGCTGCTTGGGCTGAACGAGGAGAATGATGCGAAGCAGGTAGCGCTCCCGTGGGCGCTCGCCCCCATTGTCGTTGCCGAGCAGGCGCGCGTGGCGCTTGGAGATGAGATCGGCGAAGTTCTGCACGCCGACGTCACAGTCATGCTGATTGGTGAGCGCCCCGGGTTGAGCTCGCCCGACTCGCTCGGCGCGTACATCACGTGGGCGCCGCGAATCGGCCGCACCGATGCTGAGCGCAACTGCGTCTCCAACATTCGCGTCGAGGGTCTGGACTGTACGGCGGCTGCGGCCCGGATCGCCTGGTATGTCACTGAAGCACGACGCCCTGGGCTGACTGGAGTCGCCCTTCGCGGGTCCGACACGGCGCTTCTTCCATAGAGATTAAGAACGCCTACCACCATGCGTGGTTGACGCCATATGCATCCAGAACGTCGCGCAGCGTCACGATGCCTTCCAACGTATGCACATTCGCGCGATTCACCACGGGCAGGATGTCGATATGGTTCGCGCCCATGCGCTCGAGCGCGAGATCCAGCCCCTGATCGGCGTGGATGTGCGGAAATATCAGCCCATCCAGCAACTCGCCAAGCTTCTTGTCCTCACCTTCCGCCAGTTCATTCTCCAGCCGCGAGAGGTCGATCACGCCAATCACACCTCGCCGGTCGGTCACTGGCCAGGTCCTGAATTCGCTGGCGCTAACCCGATCCAGCGCCTCGCGCAGCGTCATCTCGGCGGGCAGCAACTGGCTCGCGGCTCTCATGATGCTTGCTGCCTGACGCTGGCCGAGTCGTTGGCGCGTCTTCGCAGTTGGCAGGTGGATGCCATCCTGCACCGCCAGCGCTTCGTAAATGGGCTCGTGCTGCAACAGCGACGCGACGAAGAGGCTCACCAGGTTGGCAATCATCAGCGGAACGATGACCGCGTAATCCTGCGTCATCTCGAAGATGATCAGCACCGAGGTCATCGGCGCGCGTACGACTCCGGCGAACACCGCGCCCATCCCAACCAGCGCGTAGGCTCCCGGCAAGGCGGTGTATGCGGGGAAAAGATGATGCGCCACCGTCCCCACGGTGCCGCCCAACATGGCGCCAAGGAACAGCGACGGACCGAAGATACCGCCCGCGTTGCCCGAAGCATAACTGGTAGTGACCGCGATCAGCTTCAGCACCAGCAGGATCAGCATCAGACGGACCGCCATGTTTCCGTTCAGCGCATCACCGACAAACCCGTAGCCGACGCCCAACACCTGCGGCACGAACCAGCCCATCCCGCCGACCAGCAATCCGCCCACGAGTGGTTGGAACCAGACCGTGTTTTGCGGAAACCGTAGAAAGCGCGCGCGCGTGCCCAGCAGGAGCTTCGCGAATACCGCCGACACCAAGCCGCCCGCCACGCCGAGCACCGCATAGACCGCAAACTCCGCCGGACTTACCAGGTGATACTGCGGGACCTTGAACAGCGGATGATCGCCCAGCGAAAGCCGCAGCACCACCCACGCAGTCGCAGACGCCAGCACAACTCCGCCCATCATCGGCGCGTTCAGGTCGCCCATGATCTCCTCAAGCGAGAACACAACCGCCGCAAGAGGGGTGTTGAAAGCGGCTGCAATCGCCGCCGCCGCTCCCACCGGGATCAGCTTCTTCCCCTGCTCGGGGCTCAGTCCGAGCATCCGTCCAAGCACCGAGCCGATGCCCGCGCCCACCTGGACCGATGGTCCTTCGCGTCCCAGCGGAATGCCGCTGGCGAGCGTGACGGACGTGCAGAAAAACTTGCCCAGCACGGTGCGCAGCGTGATGCGCCCTCCACGTGCGAACATCGCGGCCTTGGTCTGCGGAATGCCGCTGCCACGGGCGTTGGGGAAAAAGCGGTACAGCAGGTATCCGACGGCGAGCGACCCCACCACCGGGAAGAGCAGACGCCGCCACGGCGCGCCACTCACCGGGTAGAGCCGCATGCCCAGCCGCTCCGTCAGCACGATGAACGCGACGACCGCGAGGCCTGTCACCGCGCCAATCACCAGGGACAGGCCGAGAAAGATCTGGCTCTCACGGGGCCGCAGCCCAGCCATGCGATCCAGGAGCGAGATTCTCCACCAACTATCGCTTGTCGCCTGGGTGTCTTCAGCCATCTTGTGGATAGTGCCTCGTAGCTAGGATATCCCAGTGGATTAGCCGGTAAGCGTACCCCTCGCTTGTCCGCGCAGTCAGTCGCTAGCGGCAATGCTTGACTCCATGTCGTATCCTTAGTCAGATCCATGGGCCGCAATCTCTACATCCTCGCTGCATCGCTGACTCTCTTCGCGCTGATCTCCTGCGGCATTGCCTACACCAACATCGCGCAGCAGCCTGGCTCGCCGGGCGACGCTTCTCTGTGGCGCACGATGGGGTTGGTGCTGTTCCTCATCGCGCTGGTGGTTGCGCTGGCGGGCGTTCTCTCTTCGCTCTTCCAACAGGCCGAGCGCCGCAGCGAAGAGACGCGCCGCCGCAGGCGCTCCTGATCTGCCGCAGGCGCTCCTGATCTGCCGCGGGCGCTCCTGATCGAAACACGGCTCGCAGCGATACAATCGGGTTTACTGGCTCCGCGGCCTCGCGCAGTCTAGATCCGGCTGCGGGAAGGGAAGCGACACCAATGTTTGAGGTCACCGTAGAAGCCGGCTTCTCCTCCGGCCACTACCTGCGCAACTACCAGGGCAAGTGCGAGAATCCCCACGGCCACAACTACCGCGTGCTGGTTACGCTGGTTGGCGCCGAGTTGGACGAGACCGGGCTGTTGCTCGACTTCAAGCTGCTCAAGACGCTGCTGCGGCCGGTCGTCGACTACCTCGACCACAAGATGATCAACGACCTCGCGCCCTTCACCGAACTCAACCCATCCGCGGAGAATCTCGCCCGCTATTTTTACGAGGAGACGAGCCGCCAACTGCATGAGATGACGGCCGGCCGCGTTCGCGTCAAGGACTGCACGCTGTTCGAGACCGACACCAGCTTCGCCCGGTACTACGAATAGCGCCGCCGAATCCTAAGCCTCGAACCTCTTCCGATAGACCAGCGCATCCAGGCCCCGCCCGTAGAATCCCTTCACCATTCCCACACGTCCGTAGCCGATCCCTTCGTAGAACTGCATCGCGCTCACATTTCCCGTAAATACATGCAGAGCCATCTCCATCGCCCCCGCTGCGTGCACCCTGGTCTCGATCTCCGCCATCAAACGTCGAGCCAGTCCCTGTCGCCGCCACGCCTGGGCCACATCCAGCGTCACAACGTACCCCACCGGTCCCTCGACCTCCGCAATGCAAAACCCCACTAGCTCATCTTCCGCCTCCGCCAGCACCGTCACCGCTCGGCGCGCCTCTGCAAAATATCGCATGGCTCTTCGGCTGAATTGGAACACGGGCTCGAAGCACGCCACATCCAGGGCATGCATCGCCTCCCAATCTCCCGGACGATACTCCCGCAGTGTTACCTCATCCATCTAAACCCTCGGACTAGTCGCTTATACAGATGTACCATTCCCTATGCGCCCTCTTCTTGCTGTCCTCCTGCTGGCTATCGCCAATTGCGCCTGCGCGCAGACCGTGGCGTCCAAGCCGATCGAGATCAAGGTCGTCGTCATCAACATGTTCGAGGCCGGCGCCGACACCGGCGACATTCCCGGTGAGTACCAGTACTGGGTCGAGCGCGAACATCTCGACACCGTCCTGCCCTTTCCGCAGGGCTACCACGACCTCCGCATCAACCCGGACACCGGCGTCCTCGGCCTGCTCACCGGCGTCGGCACAGCGCGCGCGGCGGCCTCTGTCATGGCGCTTGGCCTCGACCCCCGCTTCGACCTCACCCACGCCTACTTTCTGGTCGCCGGCATTGGCGGCATCGACCCCGCTGCAGGATCGCTCGCCTCCGCCGTCTGGTCGGAGTGGATCGTCGACGGCGACCTCGGCTACGAGATCGACGCCCGCGAGATTCCCCACGACACACCCAAGCAACGCGCCCTCTGGACCACCGGCTACATCCCCCTGCGCAAGACCGTTCCTTACGAGCAACCACCTCAGCCGATGGGCGCGGACAGCAACGCAACCTACCACCTGAACCGCGCGCTGGTCGACTGGGCCTTCCGCCTGACCAAAGACGTGGCGATCCCGGACACGCCCGGGATGAAGGACCTCCGCATGCAGTTTGAGGGCGACGCGGCCACCGCCCGCCCTTCGTCCTCAAAGGCGAGAACCTCTCCGCCAGCACGTTCTGGCACGGCAAGCTGATGCAGCAGTGGGCGCGCGACTGGGTCAAGTATTTCACCGGCGGCCAGGGAACCTATGCCATCTGCGGCATGGAGGACACGGGCACGCTGCAGTCGCTGACCTTCCTCAGCAACGACCACAAGGTCGACCTCAGCCGCGTCCTTGTCCTGCGCACGGCCAGCAACTTCGACGTGCCCCGCAACGGTCTCAGCGCCACCGAGTCCATCGCCGACACCAAGATCGGACACTACAGCGCTTACTTTCCGTCGCTCGACACCGCCTACCGCGTAGGCCACGTGGTGGTCGACTCCATCGTTGACCACTGGGCCGAGGACCGCAACCACCTCCCCGGCACCCCATAGCCTGCCCTGAGCCTGCCGAAGGGATCCCCCTCGCGAAGCGACGCCTTTGTACCAACCGCCGGCCAGCCCTCGAACCGCGGTTCTCGCGCTCTCGGGTTCCACCGAACCTTTCCCACCACCCTCCCCCCCCGGGGGGGTGGTGCTATTAAGCCGTTTATTTTCAATTATTTGCCAAAATAGCCTCCTGCAAATATCTGATTCCAGGGTTGTTATAGTCAAATATTTCCATTCATTGGAGTTAGCTGTGGGTGACGGATGTAAACAAGAAAAACCCCGGCAGTTGGCCGGGGCTTTTCTTTCAAACTAACTACCTTAGTCGTAGCATGTTGACCATAACTACTATGCCAAAACCATTTTCGTGGGCAGGAGAAGGTCCAAGTCATTGCTGTGAAATGGCTTGCAGTAAGAAAATGTTTTCTGGGGTGAGCGGTGGGGGTTGACACATCCTGCGACCGGGTTAGAGCCGCTTGCGCACGAAGCCGCGCACCGTCTCGGTCGTGATGCCGAAGACGACACGCGAGGTGAGTTCGCTGGCGCGTTCCCGCGTGGTCTGGTCCTCCGGATCGTCCGGCCCGACAGACGCGGGCAGCGCGCCCTCCTGGGTCAGCGCCTCCAGCGCCATGCCGAAGTTGACGCCCTCCCTCGATGTCGCCGCGGGATAGAACTCGGCTACCGCTCCATAGGCTGCACCGACTGCTGCGCCGAAGCCCCAGTGAATCCCCTCAGACGCAGGTGTCTTCGGGGTGGGATCGTGCTGCCCGGGCTGTTCCTGCGCGCGTCGCGGAAACATCCGTTCCGCAACCGCCATGGCGACTGCGCCCACCAGTCCGCCAATCAACCCCGCGATCAGTCCTTTGGCCAGCGACCTTTGCTTCACCACCGCGACTTCCGTATTGCTCATTTGCGCCATCCTCAGCTTCTTGCAGGAGATCGGTCCATCTTATCTATAGGATGCATCAATGCGGGAGCGTGTGACGCGTCGCCGCCCGGCTGCCGGCTCCCCCGACTGCGGGAAAGTTCCAAGCATACGCCATCTCAAAATCCGTCTTTTGGGCGGGCTCAGTAGTGCGCCGGCGTGGGCGGGTCAGCGAAGTCCGCCGCCATCATTCCACTCATACACCACCACGCCGAGGTCGCCGAGCGTCTTGATGGTCGCCTCGACATTGCGGCGAACCGCGGGGCGAGCGGACGCCGGCGTATCGTGGGCTTCTTCGATGGCAACCACGCGCCCATACGGCCACGAGTTTTCAGGAATCGCGTTCAACGCTGCAGGCAGGTCGCCCACGCGCACCGTCAGGTTCTGCCGCCGCGCGCCGACGGGCCGCAGCATTCCGCCCGCCCCAAGGTCGCTGGGATTCGCATCCGCCAGCGTCACATGCAACGTGGCCATGTTTTCCTGGATTGTCAGGTAGGGGTTCTCCCAGGTCGACAGGCTGTGAACCGCCAGGTATCGCGTCTTCGAAGGCGGCGGGATCAGGTCTAACTGCTCCCGGGCAGACTCGATCACCTGCGTACTGGCCGCCGAGGCGGTGGTGCCCGCCGACGCGCGGTTGCAGCCCGACAGCAGCAGCGGAAACAGAATCGTCAGACAAAGGGCCGAAGCGAGGGCAAGTGGCAGTCCGGCTCGGGAAAAAGGCATCCGCGTAGAACGCGTGCGGCAAGAGGAAGGATGGGGAGGAACGGACATAAGCACGTCTACTAGCATACCAAGTCGTTGGATGAGGTTTCCACCCATTTGGTTCTTTACCTGCCCACCCACACCGCGGTGCGCTTTTCGAGGAACGCCCGGGTTCCTTCGCGCTTGTCTTCGGTCCCGCACAGACGCCCGAAGATCGACGCTTCGAGTGCCAGCGCCTGATCCAGCGGCAGGTCCGCTCCGCGTCCCACTGCCTCAATCGTCGCCGCGACTGCAAGCGGCGGCATTGCGGCGATCAGCCTGGCTATCTCGCGGGCTCGTGTCATCAGACCGGCCTCCGAGTCTCCTGAAACCACCTCGTCCACCAGCCCGGTGCGCAGCGCCTCCGCCGCATCCACCATCGCGCCGGTCAGCAGCATCTTCAGCGCCGTTCCCTGGCCCACGAGCCTCGGCAGGCGCTGCGTTCCGCCATATCCCGGAATCAGCCCCAGTTTGATCTCCGGCTGGCCAAGGCGAGCCGCGTCGCTTGCGAGCCGAAGCGTGCAGGCCATCGCCAACTCGCAGCCGCCACCCAGCGCGAAGCCATCGATGCACGCGATCACTGGCTTGCCCATCGTCTCGATGCGCCGGAAGACACGCTGTGTGCTTCCCGCCAGCAGTTCGCCCGTAGCCGCATCGGCCTGGGCAAGTTCGGAAATGTCCGCCCCAGCCGCAAACGCCTTGCCTCCCGCGCCGTGGAGCAGCACCACGCGCACCGTGTCGTCCAGCGCCAGCTCGGCGAACAGTTCGTCCAGCTCGCTGAGCATCGTGGCGTTCAACGCATTCAGCACCTTCGGGCGATTCAGTGTCACCGTCGCTACGCGCGCTTCGACCGCTAATTGCAATGTTTTGTATTCCATCTGTCCTCCGCTTACTCCGACCGTCCATGATCGGAGCAGAATAATTGAAAAATCACAAATTAACTCACTGGCCAGGTTCCGATCGGTCCTATACTTCGAAGACTTCCGCAAGGTTGCCGGCCAGAATTCACCCAATCCATCACTGTTGAAGGACCCTCATGACAATCATGCACCGCTGGTTTGAAGAAGTCTGGAATCAGGGCCGGGAATCGGCGATCGACGAAATGTCCTATCACGATGTTCACGGTCATGGCCTGCAGGCGCCCGATGGAAACGAAGTCCGAGGGATGGATTCCTTCAAGGCCTACTACCGTCAGATGCGCGCCGCGCTGTCGGACATCCACGTGACGGTTGAGGATGTCGTCACCGAGGGCGATCTCACGGTGGCACGCTGTACCGTCACGGCGAAACATACCGGTGAAGGGCTCGGCAAGCCACCCAAAGGCAATCCGATTCAGTTCACGGGCATGACGATGGCGCGTATCAAGGACGGCAAGATCGCGGAGGCATGGAACAACTTCGACTTCATGACCATGTGTCAGCAGATGGACTGAAGGGCCCGCAGCGAGCCGGCCTGAGAACGCAGACGATACAATCGAAACATGATCAAGGGAATCACGCTGGTGACGCCGGTCGCTTCGGCGGCTGCGCTCGACGAGCTCGCCAGCCTCTTTGGGGCGCTTGGCTTCGAGCCCGGCAAGGGCTGGCAGGATCGCAGCGGACGTGGCGCGGCCTTCCTCGCGCCCATCGGCAACCTCGAGCTGGTTGCCGGTCGCGTGCCAGCCACACCTCCGATCCTCATCGAGGTTACCCAGCTCGACCAGGTTCATGCGGTTGTCCAGCAGTGGATGATCGCCAACTACCGCACCGAAGAGATTGCCCAACTGCTCTCCGACGTTGCGCCCACGCACTGGAATTCGCGCCTCTTCACGGTCACACTCGATCCATCGCTCGTTCTCGGCTTCTGGGAGTCTGAGAATCCGCTGCATGGCAAGCCCATCGCCATCGAAGGCGACTTATCCGCCGCCGGTATGAAGTTCGCGATTGTGGTCGCTCGCTGGAATGCCGTTATCACCGACCGCCTGCTGCAAGGTGCGCTCGACGCCCTCCACCGCAGCGGCGCGGCCAAGTCGGATATCCAGATCGTTCGCGTCCCTGGCGCGTGGGAGATTCCTTCCGCTGCCCGCACGCTTGCGGAGTCGAAGAGCTGCGACGCCATCCTCACTCTTGGCTGCCTGCTGCGCGGCGAGACCGCTCACTACGAAGCTATTTACACCGAGGTTGCGCGCGGCATCGGCCAGTCGCAGCAGGAGACGGGCGTGCCGCATGCGTTCGGCGTTCTGACCTGCGAGACGCTTGAGCAGGCGCTGGACCGTGCCGGTGTCAAGGCGGGCAACAAGGGCTTCGAGACCGCGATGGCCGCCATCGAAATGGTCTCCATACACCGCAAACTCGCGGCAAAGGAAGCGCCGCGGCGCATGGTGGAAGATTAGATGGGCACACGCCGCAAGTCCCGCGAACTCACGATGCAAATGCTCTTTCAAGGTGACCTGGGAAAGCAGACCTCCGACGAAGTCAGCGCCCTCTTCTGGCCCTCCCGCGACGATGTTGACGCAGAGACCCGAGGCTTTGCCGAGGACCTCTACCGTGTCGCCACCGCGCGCCAACCCGAGATCGACGCACTGATCGAATCGCACGCGCAGAACTGGCGCCTGGAACGCATGGCTGTCGTCGACCGTAATCTGCTGCGCGCTGCCGTCGCCGAGATGCTCGGCTACCCCAACACTCCCGCAGCCATCATCATCAACGAGTCGCTGGAGATCGCTCGCCGCTATGCCGCGCCGGAGTCGGTGCAATTTCTCAACGGGGTTCTGGACGCGATCGCCCGCACCGTCCTGAAGCAGCGCCTGGGCTGAGGCGCGATCCTCCGACGGGAAGGGCGCCCGCTCTCTCCCGGCGCTATAATCCGGCACGAGGTGGATCCCATGGTTGTCCCCCGCCTGCTGGTTCTCTCGCTTCTCATTGCGGCATCCGTCACGCCGGCCACCGCGCAGTTTTCGCCCGCCGCACCATCCACTGCGAACCCATTCTCGTCGCAATTGCCGCCGAACGGGTCGGTTCCGCCGTTGAAATTCGGCGCAATTCCGACTCAAAATCCTCAGCTTGGCGCACCGTTCAATTCGTCTCCGCTGACGGTGTCGCCGTTCAAGCCATACTTGTCGAAGAAGGCACTTGACGCCATCAGCCAGGGCAAAACCATCGGTCCGATGCAGATTGCTCGACCGGACTTATTGGGCAAGGTGCTCCTACTGCCGCGTCAGCAAGCAACCTGCTACGCCATCCGAAGTTACGACTTTACTCGTGAGGATCCAGCCTCCGACGCGACTCGATTCACCGGTTCATCCACGTGCCAGTCGGTAGCCAGCGTTAAGTTTAAGGCTGTCGCAGACCCGCACGCGGGCGTGCCTCGCTAACCCCTGCATGCGGGAAGGTGATGCATCGGTCGCGCCCACGCCGCGCAAGTGCCGCCGTAAACGGGAAGAGCTACATCCTCGGTGATCTGCGTCACACACTCTAGGTGCAACTAACGTGGGATTCATAGGAAGCGCCGCCAAACCCTATTGTCATGAGAGGCTCCGATTCTGGAGCGCCTCCGGCTTGCGCGCCGTCGGTTCGATCGAAACGAGGGCGGCGAGGTGTCTGCGCGATGTGGGGTTCTCCAATGAGATTGGCAGCAAGCGATCCGCGGCAGGAGCAGTCCGTAGCAGGGCAATCCGGTGCGGCGATCGTGCCCGGCGCGTCAGCTACTCCCGAGAACTGCCCGCTGGCTGGGATCGATCTCTCCTTATCCCCGATCAAGAACTCAGCGGGAAATCTCGCAGGTTCTTTGAATTCTGTGCGGGTGATCGCAAACAACTGTCCTGCAGAAATCGCGTTGCGCCAATCGGAAGGGCAGTACCGGCTCTTATTTGAAAGCAACCCGGTTCCGATGTGGGTCTTCGACCTCAGCACGCTTCGCTTTGTCGCAGTGAACGAAGCGGCAATCCGCCAGTACGGCTTTTCTGAGCAGGAGTTTCTGGCGAAGAGCATAACGGAAATACGCCTAGAGGAAGACATCCCCGATCTGTTGGAGGACATTGTGAAACGCTCGGGCGGACTTCAGAACCCAGGCGTTTGGAGGCATCGCAAAAAGAACGGAGCGATCATTTATGTCGAGATTGTGTCCCACCCACTGAACTTTCATGGAATCGACTCCATGCTGGTGGCCGCCCACGACATAACCGAGCGCAAGCGGGCAGAGGAAATGCTGCAGCACAGCGAGACCAAGTACCGAGTGTTATTCGAGGACTCGGCCGATGCGACTTTTCTACAGGACGAAACTGGGATTCTGGATTGCAATTCAGCTGCGCTACAAATGTTCGGATATTCAGAGAGCGCTCTCATGCCGCCTCCGACCGAGATGTCGCCCCCGAACCAACCCGACGGAAGCTGCTCCCAGACGGTCGCCGGAAAGAGGATTGCCGCCGCGTTGCTCAACGGCAAGGAGCGATTCGAGTGGATGCACCAGCGCAAGAACGGCCAGATCTTTCCCGCTGATGTGTGCCTGACGCCGGTGAGCCTGAGCGGGAGGCCGATGCTGCTCGCCACCGTGCGCGATATCTCTGAGCGCAAGCAGGCTGAGGAAGCCTTGTTGTTCAAGACTGCGCTGCTGGAGGCGCAAACGGAGACGACGATGGATGGCATCCTGGTCGTCGATGAGACCGATCAGATCGTTCTGGCAAACAAGCAATTTGGGCTGAGCTTTGGAATACCAGATGAACTTCTGAAAACACGAGACGATCTTATCGTGCGCAAGTACGTCACGGATCAAGTCGAGGCGCCCGACGCATTCCTTGAGAAGATCAAGTATCTGATCAGCCATCGGGATCAAAGAAGCAACGACGAACTCAGGCTCAAGAATGGGAAGATATTCGAACGGTACTCCGCGCCCCTAGTCGACTCAAACGGCCAGTATCGGGGCCGGATCTGGTACTTTCGCGATATTACAGAACGTAAGGCCGCTGAAGAACGGATTCAATTCCTGGCGTACTACGATGCGCTGACGGAATTGCCGCATCGCGGTCTACTGCAGGATCGCCTGGACAACGCGCTGGCTGGCGCTCGCAGGAGAGGCGAAAGAGTTGCACTGCTGTTTCTCGATCTGGACCGGTTCAAGGCAGTCAATGACTCGTTTGGACACTCGTTCGGCGATATTGCCTTGAAGAAGGTCGCAAAGCGGCTTAAGGATTGCGCAGGGGAACACAATACGGTCGCCAGGGTGGGCGGCGATGAATTCCTCGTTTTGCTGAGCAGTGTCACGGATGCGGCCGACGCGGCGATTGCGGCGGGGAAGATTATGGATGCGATGAACGCGAACTTCAATGTTCAGGGGCAGTCCCTCAGCGTGGGTTGCAGCATCGGCGTCAGCATTTTTCCCGAGCATGGCGACGACGGCGAAACCCTGATCAGGAATGCTGATGCGGCGATGTATTCCGCCAAAGAGGGTGGGCGCAGCAACGTCCGGTTCTTTACCGATGAGATGAATGCTCAGGCGGTCGAGCGATTGGCCATGGACAAGGATTTGCGGCTGGCGCTCGAACGAGAAGAGTTTTTCCTGCTTTATCAGCCACAGATGGACATTGGCAGTGGCAGGATCACCGGATTTGAAGCGTTGATTCGCTGGCAGCACCCGGAGATGGGCCTAATTGCGCCAGACAGATTTATTGCGATCGCAGAAAACAACGGTCTGATTCTGCCAATCGGCGAATGGGTGCTCAGAACCGCATGTGCACAGGCCAGGAGATGGCGGGACGACGGGCTTCTCGAAGTACCTGTAGCAGTCAACGTATCCGCGGTCCAGTTTCGCCAGGAGAGCTTTCGGGCCCTCATCCGAAGGGTGCTGCAGGAAATCGGGCTTCCGCCTGAATACCTTGAGCTTGAACTCACCGAAAGCCTGCTGTCCAATGCGGAGCTGAACCTCTCGGTTCTCCAGGAATTGAAGGAAATGGGGTTGAAGCTGGCAATCGATGGCTTCGGAACAGGCTATTCCAGTTTCAGCTACTTAAGACACTTTGCGGTCGACAAGCTCAAGATCGACAAGTCGTTTGTCCGGGATGTCGTCGCGGACTGTGGTGATGCAGCCATCACTTCCGCCATTATCAGCATGGCAAAGAGCATGAATCTCAAGGTGATTGCAGAAGGCGTGGAAAACGAGGCGCAGATGTTCTTCTTGCGGGAACACCTGTGCGATGAGATTCAAGGACACTACTTCAGCAAGCCCCTGACGGCCGATGAAGCTGCGTTCATGCTGCAGTGCGAGAAAGGCTACGGGGTGGTCGGAGAGCGGCGAATCCCTGCCCTGGATTCAACAGCCGTACTTGGCTATGGGGTGATCGGGTAGAAAACGCCGTCAAACCACCGGGGCCACGCGCTGCGGAGCCCTTTGCCTACCGGTTCACGCAATGGGGAGGCATTCCCCCTTCAGATCCTCGCTATCATCGCTTTCTGCGATTGCGCACACCAAGTTGCGGCCATGCTCCTTGGCCTCATACATCGCCGAGTCGGCGCGCCGCATCATCGTCTCCCAGCCGCCTTGCGACGGATCAAATTGGGCCACGCCCGCGCTGACGGTAAATCGGATGGGCTGATTCTCAAACGTTATTTCGAGCCCTTCTACTGCCTGCCTCACCCGCTCCGCCGCCATTAGGCCCGCGGACGCCAGAGTGTCCGGCAGTAGGATAGTGAACTCTTCCCCTCCTGTGCGGGCAATGAGATCGTTTGTCCGCAGCATTGTCTTTACCTGGCGTACCAATGCCTGAAGCGCGCAGTCGCCCGCGGCATGGCCCCGTGTGTCGTTCAGGCGCTTGAAATGGTCGACATCCACCACGATCATGCAGAGCGGATGGCCGTGCCGTATGCTTCGCGATGTTTCGCGCAGGGCCGCTTCCTCCATCGCCCGGCGATTCAGCGCTCCGGTCAGGGAATCGGTGCGCGCCTGCTCGGCCAGCACTCTTCCCAACTCCGTCACCAGGTACCACAAGTCGCACATCACCATGCAGGTGGCAAGAAACGCCATCAGGGCGAGCGAATATAGCCATCGCGGATCGGTCTGCGCGTGAACTGTCTCCCACGGTCGCATATAGCGCATGTTTGTCAGCCATGCGCGATAGGCCATCACAACCGCCGCTGCGCTTAGGATTACCGCGGCTACTCGCGAGACTGCGGCACGCCCGTGCTTCAGAAGCATCCACGCGGAGGCGCCGCACACCATGACATTCGGGATATTGATGACATTGCCGCTGTACGGAATCCTGCCCAGAAACATCGCGGTATAGACCGCCAGCGCAAGCCCGATGGCAACGAAAGGCCACCTGTGGCGGAACGGCCGGCGAACCACAAACCAGTGCAAACCCATGAGTTGGAAGAGGGAGGAAATCAGGTAAAGCTCATTGGGCACCATGCTGCCGAGGACTGCGGGCACTTTTCCTTCGAGGCCCTGCAGAATCAACTTCACCAGCCCCACAATCAGGCCGCCGGCAAACCACTTCATCCCGACTACGCCGCGATTGCGCCAGGCAAGCAGGCTGACGCATAAGGTAAACACGGTCATCGAGACAATATTGGTGAAGAAAAACGTTCCGTAATCCATGGCCCAGGAGATAAGAAGTTCAGAAGATCAAGAAAAAGAAAGTTGCTTCCTCGCCAACATCATAGGCGTTTCCTAACACAGAGTAGGCGATTCTCAGTACTGAGCTCTACGCCTTTAGTAACGATCAAGACCGGGAACGAGTCCGATTCGGAGTTAGTCGCAACCGATTTCACTTGAGACTTGAGAAGATAGGTTAGCCGCACCTGAGACTGCCAAGCGCATCATTCCAAGCCACTTCCTCCCGAGAAAGTCATCGGGGGAGTGTGCAAGTGAATTAAAATCAGCGCCGACATTTGGTTAGCGGCAATACCCGTACTAGGTCGTCCTGCGTGGCTTCTGCACCAGAAGATTCACTGGCACAGTCGCGCCAGAGGGGTTGGCCAGGTTCGGCGTCAGTGTCGAGCTGTCGGTGAGCGTCCTTCGGTTGATGAGGTGGACCAGGTTGTCTCCCGAGGTCCCCGCGTAGAACGTAGTGTTGTCAGCACTTATCACGCCCGCAACCGGAGCTATCGCAGTACCAGACAGCTTGATGTAGGTGGTCGGCCCCGGGCCGCTGGCTATCGGAGCATAGGCCGGCAGAACGCCGCCCGAGCCCGTGTAGGTGATAAAGGCGAGCGTCGAGTCGGAGGTCGGCAAGACCCCGGTAATCGCCGTCGCTGTCACCGGACTCAGAATGCTAGTTGAGAGAGTGTTCGAGAAGGTAAGGCCGCCGGTGGTGGGGCAGGCGATGCTGACCGAGCCTGCGTTGTTGCCGGCCGGGATTTGGACGTGCAGGTCGCTGAGCGTTGGCACCGGGGTCACGGTCGCGCCCAGGACGTGAAGTCCGTCGTTGGTTGCGGCGATTCGGTCGGTGATTGCCGGAGAACTGTCGGCGGGCGAATAGAAGACGTTGGTCTCGCTGTTCGGCGCGGCTGCCGGGGTGCTGATCGCGCAGTATCCCCGAGCGGTGGTGGATGGACCGGCGAAATACGCTCCGACGCTCGGTACCGTAATGGCTACGTCGGTCACCGGCGTTCCTGCCGTTGTCGCCGGCGTGATGCTGGTCCATCCGGTATAGGCCGAGTACACCAGCAACTGATTGCCAGCGGTGATGTATACGGTCTGGCTGTCCGGCGCAAATGCGGCGCGCGTCCCGACACCGCCATACGTAGAGACGACGCCCCCAGAGGAGGACTCGAGTGTGGTGATCTGCTTCACTGGGTCGCTGATCACGAGCAAGCTGCCGTCCGGCGACACGGCCAGGACGGTGCCGGGTGAGGTTATATCGGTGCGTGACATGCTCAGCGTGTTGACTGCGTTCAGCACCATGAGTGCGGTTGAACTGCCCATGTAGATCGTAGAGCCATCTTGGCTCATGATCATCGAATTTGGCAGATAGGGCAGCAGGAACGGAGTGGCTAACGCCGGCTGAGTAAAGTCTCTGGATTCCACGTACTGAGACTGCGTGCTGGCCATATACAGCACGGTACTGTTCGTTCCCGGCGCGGTGATGTGCACCGAATTCGAAGTGATTGGTTTGCCGTTGCCGAACAGGCCGATCTGGTTGTACGACGCCGAATTGCAATTTGGCGGCTGGCAGATCGCGGAGATCGAGGCTGCACCCGCCAAGGTCGGAGTGACCGTCGAACCCGCTGGGATCGTAGTCGGCGACGTGGAGACATACTCGAGTGTCAGCCCGGTCAGAGTTACGTTCTTGGTGTCGACTGCTGTAGCCAGGAGCGGCTGAGGATTGTTCTGGTTTACCACCACAGGATTCGATGTAGTGCCCGGAGCCGTCAGCGTGATGGACGCCGGGGGGCAGGTCGAGAAGAAGCCCGCCGAGCTGGCTGCGTTCGCTATGTTCGCCGAGATCAACACTGATCCGGGCTGGTTCGCCGTAGCGACACCGTTCGGGTCGATACTGACCACCGGCGAGACTGATGTGAGAGACGTAGCGCCCTGCGAGGTGTATTGCAGATGGCCAGCCTGGCAGCTGATGTTGGTCTGGTTCGCGCCGGTGCCCGCGTAGATCCGCGCGACAAGCTGGGCGGTTGATCCCTGCGAAAGGCAGGAGTTCGCCAGATACGGCGGCGCGGTTACCGAGCCGGTCGTCGTCAGGGGGCAGCAGGCTGTCGTCGGGTCGGTCGTGCAGTTGGACGATGGGCCACCCAGCACAATGCTGGTCACCACTGGATGGATGAAGATTGGCAGCGGATTGCTGGTTACGCCGTCAGCACTCGCGGAGATATAGGCCGTTCCTGACTTATTGGTTGGTATGCAGTAGGTGTAGTCCGGAATTCCCCCGCCCGAATTGCGGTTCCACGTGCCCGCGCACAGGCGGCCGGTGTTCGGCTGCACGTCCGCGATGGTCATGTCCGTTGTCCCGTAGGTGTAGAGCCCAATCGAAGCGTTCTGGCCCTTGCAGTCCGTCGCCGAAGGTGTATTGATCTGTCCTATCTGCGCAAAATTCAGCGAGATTCCATAGACGATCGGATTCAGCGTGATGGTTGTGGCCTGACCTGTTATAGGGCCCGAGTCTCCGCCGTTGCAGAACACGGGAGGAGACGTCTTCGAGCAGCCCGAAATCGAGACACCGAATGGAATCGAAAACAGAAGCAAAACCAACAACGTGACAAACCGACGCATTAAACCTCCCCGTCCAACCGGAAACAGAGCTGAACGGTCACACCGCAGACGCTAGTTTCTTAAGCTCCAGTGTAGAAGCTGTGAACACGGGACGCAAATAGCGGTCTCGGTTGAGCCGTGAGCGATTAGACGCGCCCGCTGTGGAATCGCAATCTGCATAGCCACAGAGGGGGCAAATGGATCGCGGATTGCATTGCAATTGAACCGTTCCGGTTGACGCGCAGGCATTTTTCCGCGTGGCGTTTACTTCGGCGGCATCTCCGTTTCGAACCAGTCAAGTGCGCGCTTCAGAACATCGCGCTGGTGCTCCGGATCGACGAAGCGATGCCCTTCGTGGGGATAGATCACAAGCTGCGTCTTCACGCCTTCGGCTTTCAATGCGTGCCAAAACTCGAAGCTCTGCGGCGCCGGGCATTCGCCGTCGCGATCGCCCACGACCACAAGCGTCGGTGTCTTGACGTTCTTGATGAAGTCGATTGCGGAGCTCTTCGCATAGATCGCCGGATCGTCGTACACGGTCTTACCGAAGAACGGCACCATCCACTGGTCGATGGAGTTCTCGCCGTAGTAGCTCTGCCAGTCCGAGATACCCGCGCCCGCGACCGCGGCTTTGAACCGCGTGGTCTGGGTTACGGCGAACATGGTCATGAATCCGCCATAGCTCCAGCCGGTCAGCCCTTCGCGATCCTTGTCGATGGGGAAGCGCTTCTCGATTACGTCGACTCCGGCGAGGACATCGCGCAGGTCGCCGTATCCGAAGTCTTTGACGTTGGCCTGGGTGAACTTTTCGCCCTGGCCATAGCTGCCGCGCGGATTAGGCATGAAGACGAAGTAGCCCAGCGCGGAGAAGGGAACGGCTCCATAATTCACTCCCGGCCAGCGCGGCGATGTCACGCCCGACGGGCCGCCATGGACGCTGACGATCAGCGGATATTTTTTTGAGGGGTCGTAGTTCGCGGGATAGAGCAGCCATCCCTGGATGTGGAAACCCTCGTTGGTGTAGTCGATGGACTCGGCCTTGCCCAAGGCGGGCTTGAGGGCGTCGTTGAGGTGGGTCATCTGTTTGAGGTTGTCGGATGGGCCGGCCCAGACCTCGGGGCCGTGCTCGAACGACTGGCGGATCATGGCGACGTTCAGCGACTTGCTGGCGACGGACACGCTCATCACGTCGGTGCCTGCGACGATCGTGTCGGGAAACGTAAAGTCCAGGCCGGGGACGTCCTTGCCGGTGGTGAGATCGAGCAAGGTGATGCGGCTGCTTCCGCCGACGTGCTCGGAGATGCCGATGGTGTGGTCATCCTGCCATGCGATGTAGGCGGGCGAGGCGGGGCGGTTGGGGGTGACGTTCTTGGGCTCGTCGCCAGGCTTCAGACCAGTCGCCGGGATGACGTAGATGTCGCCGCCGGTCGAGCCCTGGTCGGACATGAGACCGCCAATAAAGGCGATCCGCTTGCCGTCGGGGGAAAAGCGCGGGACGGCGATTTGGAGGCCGTGGAGGGGGCCGGTGGTGGTTTGGGGATCGAGGATGGCAACCGGGTCACCGGGGGATATCTCGGCGTCGGGACGAAGGATCAGAGTGCCCGCCTGGATCCGCTGAACGTAAAGCTTGGCTACCCACCAGTTGTTCTCGCCCGGAGGGTTCGCCGCCACGAAGGCAATGGCTCGGGAGTCTGGCGTCCAGGTGAACTCATAGACGTGCAGATTCTGCGGTGATATGAGCTTGAAGCTGCCATCGACGGCGACTCGGGCGACACGTTGCACCTCGACGCCGTCTTCACCGATCACGCCGGACCAGGGCTTCATCGCGTCCAGCGCGCCGGCGGAGCGGGTGGCGTTCTCTACATAGAGGAAGCCGATTGATCTGCCATCCGGAGACCAGGCGATCGAGCTTACGGCGCCGTGGAGGTGGCTGACCTGCTTCATGCCGTTGACGGCGAGGGTCCAGACGAAGATGTTGTTCTGCGAAGACGGCTCCCAGTCGGAACCGCTGCCGGAGCAGTTCGAGAGGAAGGCAAGCTGCTTTCCGTCGGGCGACCAAGCCGGATGGTGAGCGGTGCATGCGCCGGGCCGGCTGTTGGTCACGTCGCCGATTGTGTCCGGCGAGATCACCCGCTCCCATGCCGCATCCTGCGCGGAGCCTGCAGGCGCGATGCCGGTCAGGTGCAGTTCGGCGCCGTGCGGTCCGCTGACGGACCATGCGAGAGTGAGGCCGTCGGGCGATATGGTCACGGAGGTTGGTGTACGCACCCGGCCAAGGTTATCGAGAAGGGACTCTATCCGGGGATTGGAAGTTTGGTTTTTGGCGGACTGTACGGACTGGGCAGTCTGTGAGGTGGCGGCTGGGGGAAGGCAAAGCAGCAGGGCCGCGGCAAGCAGAGGCCCCAGAGCGGAGAGTCGGCGCCGCAGGGCGGGGGATGGTTCTTTTGCAGGCTGGAAATCCATTCCCAAAGGCTAGCATGGGCGGAAAAGCCGCCGCTGGCCGAGGAATTTCCTCAACAATGCTTGACCCCGCGTCCTCCGCTTGATATTGTTAGTAGGTTCCGCGCGAATCGGGAACCCGTTGCCGTGCAGGTTGCGCGGGAGTGGTCAGTGTGTCGCGCAGGCTTCGGCCGTTTGCGATACACTGGAAAACAGCAGTTCATCCGCAGGGTCTATGCATGGAAAGTACGCATAGGCCGGTTACGCTGCGGCGCTTCATCCTCGCAATCGTACCTGCGACACCCTCCTCCAGGATGGGCTATGCGGGACGGAACAGCGAAACGGAGCCAACTCCATCTTCCAGTAGTTCTGGTCCGCGTGACAGGGGAAGCAAGGGACGCTCGGCCACCGTCGACTGTTGTTCGTCTGATTTGAGTGTTCCAGACGGGAAGCAAGGGACAATCTTCGCGTGAGGCACGTCAGTGTCCTCAACCTTTCGTGCGTATGCCGCACGGGATGTTACGGTCGCGCGAAAGAAACTCCCTCCTCTCTGTCTGCCAGAGTTTTGAGTGCCAGAACGGCCTTAGGCCGGAAGGCGTTGAGTAGAAATACAAGGAGTTCGAGTGCCTACGTTCCATCAGCTCGTCAAGCAGGGCCGCACGCCCACCCGTTACAAGACTGCCAGCCCCGCGCTTCAGGGCTCGCCCCAGCGCCGCGGCGTTTGCACCCGCGTTTACACTCAGACCCCCAAGAAGCCGAACTCTGCGCTGCGTAAGGTCGCGCGTGTTCGCCTTACCAATGGGATTGAGGTCACGACTTATATTCCGGGCATCGGCCATAACCTGCAGGAGCACTCGATNNGCGGCGGCCGCGTCAAGGATCTCCCGGGAGTTCGGTACCACGTGGTTCGCGGGTCGCTGGATTCGGTCGGCGTCGCCAACCGCAAGCAGAGTCGCTCTAAGTACGGCGCCAAGCGTCCCA
>PKWK01000314.1:240-10115 GCA_003133205.1 Granulicella sp. | reverse complement strand
ACGCGAAGCTGCCGCCACGCTCACCCGCAATCAGGACATCCGCGCAGGCCGTGCCTTCAGGGTAGATGAGCGCTCCGTGTTCCTCAACGATGAGTTGGCGGCGCAGCGGGATCATGAACAGCACGCCGAGCCAGCCACCGAAGAGTGCCAGCGCGAAAATGCGCGATGCCTCAAGATCGAAGCCGAGGAAGATGAGAGCGGGCAGGGTGAAGATGACTCCCGAGGCGATGGATTGGCCAGCGTTGCCCGTAGTCTGCACGATGTTGTTCTCGAGGATGCTGGCGCGGCCGAATGCGCGGAGGATCGAGATCGACAGCACGGAGATCGGGATGCTTGCGGCGACGGTCAAGCCTGCCTTTACGCCAACGTAGACGGTGACTGCGCCAAAGACCACGCCGAAGAAGGCGCCCAGCAACAGCGCCCGAATGGTCAACTCTGGCCGCGATTCGGTGGCGGGGATGAAGGGTTTGAAGGCAGGTTTGACGGGTGCTGCTGTGGCCATGTGGTTGAGTCTCCGCGTTAAAGCCGTGTTACTGGCTTGGATGGGAGTGTATCAGCGGCGGCGAGGTTTGGAGCAGTGCGGGCATTTCTAGTGGCGAATCGGGCCGCGAGGATTTATACTTTTTTCATCGGCGCGGCCAAAGGGCCTGGAGCGCCGTGCGAGCGAGGTGCATCTTCAGCGAAAGCCTGAATGAGAGTACGCTCCATGTTTTACCCGGCGCTCCGCCAGGCAATGGCGCCGGATTGGACGACGGTCGCGCCCCTGTTCGTCTGTTCCAAACGGTGGTTGGCCGTGCGAGATCATCGGTTCGCTCTGTCCTTGACGATCTTGTGACGACGGCTTTTCCCTCGGACTGCCGTGTTTGCAACTGCCCGCTTCTGCGCTCTACCATCCTTCCCATCTGCGATCCCTGCCGGGCTGCTGTTCCTCCGCAGACGGCGGCGCTGTGCGACCGCTGCGGCGAGGCTCTCGACATTGATATGGAAAGCGCGCGCTTTGCGGGACCGTTTCTTGCGGAAGGGCTGCTCTGCGATGCGTGCCACGCTGTGCCGCCGATGTTCGAGCGGGCCGTTGCGTACGCGGTCTATCAGGACGAGTTGCGCGAGATGATCCATCTGCTGAAGTACGAGCGGATGCGCGAAGTCGCAAACGTGCTCGGCGAATTGCTGGCCGAGACGATCCTGACGCTGCGAGGAGAGGCTGCTCGCGAGTTGGTCGTGGTCGCGGTGCCGCTGTTTCCGGCGAAGGAACGGCAGCGCGGATACAACCAGGCGGACCTGCTGGCCGATGCGGCGATCACGGAGCTGCGACGCAGCACTCGGGAATGGCGGCTGCAACGTGCGGCGAATGTGCTGACGCGGCGGCGTGACACGGGCAGCCAGTTCGAATTGAGCCCGCGTGGGCGCCGGCGGAATGTGGAAGGCGCATTTGCGGTCGATCCAACCAGGCTGCAGGCCGGATGCGAGGTGCTGCTGGTCGACGACATTTACACCACCGGCGCGACGGCGCGGGAGTGTGCGCGCGTGTTGCGGCGGGCCGGTGCGCACAAGGTCTGGGTTGCAACTTTGGCGAGAGCGCAGGCGCCGCGCGTCGCGATGTGGGACGATGCTGCGTTGCAGAGTGCGCAGGGATTCGGATAGAGGAGCGGTAAGACTGTGGTCTTGTTCAAAGGCGTCAACGTAGCGGATGCGGATCGGAACCGGAGGATTTGAGCAATGCAAGCGTCCCACATGTCGTCGAAGGTGCGGAAGCAGCGGGCGAGCGGGAACCGGCACGCGGGACATGCCAGTTCGCCGCGGCTGACCACGGAACTGGATGTCCGGATCGGCGTCTTTCGCCAGCCGGCGATGCAGACGCCTGTGCTGGTGCTGAACGCGTCATATGAGCCGATCAACATCTGCGGCGCGCGGCGAGCGCTGGTGCTGGTGCTGAAGGGCATTGCGCGCACCGAGGAGGAACAGGGAGCGGTGTTGCACGCGGCGCGGATGAATGTGGCGATGCCGAGCGTGATTCGGCTGCTCGAGTATCGCAGGATTCCGCACCAGACGCGGGCTCTTTCGCGGAAGAACATTCTGCTGCGCGATCGCAATTCTTGCCAGTACTGCGGCGTCGTCCTGACCGCGGGGGAACTGACGCTCGACCATGTTGTTCCGCGGTCGCGGGGCGGCCTTTCGACGTGGGAGAACCTGGTTGCCTGCTGCCACGACTGCAATCGGCGCAAGGGCAATCAGTTGCTGCACGAGCTGACCGAGATGAAGCTGCAGCGCGAGCCGCGGTCGTTCAGTTTGCATACTTCGCGGCACATCATGCGGATGATCGGGTCGGCCGATCCAAGCTGGCGGCGATATCTGTATTTCGAGTCCGAACCAGCGGCTTAGGTTTTCAAAGAACTAATTCCGAGCGCCACCTCACTTTTTCGGCGGCGGTGGTTGCGTTGCGTCGGGATCCTTTTTGTTGGTGATGTCCTCGCCGTTGAAGATGATGCGGCTGGTGGAGCGGAACTGCTTGTAGTCGGTGTACTTGACTACTGAGCGCATGTGGACGTCGTCGCTGAGCGCTCCGGTTTGCGCCTTGAAGTGGAGGACGCCCTCGGCCTTGGTGTAGGTGGGGAACCAGTATTTGCCGTCGATCTGCTCGTAGTAGGTGGTGAAGGGCGGCTGCAGGTCTTCGTGGCCGGGGCGGGTGTCCTGGGGAACGGTCTTGCCGTTGATGAGGACGATCTGGAAGTCCTGCTGGTCGACCCAGACGCGGCCCTGGAAGTAGTGGTGGTTCTTCTCGATGTGGTTGGGGCCGGCGTCGAAGACGTAGGTGTCGATGTCGTCGATCTTCTGGCGGCCGACGTAGGTGACGTCGTACTGCGGCAGGTCGGCGGTGGTGAGGATGAAGGGGAGGCGGTGTTCGATCTCGTCGAAGTCGACGGGAGACATCATGACGCGTTGGAGGGAGTTCTGGGGGGCGAAGACGACGTGCTCTTCGCGCTTGCCTTCCCGGGAGAAGGTGATGTCGGTGACCTGCTGGTACTCGCCGTCGACCTTCTTGCTGTCGTCGTCGATGGTGTCGACTTTGACGGTCTGGCGGAAGGTGTAGTTTTCGCGGGCCTGGGCGAACTCGGCTTCGCGGGCGCCGAACTTCTTGACGATCTCGTCGGGGGTTGTGCCGGTGGGCGGGGCGAGATCGAGCTTGCCGAAGCCGGAGGAGTCCTGGGCGGCGGCGGCGAGGGGCGTCGCGAGGGCGATTGTGAGGAGAACGAGTCGGCTTTTGGTGAAGAGCTTCATGGTGGTTCGACTCCGGTGCGGTCTCGATGGCGTTGGTGTTAGACGGTGGGTCCGTACGGGCGGTACCCCCCCCTCCCCGGTATATACCATTTGATACTAAAAACAAATGGCTTACAGTTTGGTATATACCGCATTGATATATACCAATGCGGTTTGGTGTCGGCTGGACGGCGCCCCTGCCCTCCTGGTTCACTTCTTATTCTGACCCTACTTAAATTGTACTCTTTTGCACAGGGTGATCGGCCAAGTATTTTATTTTGGTAAGAGGTTTGGTTTGTTGAGGTTGTGGAGATTTTCAGAGGTGTGGGGGCTTGACATCAAAATTTTGGGGCGAGCTGCGGCGAACGTGGGCTTGTGGCACGGAATAGGTCGGGCCTTCAGCCCTCGGGCTCTGGTGGCGGCGATTCATGGGGCACCCTTGTGAGGGGGTCACGTTGGGTTTGGGCGGGTGGGTTTAGACTGGCGCGATGAAGATGCGTACGGTTTTGGCTGGGTTAGTGGGGTTTGGAGTGGCGGCGGGGCTGGCTTTGGGGCAGGCGGGAGCGAAAGCAGGTTCCTCCGCTTCGCTCCACCCCAGCGAGCAAAGATCGCTCGCCGGGGACCCCGGGCTGCGGAATGACAACCAAAAAACAGGGGATGGCAGCCAAAAGGACGCGGCGAAGCGGGCGATGACGTTTGCGGATTTGATGGCGATGAAGCGGGTGAGCGATCCGCAGATTTCGCCGTCGGGCAAGTGGGTGATGTTTTCGGTGACGGACGTGTCGCTGGAGAAGAACACGAAGGTGAACCATCTTTGGGTGGTGGCGCTGGGTGGCGGTGGCTCTACTGAAGGGCAAAAGCAGATTCCCTCCGGGAATGACAAACAAGAGCGGCAGGTGACGTTTGGGGATGGGGAGTCGAATGGGCGGTTTTCGCCGGATGGGAAGTGGGTTTCGATCTCGGTGAAGGACCAGATCTACCTGGCGCCTTGGGATGAGGCGGCGGGGAGGGTTGGGGCCGCGGTGCAGTTGACGCATGTGAGCGGTGGGGCGGATGGGGCGGTGTGGTCGCCGGATTCTCGGAAGTTGATGTTTGTGGCGGGGGTTTATCCGGAGTGCTCGGTGAAGGGTGGGACAGTCCCTGGGAACGGGCAGGAGCAGAAGCAGATTCCCTTCGGGAATGACAAACAAATGGGAGCAGTTGTCGGTGGGACGCGGGATGGGGTGGGTTGGAAGGGGGCGGAGCCGGCGGGCTGGGCGGAGGAGGATGCCTGCGATAAGGCGAAGGATGAGGCGGCGGATAAGAGTCCGGTGAAGGGGCAGGTTTGGGATGCGCTGCTGTACCGGCATTGGGACCACTTTGTGGGCGGGAAGCGGAGCCATGTACTGGTGGTCGAGGCCACGGATGGGTACGCGGTGCGGGACCTGACTCCGGCGAGCGTGGTGGGGACGGTGGAGGTGCCGACGTTTTTCCTGGGCGCGCCGCAGGAGTATGCATGGGCTCCGGACTTGCGGGAGATTGCGTATGTGGCGAAGCTGGATAAGGTGCCGGCGGCTTCGACCAACAACGACATTTACACGCTGCGATTAGACGAGCCGGGGGCCAAGGCGGTGAAGGTGTCGACGAGCCCGGGGAGTGATGATGAGCCGGAGTATTCGCCAGATGGGAAGTGGCTGGCGTTCCGGTCGCAGGCGCGGGGTGGGTTTGAAAGCGACAAGTTTCGGCTGGTGGTGATGGATCGGGGGACGAAGGCGATTCATGAAGTCATGCCAAAGTACGACGGGTGGGTTGACGAGTTTGTTTGGGTCGATAATCTTGCCGCTTTTCACGACGAGAGAATCTATGTGGCAAGCGGTAGTGAAGGAACCGAGCCGGTCTTCATCACCCTAGACCAGCCAGACGCCGCAAAGACTTGGAAAACCCAGATGAATAATGGCAAAGGCGGGGAATTGTCTGATTTGAGGGTCAGCCCCAACGGCAACTCTATTGTGGCGGTGCGGATGTCAGTGGATCGCCCCGGAGAACTGTATGTGCGCCCTATAGGCTCATGCGACTCTCCAGATATCGCTTGTGTCTTTGGAGCAGGCACACAGCAATCTCCGTGGCTCACCCACCTGAATGGTGGTCTACTCGACCAGCTCGATTTGTCGAAGCTTGAGTCGTTCTGGTTCACCGGCGCGGAGGGGACTAAGGTTGAGGGGTTCCTCATCAAGCCGCCGGGGTTTGATCCGACGAAGAAGTATCCGGTGAAGTTCCTGATGCATGGAGGGCCGCAGACGGCCTGGGGGGATGCGTGGAGCTTCCGGTGGAACTGGGAGCTGATGGCGTCGAGCGGGTATGTGGTGGTGGGCATCAATCGGCGCGGGTCGACGGGGTATGGGCAGAAGTTCGTCGATGAAGTGAGCGGAGACTGGGGTGGGCGCGCGTATGTCGACCTGATGCGCGGGCTGGATTATGCGGAGGCGAAGTTTCCGTTTATCGATAAGACGCGGGAGTGCGCGCTGGGGGCGAGTTATGGCGGGTTCATGGCGGATTGGGTGCTGACGCATACGAACCGCTTCAAGTGCATTGTGACGCATGACGGGATGTATGACCCGGTGTCGGCGTATGGGGCTACCGAGGAGATGTGGTTTAACGAATGGGAGTTTCGCCGGCCAGAGGATTTTCCGAAGGGGTGGGATGGGTTTAGTGCTGGTGGTGAATCCGCAGTGAGTAACTCCACGTCAGACCAAAAACGGTCTGACATGGGGCACCCAGCGGAGCCTTGGCGGTATCAGAATCTGCCGGCGGATCAGGACCCGTTTAGGAAGTGGTCGCCGGCGCGGTTTATTGAGAATGCGAAGACGCCTACGCTGGTGATCCACTCGCAGCGGGATATGCGGCTGGATGTGTCGCAGGGGTTCGAGTTGTTTACGGCGCTGCAGCGGCTGGGGGTTCCGTCGAAGATGCTGTACTTCCCGGATGAGGGGCATTGGATTTTGAAGCCGCAGGATTCGCAGTTGTGGAATGAGGTGGTGGAGGATTGGTGCGATCGGTGGACAAAGACTGGGAAGTACGCGGAGGGGGCGGGAAGGTAGAAACGGGCAACGACAAAGGCGAAATACGGGGGTTCTTTGCTGCGCTCAGAATGACAGCACGAACAAGCAACAGAAGAAGCAGATTCCCTGCGGGAATGACAAACAAAGGCAATGACGGGCGGAATGGGGAGTCGAGCGTGGCGTTTAAGCGGGCGAAGAAGCGGGAGCCGGTGGGGGAGGCGGGGCTGTTTGAGTATGCGGTGGGGATGCTCGCCAGGCAGATGCGGACGGAGCGCGAGTTGCGGCGGCTAATGAAGACGCGCGCGGCGGAGGGTGCGGAGGGCGAGCGGGCGATGGATGCGGTGGTGGCTCGGCTGAAGGAGTTGAATTACCTGAGCGATGCACGATTCGCGGCGGACTACACGCGGCTGCGCAAGGAGGGGCAGAAGTTTGGGCGGCGGCGGGTTCAGCAGGACCTGTCGGCGAAGGGGGTTGCTTCGGAGACGGTGGGCGCGGCGGTGTGGGCTGCGTATGAGGGCGTGGATGAGGTGGCGCTGGCTCGGGAGTATGTGGCGAGGAAGCGGATGAAACAGCCGGCGGGGGAGAATGCGAAGAAGGAATCGGCGAGGGTGATGGGGAGGCTGCTGCGGGCGGGGTTTTCGTCGTCGGCGGTGTTTAAGGTGCTGCGGGAGTGGGGGGTGGATGTGGAGGAGGTGGATGTGGAGGAGGTGGATGTGGAGGAGGGTGCGACCTAGATGGTGCGGAGGACGCGGGCGGGGAAGAGGAAGATGGCGGTGATGAGCGCGAAGGCTCCGGTGACGGCGATTCCGACAAGGCGGAAGGGGAGCGTGACGAGCCAGACGATCGGATAGAGGATGAGCGCGAGGAGGGCGAGCGGCCAGCAGAGGACGAGGAGGATGCAGAAGAGGAGGAGTTTTAGCATGGGAGAATCTCCTGCAAGAGAAACGCACAGGAGGCGCAAAAAGTTCCCTGATATCTGGATGGACGGGGGAGTGAGTGGAAGATCAACCGTGGAGGGCGAAGAGGCGATCCTCTTCGCCCTTTGGGCTTGATGAGTCAGGCCAGCAGACGGCGCTTGGCAGCGGAGAGGATTCCGACGAGTCCAGTGCCGAGCAGGGCCAGGGTTGAGGGTTCGGGTGTGGGACTTGAGGGCGGGATGATAGGTGTTCCGCCGACGGTGACGCCGTCCATGGCGAGGCCGGTGTCGTAGAGCGTGTCAGCCCAGTTGGTGACACCGATTTTGAGGTAATAGTCGCCGGCGACGGCGATGGTGAAGTTGGAATCGATCCAACCGGTATAGCCGCAGCCGGAGTTATAACAAGCTCCGGAATAGCCTCCGAGCGGCGACCAGGCTGGACCTCCAGGGATGATGGGAACTGATGTTGGGTTAAGGGTTGCGTTGGGTGGGGGCATGCCGGTTCCGGGAACGATGCTTCCGCTAGGGACGGTGCGGGCGGTAAAGAGAAGGGCGACGGGACTGTTGGACGAGCTATAGAGTTCGGCCCAGGCATAGTCCGCGTATCCTGCGCCATCCGAGGTCACGAAATCGAAGTAGAAGTTGAGGTCGGTTCCGGCGGCTGCGGAGAAGACCGACGTAGCGAGGGTTGAGCCGTTCGTTTCCGATCCGAGCGCGCCCGACGGAAGAGGAGCGGTCGAGGAGGAACCGTTGGTGGTGACGTACTGGTAGCTGCTGTTGCCGGTTGGCGAGAGAGTGACGACGCCATCGGCTCCGAGAGAGCCGCAGGTGCCGCCACAGGTCCATCCGGAAGGGATGGGACTGGCGTAGGCGTTTGTCGCCACACCCAAGGTCAGCACAGCGATGCAAGCGAACGTCAAGGTGGAGTACTTGGAGGTTTCAACTAGTTTCATGGATGTGCCGACCTTTCATCGAAAAAGTGGAAGTATGTAAAGTCTAGCAATTGAGTCTCCAATCTAAGCCTAGAAAATTGAGGCAATTACTGAATTAGCAATGGTTCGTAACTGCAAAGATTTGCGGCCTTTCGGAAAACTGTTTCTCTTTCGGTTCAGACGTGGGGCGGCGTTTGGGACGATAGGATGGAGGATGGGTTCGATGCAGCGAGTGGTGGCAGTGGACTGGTCGGGGGACCGGAGCGCGGCGGGGCAGCGGAGGAAGATCTGGGCGGGGATCTGGACGGCTGGCGGCGGCGGTGCGCATGTGGATGGGCGCCGTGGGCGCGTTTTCGGAGGAACGGTCGCGCTGGAGAGTGGGCGGACTCGGGTGGAGGTTGCGGAGTGGCTGATTGAGATGGCGCGGGAGACTCCGCGGATGGTGGTGGGGTTCGATTTCTGCTTCAGCTTTCCGGAGTGGTTTGTGCGTGGGGAGATGGGGTGTGCGGATGCGCCGGCGTTCTGGGAGTTGGTGGAACGGGAGCACGGGGAGCAGTGGCTGGCAGCGGGGTGCGTGGATCCGCGATTCTGGGGCAGGGCTGGCGCAGGGCGAGGCGGTAAGAGGCCCGTGGAATTTTCGAGCGAGCGGCTGCACCGGATGCTGCGGGCGACGGATATCGATTGCAAGATTGCGGCGGTGATTCCGGAGGCGGAGAGGGCGGCGCGCGTGAAGGGGATTGCTCCGAAGAGCGTGTTTCAGATTGGCGGAGCGGGGAGCGTGGGGACGGCTTCGCTGCGGGGAATGCCGGTGCTGAAACGGCTGCGCGAGGCGGGATTTGCGGTGTGGCCGTTCGATCGGGCTGGATTGAAGAGGCCAATGGTGGTGGAGATGTATACGCGGCTGAATACGGGGGCGGTGCGGAAATCGAATGCGGCGGCGCGCGCGGCTTATCTGTTGCGGAAGCGGAAAGAAGACGCGGCGTATGCGGCGCTGCCGCGGGGCGTGATGGAGAAGGCGCGCGGGAGTGAGGATGCGTTCGACGCGCTGGTGAGTTGCATGGTGATGACGGCTCGGCGCGCGGAGTTCGCGCGGCTGCGGGCGCCGAAGGATCCGGGGTATAGGGTGGAGGGGTGGACGTGGGCTCCGGGAGTAGAGGGATGAAGGGAAAGGACGTGAGATGAAGGCAAACATGATTACGCTGGCGGTGGTGATTGTTGCTGTGATTTGGCTCGTGTTTCACGCTTCGCTGGTGGAGTGGACCGGCGTGAAGATTTGCGGGGCGGTGATTGCGGGGGTTGGAGTGGCGCTGCTGATTGTGGCGCGGCTGCAGTTGGGCGCGTCGTTTTCGGTGGGGGCGAAGGCGAGGAAGCTGGTGACGACGGGGCTGTACTCGCGGATTCGGAATCCGATTTATGTGTTTGCGGCGATGTTTCTGGTTGGCCTGGCGATTGTGCTGGGGAACTGGTGGCTGGCGATCTTTGTTGCGGTGCTGATGCCGGTGCAGGTCTATCGCGCGAGGAAGGAAGAGGAGGTGCTGGCGGCGGCGTTTGGGGAAGAGTATGCGCGGTATAAGGCGCAGACGTGGTTTTAGGGGATACACGGGTGGGTGGCTCGCGCTGATAAACTTAACGGCCTATGGAATTTAGATCGGGAAGCGCGATTCGGGAAGATTTTCTGCGGTTTTTTGAGGGTAAGGCGTCGGCTGCTACGGGGCAGGGACACCGGCGCGTGCA
>PKWK01000314.1:0-180 GCA_003133205.1 Granulicella sp. | reverse complement strand
TGGGGAACTTTTCGTTTGGGGACTACTTCAAGCACGAGGCGATTGCGTATGCGTGGGAGTTGCTGACGTCGAAGGAGTGGTTCGGGATCGATCCGGCGAAGCTGTATGTGACCATTTTTGAAGGGGACGATTCCGTGCCTCGGGATAGCGAGGCGTATGGGTATTGGCTGGAGGTTGGGG
>PKWK01000200.1:229-14578 GCA_003133205.1 Granulicella sp. | reverse complement strand
GCTGTCTATCGCGGTCATCGGATGCTCGGGGACAGGCAGTGTTGTGGTTGAGCAGCTCGCACGCCTGGGAGTAGGGCGTCTCGTCCTCGTCGATCCGGATTTGGTCGAAGAGAAGAATCTCAACCGCATTCTGAACAGCGGCAAGGAAGATGCCTATCTGGGGCGGCCCAAGGTGCATGTTCTGGCATCTGCGATCGCACGGATGGGTCTGGGGCAGGAGGTTATTCCCCTGAACATGAATCTACTGACCCCTAACGCCGTCAAATCGGTTGCCGAATGCGATGTTGTGTTCGGTTGTATGGATGGCGTGGAGGGCCGCCACATTCTCAACCGGCTTGCTACGTTCTATCTTGTGCCGTACTTCGATGTCGGTGTCCGGCTTGATGCTGACGGTAGGGGCGGTATCGACCGCATTGCCGGCGCGGTCCACTATCTCCAGCCTGGACGTTCGAGCCTGCTCAGCCGCGAAGTCTACGACATGAAACGGGTCGACGCCGAATCGATGCGCCGCACCGATCCGGAGATGTACCGCCGCCTGGTAAAGGAGGGCTATCTGCGTGGTGTTGACGAGGACCGGCCCGCCGTCGTGAGCGTCAACACGTTCTTTGCAGCGCTGTGCGTGAACGAATTTCTCGCCAGGCTGCACCCGTACCGCAATCAGCCCAACGGCGAATACGCTTATGTCCCCGGCAACCTGTCCGAGATGAACTTCTTCCCGGAAAGCGAATCCCAGCCGTGTCCTGTGCTAGAGAGACACGTCGGCAAAGGCGATGCTATACCGCTACTGGAAAGGCCGTCGCTCTCTTGAAAAGGTTCATTCAGAAAGTTCGCAGCGCAATCAACAGAGCGATACTGCCTTGGCGGTTCCGCGACCGGATTCACTCGATGCCTGTTGACGAGCTTCCGGATTCGCTTGTGCCACACCGTCTGTATTTGATAGGCAGCGGAATACCGTGGTCAGCTGCGCTTCTTTGTCCTTGCGGTTGTGGTGAGGTAATTCAGATCAGCCTGCTGCCTGATGACTCACCGAGTTGGACGTTCAAGTCTGATCGCGATGGCTTACCAGTGCTCTCGCCTTCGATCTGGCGGACCAAGGGCTGCCGATCGCATTTCTTCTTAAGACACGGGAGCGTTGAGTGGTGCAAGGGTCTCGAATATACGCAATGGGATATTGATTAGAGGATTGTTACTTGGTTTCGCGTTCCGGGTGTCACACATATCGCATTAGGGTCCGGCGCGACGTGCGTCAGTCGGTATGTCGAGCGAGAGTCTTCTGGGTGGCTATGCCTGGGACGAGCCAGGTGCCGGATCCACGTACAACAATCTGACCAGTTTTCGGCTATAGCAATCCCTTCTGCCCGAAACTGAACACAATCCCCGCTCGGTGGGACGACGTTGGCCAGTCTTACGGGCCATATATTGCCTCCTTAAACGAAAAAAGCGGCACACGTGTGGCACACGTGGCCGCTGCTTTGGGTTGGTTTTGTTAGTGGTTTAGCGAAGTGAAGGCTGACCGGGGTGCAGTCAGCTGTTTCACTGAATGCCCGCGTGTTGCCCACTGTCGGCGGTCGCCGCAGTATTTCGCCTCTGGACCCCCTCTGCGCAGTCGACTGGAAACCGGGAAGTCTATTTTTGTAGGCGTCTCGAACAAGTCAAAGCTGGGGATGCACGGAGGGGCGTGATCAAGCAACCTGGACCCCGCTGGGCCAGCCCCCGAGCTAGTGAAACAATAAATCTCCTCACAATTGAGTGCCGAAGCCGGATTTCCGGTACTTACCTATAGACAATCTTGTGTAAGAGGAGAGGAATGATCTCCTCAGGTACTTGGTTGCACGAGTTTGCAACCACATCAATTTTGGAGCAGTGACATGACTGAAGCTGAACGTCTCAGTTCGACCGCGCCGGTGAAACCAGCCACACAGGCATCCCCCAATACACCTGTCCTCATCACCATCGAGAGTGTCCTGGGTATGAGCCCTAAAGCGGCACGTTTGCTGGGCTGGGATGTTCCATGGCGGCTTGTGCATGGGGGTCATGCAGAGCTGATTGAGGACTATTGGCTGGATCGCTTCGACGAGGAGCTGCCGTCTCATTTCGATGGGGCGTGGGATTGGATATCAACCGAGTGCGGATCAACAGATAAGTTTCGGGCCATCTTTCACCTTCACGGCGAAATGGCGTTCTCTGAATGGCTCACCCTCCTAGGCGAGTTCTGGACAGACTCCGACAACGTGGGGGTCTACAAAGATCAACTCATTTGGATTCTTCGGGAATATCTCGATGAACCGGAAAGTGTGATTCCCGAACTCATGAACGCGCACGAAAAAGAGGCGTTCGCTCGGATGCCGGAAGAGATCACAATTTATCGGGGATGTGGGCCGATCAATAAACTCGGGCTCTCCTGGTCTTTGAGTCGTGAGATCGCCACACGGTTCCCCTTTTCGCGGCGTTACCACACGGATCAACCGCTGCTCTTGACCGCAACGATCTGTAAGGACCGTGCTGCGGCTCTGAAGCTAGGACGGACAGAACAGGAGGTCATCGTTATTGACCTCCCAGAGGGAGCGTGGACCGAGGAGAGCCTCTCCGGTCATCTCCACCAACGTGAGCACCGCCAGATCCTTACGACTCACTAACCCCAAGCACTTAATCAGACCTAGGGAGGCGCTTTATGCCCCGCACTCCGCCAGAAACCCGGTCAAGAAATGCAGTGATTTTCGAAACTCGACTACCGAAGCCTTAAACAGAACGGAATCGCACCCGTGCCCCGGCCGGCCTTCCCTTCAACCCTGTGAGGTTAACAATGCCCGACGTACTCCAGAGCACCATTCCGCTTGCAGCCGGAGGAGAAGTGCTAGCAAAGAGCGAATCTCAAAGTTTCTTTGTCCGATAAGCAATGCGCTAAAGAACAAACCGGTATTTACCTATATGAGCAGTTCAGTCGGATGTGTAAGCGCCTCCAGCACGAACTATCAAACTCTGATCCAGACAGCGAGGAGAAACATTATGAATGTCACAGAAACAGGAGTGGAACCCGCAATCTATACCCCTCCCATCGGCCTCCACGGCGCCGCAGTTGAGGTATATCTCGGCTACGCTGGGCTCGACATACAAGGACGCCGAATCGTTGAAGACGTACTTTTGCAGCACGCCTTCCTGCTATACGGCTCCGCTTCCGACCACAAGTGGAAGAAACCTAATGAACGTATCGTACGGGCATTCTACTTACACCTAGTGGACAAGACCTCGGAAGGCATGGCCGAGGCCTGGTCCAATTGGGCGTTTGAGACTTCTCTGTGGGAGCTTCCGGTCGAGTTCTGGCGCGGGATGATATTGGACCTGCTGAGCAATTTGGTTCACCTCCGATTCAAGGAGCAACCTCTGCCCGGCGCAGGGATGGACACCATGGGCAAGAGCTGTCCGGTGATGTACTACCCACCCGTCAATGCCCGGGATGCCGGACTTGATGTGTATCGAATCTATGCTGGTCTCATGACGCCGGAGCGCCGAGTTCTCGAGGACGTGCTCTTGCGGCATGCATTTCTCTCGCATGGCCCCGACGCGTACGGTGATTTGGGAAAGTGGAACTTGATCTACCGCCGGCACGCTTACATCCAGCTGAAGCTCATGATTTCCTTGCAGATGGCGAACGCTTGGCGCGACTGGGCATCTGAGACGTCGATGAATCGCCTGGGTCCAGATTCTTGCCGCGGAGTCGTGCGGTCCATGTTGAGCGACCTGGTTCGGCTCAAGTGGCTTGAGTGCCCTCTGCCCGATACAAACTCTGGCAAGATGGTCCGCAGCAAGCAGCGCAAGGTGGGAGGAAGCCGGCGTTGATGCGCGCGCCAATCTAGGTGAATCCGGTGGCGGCCAACTCCGTCCCAGTCGACCTGATTTCATTCACCCCACCGCGGCAAAATCGCGGCAAGAAACACAGTGATTTACGAGACACAACTTCGGGATACCTATACAGACGAGATTCTGCCAGAGGTCTGGGTGGGCGTTTCGTTCAAACTTTTGCTTGGAAAGGCTCAAATGGACGATTCCCAGACAAACCCGCCGCCAGCGACGCCAGCGGCCCCTGCATCATCTCCGATTGCTGAGAACTCGGGGAAGCCACCGGAGAATACTTCTCCAATCAACCGGGCCACGGCTTCAGCGCTGTCGGGTCGTACGGTGGGGATAGACCAGAGCACGATACGCAACATCTTCCTTTGGATCAGTGAGGTCATCGTGGCGCAGACTCATCTGCCGGAAGGTGCCGCCGAACTAATCGCGTTCTGGATCATCTCAACCTGGTTGCAGGAAGCCCTGACCGTGTTTCCCTTGCTGGTCATCACCGGTCCTGCCCACGACGCGACGGTCGTTCTGCGCCTCCTAAACGACCTCTGCCGCGCAGCAGGGTTAATGGCGGACTTCAAGAGAGCTGATCTCAAAGACCTCAACTTCAACTTTCATACTGTTCTGATCTCGGCACCCGATCTGGACAATCGTACAACAACCCTCTTGGGCAACCTGACGAACCCGGGATTCATGATCGTAGATCAACGTTCCTATTTACGTTGCTCTGCATCACGGGCGATCTACCTTGGAGAGGATGCAGCGATCAAGAAGATCCAACATGCAATCCACATCAACATCGCCACCACGAATGGCGCACCACCAAGCCCCCCAGAATGGTTGCCAGGGTATACACGCGCTCTCCCCCAATACCTCGAGCACTATCGCAAAAAGAATGTTGACCAAGTGCGCCAGTCGACGTTCAACCCCTCCGGCGTAACCTCCGAGAGGGCAGCCATGGCGAAGGCTCTAGGAAGCTGCATCGTCGACGCACCTGAGCTCCAGCAAAAGCTGGTTACCCTCCTGACGACCCAGGACCAGCAGGATTGCTCCCAGCGGTCAGGCACGATCGACGCCGTAGTTATCGAAGCGGTCCTCGCCCTCTGCCGCGAGGGACGTGCACGCGCCTTCACGTCCGAGATCGCGGGCGAGGCGAATCGCCTTGTGGAACTGCGCGGCGAACGCTCGAAGTTGAAGCCGGAGACGGTGGGCCGCCGTCTCCGCCAGCTCGGGCTCCGGACTCACCGCCTATCCTTGGCCGGCAACGGCCTGACCTTCGATAAGCCCTCCGTCGACCTGATCGAGCGGCTCGGCACGATGTATGTTGAGGAGGATCTGCGCGTTGGGACCGAGAACCTACATTGCCAGCAACCAGCAGAAAATAAGGTGGTTGAGGAGGTTATGTAGGTTATGTAGGTTCTTTGAACCAAGATTTCGGACAGCCAGCCGAAGTCGATACAACCCATTTAGAATGAACGACTTTATTCTTATGGGGTATCAACTTCAGCCTTATGGGGTACAACTTCAGAGATATGTGTAAACCCACAAAAATTGCAGATGTAGTCGTTCCTGCCGAATTCACGCCAAAAATATTGGCAAAATAATCTTCCGGTTCGCTTTTTATTCGCTACAATCGGCGCATGGCAATTACGCGGCGGCAAAAAGAAGTCATCGACTTCCTCTCCAGCTTTACGCAGAAGAACGGCTACTCCCCTTCTTACGAGGAGATCGCGCACGGGCTGGGGCTCACCTCGCTCGCGACCGTGCACAAGCACGTCACCAACCTGCAGAATAAAGGGCTGTTGCAGCGGGCGCACAACCGCAGCCGGTCGATCGATGTGCTGCCTCCGCGCTCCAGCAAGAAGGGGTTCGACCGCCTGCCGCTGCTGGGCCGCATCGCCGCCGGCAAACCGCTCGAGGCCATTGAGACGGCGGAGAGTATTTCGCTGGCCGACATTATCGGCAACCGCGAGGTCTTCGCGCTAGAGGTGCTCGGAGACTCCATGCGCGATGAGCATATTGTCAGTGGGGATTATGTGTTGGTGGAGCGGACGCGGACCGCGCGCGAAGGCGAGATTATCGTTGCGCTGGTGGATGGGTCCGATGCGACGCTGAAGCGCTTCTACCGCGAGGGTGGCATGATCCGACTGCAGCCGTCGAACAAGGAGATGGCTCCAATCTTCGCCCCGGCCGCGAATGTGAGCATCCAGGGGAAGGTGTTGGGCGTGTTGCGTAAGTATGCCTGAAGAGGGTGCTGAGCAGGTCGAATTCGGCGCTCTGTACGAGGTGGCCGGGGCTCAAGCCCCGTGGTTTCGTGAGCCTTATTCATGGGGCTGAAGAGGATGCTGAAAAAGGTTGATGCGCCGCCCAAAGCGGACCTCAGCGGCTAAAGCCGTGTTGCAGATACGACGTTTACGGCACGGGTGAACCCGTGCCCTTAAGCAGAACGGGCTTTTTCAGCACCCTCTGAAGCCCCATGCTAATCCGAAAGACGACAGCAGGGCCTTTTTCAGAAGCCTCTGAATGGCCGGAACCGCTGCACTGATAAACGCAGGTTGCTTAGAGGACGTAGCTAAAGTCGCCGTTGTCGCCCTTTTTCAGCACGCGATTGTACGAGGTATTGACGATTCCGTAGCACTCGCACGCTTTCGCGGTCAGGCCGGGCCGGTCGAGGATGTGGATGCGGCCGCGCGAGTAGCCAATCATGCCATTGCGCTGCAGGTCGCCCGCAGCCACTGTTACCGTGGACCGCTGCACCCCAAGCATCTGCGACAGGAACTCCTGGGTCAGATGGAGATACTCTGACTCCATCCGGTCGGCCGAACTCAACAGCCACCGCGCTAGCCGGGCCTCTACCTCATGCATCCGGTTGCACAGGACCGACTGGGTGATCTGCACAAGTTGCAGATATGCGAAGGCATGCACCAGCCTCTGCAGCATTCCACCCTTGAGGAATTCGGCGCGCACGACCGACGACCGGATGCGAGATCCCTCGCCCGAGCCCTGCATAATGACCGAGTGCGACATTTGGGGCTGGTCCAGAAGCGCCGCCAGGCCAGAGAAACCCTCTCTCCCGATCAGGCCGACCTCAACCTGCTCGCCCTTCTCGGTGACGGCATCTGTCGAAATAAGTCCGGTGTTGAGGAAATAGAGGAATTCGATGGGCTGGTTCGGCTCTGAGAGCCGCTTTTCCAGCGGTAACTCCACTGGAACGAGATGCTTGGCCAAGGCCGCGAATTCGTCGGCGGGCAACTGCGACAGGATAGTATTGCGCGGTCTGGTCGAATTCACTGGAGTCGAAATGTGGCCGGTTGGCACTGCGGCTCCTTTGCGCGAGGATTACTGCCTCTGGCCGCAAAGACCGTTACCCACCTTATGCGGGGCGTTTGGCTGCGATTACCTTTCACGATACGACGGGTGGGCGACATATGTCTGTGTAGTACCGCACATAAGACGTTTGAAATCTGAATTTTCCGCGACGGGGTCGTTCCCGGTCCGACCGTTGAAAAGAGGGCAATGGCTTACCAGCCGACTTCCGCTGAAATACTGCGACCGGCACCACCGGTTTAGAATGACTTCTGGCCCATCACGTCCGGACTCCCGTCACACAGCAGGCAGTCGGCACGCAGTTCAAAGGCAATCTCAGGCCGGAAAGTGTCCCTAATACCCATGCATCGCTGGTCCCAGCTCTTCATCCCTACTCTGCGCGAGGCTCCGACCGACGCGGAGGTCGCAAGCCACCGACTCCTGCTCCGCGCTGGCTATGTCCGCCAACTCGGGGCCGGGCTCTACTCGCACCTTTTCCTAGGCAATCGGGCGCTTAACAAGATTGTGGCCATCGTTCGTGAAGAGATGGACACGATTGGGCAGGAGTTTCACCTTCCCGCGCTGAACCCGCGCGAGTTGTGGGAGGCGAGCGGACGCTGGGCAGGCATGGGCGACAACATGTTCCGGCTGAAGGACCGCAAGGGCGCCGAGCTGTGCCTGGCCATGACCCACGAAGAGGTGATGACTTCGATCGCGCGCTCCGAACTGCGCAGCTACAAGCAGCTTCCGCAGATCTGGTATCAGATTCAGACCAAGTTCCGCGACGAGCCGCGCCCCAAGTCCGGGCTGCTGCGGGTGCGGCAGTTCCTGATGAAGGACGCCTACTCCTTCGACATCGACGAGGCCGGGCTGGACGAGAGCTACAACAAACACGACCAGGTGTATCGGCGGATTTTTACGCGGTGTGGGCTGGACTTTCTGGCCGTTGACGCGGATTCGGGGTCGATGGGCGGCTCCGCGTCGCAGGAGTTCATGGTTTACACCAACGCCGGAGAAGACCTGATTGCGAGTTCCTCGTCCGGATACGCCGCCAATGTCGAGAAGGCGACGTCGAAGCTTCCGGCGGTCGAGGACCTCGCGGCGACGAGCGACGGCAGCCCCGAACTGGTGCATACGCCGGACCAACGCACGATTGACGAGGTCGGCGCGTTCCTCGGCGTCGAGCGTTTGCATCAGATGAAGACGATGGCCTATATCGTCGAGCATTCCGACTCGGATGAGAAGCAGATCAAAGTTGTCGGCAAGAGCCGCGCCGTGGTGGCTTTTCTCCGCGGCGATCACCAGATCAGCGAGACCAAACTGGCGGCCATTGCCGGGGGCGAGTTGCGCCCGATGCAGCCGGACGAGATTGTGGCCACCTTCAACGCACCGGCGGGCTACCTTGGGCCGATTGGCCTGACGGCAGCTCCGCACCCTAAGAAGCCTGGAACGCTGATCGTCCTGGACGCGGTGCTGGAAGGGCGCGCCAACCTGATCGCAGGGGCCAACAAGGAGGAGTACCACATGCGCAACGTGACTCCCATGCGCGACTTCAAGCCCACGCTTGTCGCTGACGTCCGCAGCGTGAACGAGGGCGAGCCCGACCCGATCGGCGGCCAGCCCCTGCGGATTGGCAAGGCTGTGGAGATCGGGCACATCTTCAAGTTGGGCTACAAGTACTCGAAGTCCATGGGCGCGTCCGTGCTGAACCGCGACGGCAAGGAGACTACGCCGATCATGGGCAGCTATGGCATCGGCATCGAGCGGATTCTGACCGCGGCGATTGAATCCTCCGCGGCAAAGTTCGCCGAGCAGAACGCGGCCGACCCCAGGGCCTCCGAGTCCTTCGCCTTGCCGCCCTCGATCGCGCCGTTCCAGGTGGTTGTGACGATCACGAACGTCCGCGAGGCGGAGTTGCTGGCAGCCGGGGAGAAGATCGCGCAGGAGCTAACCGGCGCAGGATTCGACGTGCTCCTGGATGACCGGGACGAGCGCGCCGGAGTCAAATTCAAAGACGCTGATTTGATTGGCGTTCCCTTCCGCATTGCCATCGGCAAGAAACTGGCCGAAGGCAAGGTGGAACTCCTCAACCGCCTCACGAACCAGACCGACGACATACCCGCCGGCGAGACCGTCCAACATCTGCAGGCTGCTCTGCAAGCCGTCTGATGCCCGTACCTGCACCGTGTTTCTTCTCTTATGGCCATTAAATTAAAACTCGGCAACAACGGCAACTCGCCCAATCGCAGCCGCGGAAATCGCTTGCTGCGCGGCGTGCTCTTCGTGGTCCTCGCGTTTCTCGTCCTCGGCTCTATTGTGTTCGGCTACATGTATTTCAAGTACGAGAGGATCGTAGACGAACGACTGGCGTCCGGCCCAATCTTCGCCAGTGTGTCGCAGATCTATGCCGCGCCGCGCGAAGTTCGTGTGGGACAGCACCTCACTGTTGCCTTCATCGCACAGGACTTGCGCAAGGCCGGATACAACGCCAATCCGCAGTTGGGCACGTTTACGGTGAATGGCAACAGCATTCAGATCAAACCGGGCCCGCAGAGCTACCACTCGACCGACGGCGCGACAATCACCACGGGCGCGAGTTCCAGCACGGACGACCTTACTTCGAGCTCGGGTACTGTGTCTACGGTGCAGTCGATTACTGCCGACAACGGAGCGCCTCTCGCCGCATACCAGCTTGAGCCTCAGCTGATCACCGCTCTCTCCGAGGATAAGAACCGCACGAAGCGCCGCCTCGTCACCTACAAGGAGATCCCGAACAACATGGTGCAGGCGGTGCTCGCCATCGAAGATCGCCGCTTCTTCGAGCACGGCGGAGTGAACTACGTCCGCACGGTCAAGTGCGCCGTGCAGGACATCCTTGCCCACCACATGAACTGCGGCGCCTCCACGCTGACCCAGCAGCTTGCGCGCGGATTCTTCCTGACACGTGACAAGACCATATCGCGCAAGATCGCAGAGCTGATGATCACGTTCCAGCTTGAATCGCGCTTCAGCAAGCAGCAGATCTTCGAGGACTACGCCAACCAGGTCAATATCGGGCGTCGCGGATCGTTTGAGATTAATGGATTTGGCGAGGCGGCCCAGGCATTTTTCGGCAAGGACCTCGGCCAGCTTGATCTTGCGCAATGCGCCACGATCGCCGGGCTAATCCAGATCCCAAGTTGGCGCAATCCGTACATCCACCCGGACCGTGCGGTCGCGCGGCGCAACGTCGTGCTCGACGCCATGGTGGAAACCGGGGCGATCACCGCAGCACAGGCCGATCGCGCGAAGGCAGAGCCCCTGCGCCTCGCGCCGCCGAATATTGATGCGTCCGAAGCCCCGTACTTCGTCGACCTGGTGCATGACCAGCTCGAGAAGCGCATCGGCGACCAGGAGCTAGGCCACGATTCGCTACGCATCTATACGTCGCTTGACCCTGAACTTCAGCGCGCCGCCTCTGATGCCATCGACGTCGGCATGAAGAACGTCGACGAGATGGTGCGCAAGCAGCATAAGAAGAACGACACCAACATTATGTATCCGCAGGTCGCATTGGTCGCCATCAACCCGCACACGGGCCAGGTGCTGGCGCTGGTGGGAGGGCGCAACTACGGTGTGTCCCAGCTAAATCACGCCATCGCCGAACGGCCCACGGGCTCGATTTTCAAGCCGTTCGTGTACGCCGCGGCATACAACACCAGCCTCAACGGCACGTCTCTTGGAGATGATGGCGTCTTCACTGCGCTCACCAAACTTGACGACGACCCGCGAACTTTCATGTTCGATGGCAAGCCGTATGATCCCGGCAACTTTGAAAAGGGCGAATACCCGGGCATGGTAACGGCTGCAACAGCCATCGCGCATTCGCTCAATATCGCTACCATTGGGCTCGCCGAGAAGATTGGGTATGAGAACGTCGCCGCGCTGGCGCGCTCGGCGGGCGTCACCAACGCCAGGGGCACGCCTTCGGTCGCCATTGGCACTTATAATGCCACCCCCGTCGACATGGCCGGCGCGTACACCGTTTTCGCGAACAACGGCGTTCATCTGAAGCCGTGGATGCTGGCGAGCGTGCGCAACGCCAATGGCGATATCGTCGCCGACTTCGCTCCTGAAGCGAAGCAGGTGTTGGATCCACGGACCGCATCTCTGACGCAGAGCCTGCTCCAATACGTCATGAGCTACGGTACTGCAGCCACGGTCCGCAGCCACGGATTCGTCTCCCCGGCCGCCGGCAAGACAGGCACCTCCCACGACGCATGGTTTGCCGGCTACTCGTCGAATCTGCTCTGCATCGTCTGGGTCGGCAATGACGATTACACCGACGTCAAGCTCCAGGGAGCGCTTGCTGCCGCGCCGATCTGGGCTGAGTTCATGAATCGCGCGATCAAGCTGCCGCAGTACTCCGACATGAAGCCTTTTAGTCCAGGGGAGGGCGTCCAGATCGTCCGCGTCGACAAGAACACCTGGCTGCCGGCCGACGACAGTTGTCCTGAGGACTACTCGCTTGCGTTCCTGGATGGCACCGTGCCCGGCAACACGTGCAGTCACATGGGCACATCCCCGCAGACGCTGATTCAGGGCATGTTCTCGAATAACGGAACCCCCAATCCGAACGCAACGCCGACTGCTCAATCGCCGGACGCGACCGAACCGAACCCGCCCAAGAAAAAGAATTTCTTTCAGAAGATCTTCGGCGGCGGCGACAAGCCAGCCCAACCTACGACACCCGCACCGCCTCCGCAGTAGTTCTTCATTGGCGTTTCATGGATGCGCGTCGAATGGGAATCGCGATGAGGGAGTTGCCTCGTTACGCCGTTCTGCGGAATAGCCGTGCACCCAACCCCAGCGAAGTCACCAGCGCACAAAGATAGGCAAACAGGTCTCCGTGTGCGGCATAGAAAGTAATATCGTGCTCATAGTCGAAGCTGACGCGGAGACTCGTCATAATGTGTCGCGGCGCAGCCATGACAACACGGCCATAGGGATCGATCGAAGCGGTCACTCCAGTGTTGGTCGCGCGCAGCACCCAGCGATGATTTTCAATTGCGCGCATGCGCACCATGTTGAGGTGCTCCCATGCTGCGCTGGTATCGCCATACCATCCGTCGTCCGAGATATTCACCAGCACATCCGCGCCCATCTTCTCGTATTGGCGTATTTCATCTCCGAAGATGGATTCATAGCAGATGAACGTGCCATAGGTGTGTCCGCCTGTCCGAAAGACCGACCGTTGCGTACCTAGGTCGAACTCACCTACATCCGCAAGAAGATTGCCTGCAAAGAAAAAGAACTTCTTGTAAGGAACATATTCTCCGAATGGAACTAGGTGCATCTTGTCGTACCGTCCGGCGAAGCTTCCACCCGGCTCGATAAAGTCCGCGGAATTATGTAAGTCGTATCCCCGATTCACTTCCCGATTCGCATCAATACCGATATTCCCCACAATGACTGGCGCATCCACCGCGCGCGCGAGGTTGGACATCGCGGCGCGAAATTCCGGATCGCTCTCCTGGAACGGCGACGGGGCCTCAGGCCAGACGACAAGACTGGTAGGCTCTGGGGGTTCAGGAGTTATAGACCCGTCCGGTCGCATGTCGACCAGGCGATTCACTGTCCTGGGGTGAACCACACAAGAGGTGGACGCCATCTCCGGCATCCCATCGCAGTAGTAATCTGCCGAGTGCTCACTCAACTTGGTGAAAACGGTGAGCATCTCTGCCTTCGTAAGTTGTGGCCCAGTATTCGCAGCACCTACTTCAATGTTCTCCTGCACCAGAGTTGCCATCGCTGAAGTGCCTTGCTGTATAGGCTTCTGCACATGCCGCAGAGACACGATATACAACAGAATGATGCCGACACCGGTTGCGGTAACAACGGTTCGGCTGAAGCGCCGCTGCTTCAGCGTAATGCGCGTAAGCCACATTGCGTTCACAGCCGCAATCACGAATGAAATTCCATAGGCTCCGGTAAAAGGAGCTAGCCGCGTCAGCAGCATGTTGTCCACCTGGGTGGTGCCCAGCAGATCCCAAGGAAAACTGGTAATTCTTGCGCGTGCCAACTCCACGGCGACCCACGCGAAGGGGCTTAGCAGCAGCGCCCCGCGCACACCCAGCCGACTTTGGCGAAACGCTGCAATCAACGCTCCGAACAGAGCGTGATAGAGCCCGAGGTAGAGGCAGAAGAGAATAAGAATTCCGGCCGAAGCGGGCCCGGCTATCCCGCCATATTGGTGCATCGTGGCATAGACCCAGTAGCAGTTACCGAGGTACCAGAAAAATCCGGAACAATACCCTAGCGCTGCTCCCTGAAGCATGCGGAGAGGCTGTCCAGTGGCATCTTTGTCAGTAAGTGCCTTGAGCAATGGAGCCAGTGCAATCCAGCACAGCGCGGTGCGCCAAACCGGCACAGGTCCCGCGATTGGAAATGGCAGCACCTGGAGTGCACCCGAAAAAAACGCCATCGCCCATAGTCGTACTGGAATCCGTCGCATTGATACGAAGTCTAACATTGACCGCGGATTGCAACTAAACTGCGCGAACAGTGGGACCTGAGAGTCAGGGGTGCGCTGCTCTCGGATTCCGCGATCATCGTGAAACCGCTTCCACCTTAACTGCTGAGTGTGAAATTAAGTGCAGCTATCAATCTAGGGAGTATGTCAATGATTATTTGCAAGATCGTTTTTGCTTCTGTATTCTTTCGCTGACACTATTAGCGCCAAAGCAGCATCTATATAGGTGGTCTTAGTATCTTTAGACTTTGGCAGATTTACTGGTAGGGTGCGGTTATGAGAAGAAAATCTCGACCGCAACAAGGAGGCAACACGTGGAAGTAAGCCGGATTATTGCGGAAATTGACGCACAGATTTCGAAACTTCAACAAGCACGCGAACTACTCGCCGGCACCACCGCGAAGGTCAGCAAAGGACGGGGACGTCCCAAGGGGAGCAAGAACGCCAAGGCCGCAGCGCCTGCGGCCGCGCCGCGCAAGCGCAAACTGAGCCCCGAGGGCCGCAAACGCATCGCAGACGCCATGAAGCGTCGCTGGGCAGAACGCAGAAAGCTGGCCGCAAAAACCGCTGCAGCCTCAAAGTAGCTATACGCCGTAATCGGCCACTTACTTCTTCATGACAGGGCGCAGCACTCACGCCACCCGCGGAGGCTGCGCCCACTGCTTTCTAAGGAAGCTCTGCGCAGGTAGCTG
>PKWK01000200.1:0-195 GCA_003133205.1 Granulicella sp. | reverse complement strand
CTTCCGTCTGGCCTTGATAGCCTCCGTCGCCCCACCCCTTGCGTTCCTCGCCGTGCAGTAAGTCAGGCAGCATATGTTTGTCCGACACCGAGGCCGCGGTGGTGCACACCGTATGCACCACGCCCTGCTTGCTGTCCACCCCGATATGCGCCTTCAGCCCGAAGTACCACTGCTTGCCCTTCCTGGTCTGGTGCA
>PKWK01000164.1 GCA_003133205.1 Granulicella sp. | reverse complement strand
CATTTGATGACACCCCCTAGGACGGTTATTTTTTCTTCGCTGCGCGGGTGGCGCGGATGATTCGATCGATCTGGCAAGAGGTGAGCCTGGAGGTGCCGTTCCGTTTCGCTTCTTCTCCGGCGATGCGCAGGACCTCGGGCTCGGGAGCGGCGAGTTTGACGCGGTCCCGGATGCGGCGGTATTCGTCGGAGAGTCGTTCTACGTCCGTTTCGTTGGCGACTCCGAGTGAGGCTCCTTTGGCGCGGGTCCGCTTGAGCACGGCGTTCCACTGCGCGTCTGAGACTGTCTTGGCTGGGCTCATGTCTGTCATTGTAGAACTCGGACAGGTTGCAACGTGTAGTCATATATGACTACACTACCGTCAGTATTTGCAGGGGAGTGGCGATGGAACTTGTGCATGGGAGCGGGAACGTGTTTCGCGATTTCGGACACCCTGACCCGGACGTGCAGCAGATGAAGGCCATTCTCGCGGTGGAGATTATCAAAATGCTGGATCGCGAGAAACTGACGGTGCGTGGCGCTCATGCCCGGACGGGCATCGCGGCGGCGGATTTTTCGCGGATTCGCAATGCCGATCTCGGGCGATTCACACTGGACCGATTGGTTTCGATCATCAACCGGCTAGGGTCGCGGGTTGAGGTGAAGATCAAGGTGCGGAGTATGCAGACGGCCGGGGCCAAGGTAGCATGAGCGATGGCCTCACCTAGCGATCAAGAGTTGGGATACCCGGCAGTACTTCACTTCAAGCTCAGCTGCCTTGATTCTCTCTGTGCCACCCCATCAAATTCAGCTGGTCAACTATGAACTTCTCGGCGGCGTCCGTGAACCCAATTATGAGGCTGGATAGTTCATTTGCAAATTCTTCAAAGTCTTTCGGATTGGTCTCGTCGGCTTTCGTAAGAGTCGGCTCGTGAAGAGCTTGCAAAACGCAAAGATCTGCGAGCGAGTAGTGAACCTGATCATTCGTTTCGCCCATGGCATTTAGAAATGTTGGTTCATCTGAACCCATCTGATCTAACTGTCGGCCGATTTCATCAACGTCGAAATGGAAGACGAGTTTGTTTCTCAGTGCGGTGATGCTACTTCCCAGTAGCTTCTTGGCTTCTGGATTCTTTATGCTTATGTCCTCTAGCTTCTGAAATGAGGGGCAACTATAGAAGTGTGCTTTGATCCGTTGGATCAACAGGTAGCTCTCGGCATATATAGAACAGCTAAAGAATAATGAGTTAAGACGTGCCCTCGTTGCAGCGGGCGACGACTTGCCTTCATGCATCAGAAGTGGGTTTTGAACAAAGCGGAGCGCACTTATCGCCCGGCTGAGAGCAACAATCGCTGCAAAGCTTTTGGCATGCTTTAGTTTCTCAAAATGCTCTTGATCGGTAACGAACCTCCAGACTGCTCCGTCAAGTTGGGGACCTTCGGTCATAAATTTCCTAACGACTGCTACAGTTCCATGGCGAATTGGTGGATGGGGGTGTAGGTGGGGTGGGTGGGTTCGGTGGCGAGGGCTAGGATGAGGCGTTCGAGGACGAGGAGTTTGTTGGCGGGGGAGCTGCGGAGTTCGAGGTCGGCGCGGGCAACCAGGCGGAGGGCGCGGGTGAGTTCGCGGCGGGATTTGTAGCGGCGGGCCTGGCGGATGAGGTCTTCGGCGGCGAACGGCGGCATGCGGAAGCCCTGCCACAGGACCGCCCAGATGGCGCGCGAGTCGCGCACGTTTTTTTCCAGGATGATGAGCATCTGGCNNGCATCTGGCGGAAGGTGCGGGCGAGCATGTAGAGGTGGCCGATGGCCGCGTCTTCGCCACCGTCGGAGGCGTTGAGCAGGCCGTGCAGCAGCAGCAGCGCGCGGGTGCGGTCGTGCTGCGAGATGGCGTCGGTGAGTTCGTAGAGGGAGCGCTGCTTGGCGGCGAGGACCATGGTTTCGACGTCGCCGAGGGTGATGCGATTGCGGGCGAGGGGGGCGGTCTCCGGCGGCATTTGTGGCGCCTCGGGCAAAATACGGGGGTTCTTCCCCTTCACTTCGTTCAGGGGCAGAATGACAGGCGAAGTGGAAGGGGCGATGACAGACGAAGTGGAAGGGGCGGAGACGTAGAGGCAGAGCTTTTCGAGTTCGCTGGAGACGAGCATCATGTCGGCGCCGAGAGCGTCGACGAGTTCGCGAGCGGCGTCGGGATCGAACCTTACGCTGCGAGATTCCGCGGTGGCGATGACCCACTTGATGGCGTCGGACTCGTCTACGCGCGCGAGTTCGACGAAGCCGCACCAGTCGCCGAGCGTCTCGCGGATGCGGTCGTAGCGCTCTTTGTCCTGGTAGTCCATCTTGCGCAGGTCGGTGGGGATGCGGAGGTGGTCGGCGACGAAGAGCAGGACGGCCTGCGGGTTAGGCGAGCGGAAGTAGGCGTCGATGGCCTCGAACTCCGCCTTCTTCGAACCGCGGCCGTAGAGCAGCTTCAGGTTGCGGACGAAGATGACCTGGAACGGCGCCATCAGCGACGGCGTCTGCGCGCAGTCGAGGATGTCGAAGATGCTGGTGTCGGTGAGGTCGAGATCGTGGAGGGAGAAGTCGCGGGTGGCTTCGGGCGCGAGCGCGGCGAGGACTCCCTGGCGGCAGCGCTGGTAGAGGAAGGCCTCGTCGCCCAGCAGGACGTAGCCGGGGCGCAGGGTAGCGGGCGAGGCGATCTCGGCGAGGAAGCGATCTGTAGATGCAAAGCTCTTGAGGGCCATCAACGAGCCTCCAGGACAGGATGTGGGATGGGCGTGAGCATCAGAACGACTCCAGCATATCGCCTACGAGGGCCTGCGCGAAGTCGCGTGCGAGCCGGTTGACCGCGGCGGGGTCTTCGCGGATGGAGCTGCTGAGATCCTGCGTGGACTGATACTGCTCGCGGTAGGAGAAGGCGTCGTTCTGGTAGAGGACGCGGCCGTCGCGCGCGGTAAGCACCACCTTGACGGTGATGGTGACCAGATAGCTGGAGGTTTCGCCGCTGGTGGAGTCGTAGGTGAGCGGAGGCGACGTCTGGGTGAGTACGGTGCCGCTGAGGACGGCGTCGGCGTCCGAGTCCGACGATGCGCTGGTGAGGACGCGGTACCTGGTGCGCGTGTTCAGTTCGCGAACCACCGCCTGGGTGAGCGCCATTTCGGTGTGATACGCCTGCGCATGGGTGGCAAAGACCGGCACCGCAATGGTGCTGACGTTGGCTGGGATGTGCGTGGCTGAGCCCGCCGTGTGGTAGCCGCATCCGGCAAGCGGGGCGAGACAACAGAAGGCAAGACAGCAAATGGCAAGGATGCGCGGCGAGGTGCGGCGGAGAGCAGCGTGGGGCGTCGGGAAGCGCATGCGTCTGGTTCTATTGTCGCACTCAGGAGATGTGTTGCAGGTGAGTGTCTTTGAAGTGTGCCGGATATTTCAACCCGTAGCCGAGCAGGCGGTCGAAGGCGATGTGGCTGGCCCAGATGATGGCGATGGCGAGCAGCAGCGGCCGGTGCGCGCTATAGGCAGCGAAGAACAGGGCGAGCGGGAGGAAGAGGGCGTGTCCGAGGTTGTACAGCGCGGAGCCGATGCGCGGATTGAGCAGGTAGCCGAGCATGAAGAGGTCCGGCGCAAGAAACAGCACCGCGAAGAGCAGCCAACTGAAGTGGAAATGGGCGTAGAGCAGAACAGCGGCCGTGAGCAGGGCCAGTTCCTCGACGCGGAGGAGGAGTGCGGGGCGAGTCAGCATAGTCGGTCGATCCTGGCCTCCTGAATGCGGCCTAAAAGGATGAGGCGACCCGAAGGCCGCCTCAGTTTCTGTCTGTGCGCAATGGATTACGCGGGTGAGGGCTGGCCTTCGCCGAAGCCAGGCTTGCGTCCACCTTCGGGCTTGACGACCTTCTGTCCTTCGCCTGGGCCTGGGTCAGCAAACGCCAGCGGCGACTTGAAGGGCGGCAGTTCCTGTCCGGCGATGATGAGGTCGATCTCCACCTTGTCGAGAGTCTCGCGTTCGAGCAATGCGGTCGCCATGCGGTGCATGATGTCGGCGTTCGCTTCGAGGATCTCGTAGGCGGATTTGTAGCCCTCGTCGACGAACGCGCGGACGGCAACGTCGATCTGCTTGGCGGTGTCGTCGGAGTAGTCGCGGCCTTGGGCGATGTCGCGTCCGAGGAATATCTCCTGCTCCTTCTNNCGCGGACGATGTCGTTGCCGGCCCCGGTGGTCTTGCGGTGCATGAAGATCTCTTCGGCGCAGCGTCCGCCCATGAGGATGGCGAGTTGGGTGTCGAGATAATCCTTGGTGACGGTGTGCTTGTCTTCCTCGGGCAGGTGCATGGTGACGCCGAGCGCCATGCCACGCGGAATGATGGTGACCTTGTGCAGCGGGTCCGAGTGGTTGCGCTTGGCGGCGACCAGGACGTGACCGGCCTCGTGGTAGGCGGTGTCGCGCTTGTCGTCGTCGGAAAGCAGCATGGACTTGCGCTCGGCGCCCATCAGGACCTTGTCCTTGGCGACTTCGAAATCGTACATGTGGACCGACTTGCGATTGAAGCGGGCGGCGGTGAGGGCGGCCTCGTTGACCATGTTGGCGAGATCGGCCCCGGAGAAGCCCGGAGTGCCGCGCGCGAGGATGTTGAGGTTGACGTCCTCCGCCATGGGAACCTTCTTCGAATGGACGCGGAGGACTTCTTCACGGCCGCGAATGTCCGGGCGGTCGACGATGACGCGGCGGTCGAAGCGGCCGGGGCGAAGCAGCGCCGGATCGAGCACGTCGGGCCGATTGGTGGCGGCGATCAGGATGACGCCGTCGTTGGACTCGAAGCCGTCCATCTCGACGAGAAGCTGATTGAGGGTCTGCTCGCGCTCGTCGTGTCCGCCGCCGAGGCCTGCGCCGCGGTGACGTCCTACGGCGTCGATTTCGTCGATGAAGATGATGCAGGGGGCGTTCTTCTTGCCCTGCTCAAACAGATCGCGGACGCGCGATGCGCCGACGCCGACGAACATTTCGACGAAGTCGGAACCGGAGATCGAAAAGAAGGGGACGTTGGCTTCGCCGGCTACCGCGCGGGCGAGCAAAGTCTTGCCGGTTCCGGGAGGTCCGACGAGCAGGACGCCCTTGGGGATGCGGCCGCCGAGACGCTGGAACTTCTGCGCTTCGCGGAGGAATTCGATGATTTCCTTGAGCTCTTCCTTGGCCTCATCGACACCGGCTACATCCTTGAAAGTGATCTTCTTCTGCTGCATGGAGAGCAGGCGGGCGCGGCTCTTGCCGAAGCTCATCGCCTTGTTGCCGCCGGACTGCATCTGGCGCAACAGGAAGAACCAGAGTCCGAGCAGGAGCGCGAACGGCGCGATCGAGACCAGCATCGACAGCCAGTAGTTGGAGTTCTGATCCTTATTGGTGATGTTCACGCCATGGGCGCGGAAGATCGTGTACATCTCGGGATCGTTGGCCGGAATTGTGGTGCGGAACTGTTCGCCGGTTGTGTAGTGCCCAACCACCGTGCGGTCGTCGATGGTAACTTCCTTGACCTGGCCTGCCTGCGCCTTGTTGAGCACGTCGGTATAGCTGGCGAGTTGCTCTTTGACGCCGCCCATACTCTTGCTGACATATGTAAAGAGGCCAATGACTCCACAGATCACCAACACCCACATCAGAAGCTGTTTAACAGTCGAGTTCAATCGCATTTCCTCATTTTTCCGGCCTGAAGCTAATAGATGGAGAGACCAGACAACGTGCCAATCGAGAGACGGCTACCAGACACGTACGCCCGGATGCCGCTCCACTACAACACATTAGACGCACCACGCTTACTGAAAGGTTCCGGATCTTCGGCAGCAATCGCCATCCCGGCCCGATGTGGGCGCACTCCAAGTGCTTCGATTCTACCCTGACCGGCGGAAAATAGGCAGGAAACCGGAAACAAACCGGAAGTAACCTGCGGTGATTATCTCCCAACTGGAACGGTGTCCGCCTTGCACCTTTTGTGGGACGCTGCAGGCCAAGTCAGGCCTTGTTTGGAGGCTCGGAACGGTATAGGCGAAGCTCGCGCTGGGAGCGTTCCGCGCGCAACTGGCCGGCGAGGTGGAGGCTGGAGCCGGGACGCGCGGAGACGGTTGGGTCCGTGGTGAAACCGGCGAGTGCTAGCAGGCGGGCGGTGTCGTCGAAGCTGAGGCGCGCGCCGAGTTGGCGGGCGGCGGCTCGCAGGACGCGGCGGCGCAAGGCGGGATCGAATCCGCGCAAACGGTCCAGTTCGAGCGCGATGGAGCCGGCTTCTCCGGGAGCGGTGCTGACCGAACGGCCACCGCCGCGAACAGGCTTGCCGGGAAGCAGAACCTGGGGCAGGATGCGGCTGAGTTCGGACTGCCAGCGCGCTTCGTCGTCGCGGGCCAGTTCGGCGAGGTTGGCCAGTGTCTGGTCGAGCGACGGGTTGTACTCGCGGAGCAGGGGTAAAAGATTGTGACGAATACGGTTACGGGTGAAGGCTTCGTCGGAATTGGAGGAATCGGTGCGCCAGGGCTGGTCCCGGCTGCGCAGGTAGTCTTCGAGTTCGGAGCGGCGGACGGCGAGCAGCGGACGAAGGATTTTGCCGGGGTGGGTGGCGTTTGGGACCAGAACGACCGGATGGATGCCGCTCAGGCCCTCGGTCCAGGCTCCGCGCAGCAGCTTCATCAGGACGGTCTCGGCCTGGTCGTCCAGGGTGTGAGCGGTGAGGACGGAGTCGGCATGGCCCTGCGCGATCAGCGAGGCGAAAATCTCGTAGCGAAGTGCTCGCGCGGCCTCCTCGATCGTCTCCGGCTGGCCAGCCTCGCGGCTACGGGCAAGGCGGTCGGGGACGCTGGCAAAGTGAATGTGCAGCGGGACTTCGAGGCGCAGGCAGAGCGCTTGCACAAAGGCGAGGTCTCCGTCCGCCTCGTCGCCGCGCAGGCCGTGATGGACGTGCACGGCCGACAGCCCTACGCCGAGCGAGTTGCGCGGCAGGCTGTTGGCGGCGTGGAGCAGAAGCAACAGCGCCACCGAATCCGCGCCTCCGGAGACGGCGGCGCAGACGCGTTCTCCGGGGCGAATGTGTTCGCGGTTCAGCGTGGGCACGACAGCAGGCATCGTGTTCCATCGTACTGCGGTATCCGCGCGCCGGACCCGATGGGACAAACGATGGCACAACAACGGTCGCCGATTTCGTTTGCGATAGGCTTGATGGATGGCTGAAATCAGGCGCGCGACAGTGGCGGATGCGGAGGCTCTTGGAGAGCAGCGCGTGCGCATGTTTGAGGATGCGGGCGTCTCGACCGAGGCGCAGATGGGACAGATGCTCGCCAACTTCATTCCGTGGGTGCGAGCGAAGCTGGAGGACGGTAGTTACGTGGGTTGGCTAGTGGAAGAGGACGGGCGGCTGGTGGCCGGGGCGGGGCTTTGGGTGATGGAGTGGCCGCCGCACTTTCTCGATGCGGAGCCGTGGCGGGCCTACCTGCTGAACTTTTATGTCGCTCCGGAGATGCGCAGGCGCGGGCTGGCGCGGAAGCTGCTGGGGCTGGCAGTGGGCGAGGCGAAAGCGCGTGAAATTAAGGTTGTCACTCTGCACGCTTCGAAGTTCGGCAAACCGGTGTATGAGCAGTACGGGTTTGTGCCCTCCACCGAGATGATGTTGCGGCCGGACCGCTAAGCTGGCTCGTCCGCAGAGAGGGTCAGAGCTTCGCGCGCGGCTATCTTGTATACTTCGTTGGCTATGCGTGTGTTTGTCATTCTTCCGGCAGCAGGGATTGGGACGCGGATGTCCGTGGGTACTCGAGTGGCTAGCGGCTCGTCCACTCCAAAGCAGTTTCTAACGATTGCCGGCGTTCCGGTGCTGGTGCACTGCCTGCGCGCGTTTCTTGCGGTCGAACGCGTCGAGGCGATCTATGTAGCCGTACGCAAGACCGAGATCCAGCGCGTCCGAGCGCAGATCGCGGAGTTCAGCCTGGGCAGCAAAGTGCATGTCGTCGAGGGTGGCGACATTCGCCAGCAGTCGGTGAGCAACGCGCTGGCACTGGTCATCTCCGAGAGCGGCTGCGGGGAGGACGATGTGGTGCTGGTGCATGACGCAGCCCGACCTCTGATCGACCCCGCCACCATCGACCGGACGATCGATGCCGTCGCCGAGTTCGGCGCCGCGATCGTCGGCCTGCCCGCGGTGGATACGATCAAGCAAGTGGAGCGGACGGCGCATGGAGCGATCGTGACCGCAACGATTCCGCGCGAGAGAATCGTACAGGCGCAGACGCCACAGGGCGCACGCTGCGGACTGCTGCGACGAGCCTTCGCGGAGGCGGCAGCGGATGAATTCGCCGGCACTGACGAGGCCAGCCTGCTGGAGCGAGCCGGGATCGTCGTCGCTGTGGTGCCAGGTTCGGCAAAGAATTTCAAGATCACCCAGCCCGGAGACCTCGAGCTGGCGGAGTTTTATCTCGGCCACGGAAAGGCTTAACACCGATGACACCGACGAGCACCGATCTAAGGCAAAGATGAATACTGATGAAAGGCGAGTTCGGGGCAAGCACGACGATCTAACGCAAAAGATCATCGGGATCTTCTATGAGGTCTATAACGAATTAGGGTGTGGATTCTTAGAGATTGTGTACCGAGAGGCTATGCGGCTGGCTCTAAGGCAAGCGAATCTGCATGCTGAGACCGAGGTTCCGATACAGGTTCGATTCCGGAGTGAGTTGGTTGGTATCTTTCAGGGCTGATTTGATTGTGAATGAAACCGTTTTGATTGAATTAAAGGCTTGTGAAGCATTGGCTCGCGAGCATGAGTCCCAGACCCTTAACTATCTGCGTGCCACGAATATCGAGGTAGCACTCTTGATGAACTTCGGTCCGACTCCCCGGTTCAAACGGTTTGTAATGGACAACGAGCTGAAGAAGAGAAGCCTTAAATCGGTCACATCGGTGTCGATCGGTGTTAAGCCGTTTGCGGATGCTGAGGTGGTCTCGTGAGTATGAGAATCGGCTACGGGTTTGACTCGCACGCGTTCAAGGCGGGCGTGCCGCTGGTGATTGGCGGCCTGACCATCGAGCACCCCGAAGGGCTTGCAGGCCACTCGGATGGCGACGTGCTGCTGCACGCGATCACCGATGCGCTGCTGGGCGCGGTCTCGGCCGGCGATATTGGCACATTCTTTCCGCCCAGCGATCCGCGCTGGAAGGGTGCGGCGTCGAGCGTCTTCCTGCAGACGGCGCTGGAGGAAGTCGCGACCGCCGGATACAAGATTGTCAATATCGACACCGTGCTGGTGATGGCGAAGCCGAAGATCGTCCCCATCGCCGGAGAGTTGCGCGAGCGCGTCGCCGAGCTGCTCGGAATCAAGCCCGGCGAGGTCGGCATCAAGGCCAAGACGCCAGAGGGCCTGGGGCTCGACCACGTCGCGATGGCGCACTGCACGGCGCTGCTGGAGAGCCTGCCAGGGCCGGATTCCCTGGAGCATATGGCCGCAACCGCGGAAGCAGGATCAGAGGAAGAGTTGTACGCGGTGGTGGAGGGGCTGGTTCGCGGAGAGCGTGATCTCTCCGCGCTTGGGCGCAAGATAACACCATTCGACACGGACGATCTGACGTAGCCCGAACAGGACGCGGACCAACACCGATTGACGCCGATGGGACCGATCAAGGCGAGTGCTGAAATGATGTGCGAGGGAAACTGGTGGCGATGATTACGACGGTGCAGCAACACATCCTGCAACAGCAGCAGGAGATCAGCGAGGCGAGCGGGCGGTTTAGCTGGCTGCTCAGCGGCATTACGCTGGCAACCAAGATGGTCGAGGCGAAGATTCGCACAGCGGGCCTTACCGATGTGCTCGGCGCAATCGGGCAGACCAACGTGCAGGGAGAACAGCAGCAGAAGCTCGACGTCTTCGCCAACCAGGCGCTGCTGCACTGCCTCGGACTGCGCGATTCCGTCGCGGCACTGGTGAGCGAAGAAGATGAAGAGCCGGTCACGTTCAACCGCTCGGTCGAGACCGGGAAGTACATCATCGTCTTCGATCCACTGGACGGCTCGTCCAACATCGATGTGAACGTCAATGTGGGGACGATCTTCAGCGTGCTTCGTCGCCTGCCGTCCGACCATGTTGACTTGCAAGCGTCAATCCTGCAGCCGGGATACACGCAGGTGGCCGCGGGCTACGTGGTGTACGGGCCTTCGACCGTGCTGGTGTATACCACCGGGCACGGCGTGCATGGGTTCACGCTCGATCCGACGATCGGCGCCTTCGTGCTGACCAACGAGAACATGAAGATGCCCGAGCAGGGAAGCTACTACAGCGTGAACGAGGCCAACGCAGCGACGTGGCCGGATGAGTATCGCGAGTACGTCGGCAAGCTGCGCTCGGGCGCGCTGGGCCGGCAGTACAGCTCGCGCTACATCGGCAGCCTGGTTGCGGACTTTCACCGCACGCTGCTGAAGGGCGGCGTCTTCCTGTATCCGCCGACCAAGGACCAGCCGGGCGGCAAGCTGCGCCTGCTGTACGAGGCGAACCCGCTGGCGTTTATCGCGGAACAGGCGGGCGGCATGGCATCCAGCGGGAAGGGCCGCATCCTCGACATCAAACCCGAGGGGATTCATCAGCGCACGCCCTTCATCGTGGGCAGCAAGCGGGAGTTGGAAGCCCTCCTGGACGGGCGGGCGAAGTGACTCCTCCTCAAGAAATTTCGGGAGTAATTGAATTCTCCGCCGTCGTCACCGACATCCGTCTCGAATCGCGCGAGGGCGGAACGGTGCGCTGGCGCATGACGCTCGACAATACCGACTTCGCAGCCGGCGATGTGGGTGTACTCGAAGCCGTCTCCCGCACGGGTACGCGGATCGAGGTTCCGGTGCTGGCTGTGATTGTTGAGGACGGCGATGTGTGGCACGTCGTCGAGAAGCCGCTGGCCGGGGGCACGGATGTGGTGGGCAAGGTAAAACGCACGTGAAAAGATTAGTGGCTATCGGTTGGGTACTGCTCGCCTTCGCTGGCACGGCAATCCTGGCTTATTTTGCCCTCTGGCACATCCAAGGACTTGATAGAGTTACACCGGATGACAATCCGGCTGTAGTATTGGGCGCCTTTTGGTGTGTTGGCTTGTCGGTCGTCACCGGTATAGCCGCAGCCGCCCTTACCGGACTTTATCTCTTTGTCAGATATCGAAGGCCGCGCGAAGGATGAGCCACGGCCCTAGATCCCTTCGCCCATGCTGACGCTGTCGACCCGCGCAGCCTGTTCCGTCCGGTACTGGGCGCGTTCTTCTTCCTCCACCGCAAGCGCGCTCGCCGGCTCCTGCCGCGCGGTCTGGAACTCGCCGTCCAACTTCTCCAGGCGCGTCTTCAGCCGCTTCACCTCGTCCGCCAGCGCGATGATCACGTCGGAGAGCGGATCGCTCACATCATGTGGATCGGTAATGAGCACACGCTTGCCGCCCTGATACACAATGTGCGCCGGGACGCCGACCACGGTCGAATCCGGAGGCACGTCGCGCACCACCACTGACCCGGCGCCCACGCGGGAATGCTCGCCGATCGTAATGTTGCCCAGAATATTCGCGTTGTTCCCGACAAAGACGCCGTTGCGCAGCGTGGGGTGCCGCTTGCCTACATCTTTTCCAGTGCCGCCCAGGGTCACGCCCTGGTACAGCGTGACGTCGTCGCCAACGATTGCTGTCTCGCCGATCACGACTCCCATTCCGTGATCGATAAACACTCGCCGCCCGATGCGCGCGCCCGGATGGATTTCGATGCCCGTCCAGAAGCGCGTGATCTGCGAGAGCAGGCGAGCCGGGAACTTCAGGTTCCTGCACCATAGCCAATGATGAATGTGATGCGCCCACAGCGCGTGCAGCCCCGGATAGCAGAACAGCACCATCGCCCGCGACGTCGCCGCAGGGTCGCGCTCGAACACGCACCCGATGTCTTCGCGAATCGAGGCAAACAGGTTCATGGAGCGATGGGGGACGTCGGCGTATGCAGAGCCTGATGGCGCAACTCATCGAACAGCAACGTGGAAAGATACCGCTCTCCGAAGTCGGGGATGATCACTACAATCAACTTGCCCGCGTGCTTCGGTTCCCGCGCAAGCTGCAACGCCGCATGTACCGCCGCGCCGGATGAGATGCCGACCAGCAACCCCTCCTCTTTCGGCAGACGCCGCGCCATGGCAAAGGCCTCGTCGTTCGTCACCTGGATGATCTCGTCGATCAGGTCCGTCCGCAGCACCTCGGGCGCGAAGCCCGCGCCGATTCCCTGGATCTTGTGCGGCCCCGGCGCGCCGCCGGAGAGCACGGCGCTGTCCGTTGGCTCCACGGCCACCGTCCAGAACCCCGGCTTCTTCGCCTTGATGTACTCGCTGACGCCGGTCAGCGTGCCGCCGGTGCCGACGCCTGACACCAGAATGTCCACTGTGCCGTCGGTGTCGTTCCAAATCTCCGGGCCGGTTGTGTCGAAGTGGATCTTCGGATTCGCAGGGTTGTTGAACTGTTGCAATATGTAAGCATTTGGCGTCTCGCGCGCCAGTTCTTCGGCCTTGGCGATTGCGCCCTTCATACCGCTCGGCCCGGGCGTCAGCACGATCTTAGCGCCGAAGGCCAGCAACAGGATGCGGCGCTCGACGCTCATCGTCTCCGGCATGGTCAGGATGATGTCGTAGCCCTTCACCGCCGCCACGAAAGCCAGCCCAATGCCGGTGTTGCCGCTGGTTGGCTCGATCAGCACGGTCACGCCCGGCGTGATCTTTCCTTCGCGCTCGGCCGCTTCGATCATGGCAAATCCGATACGGTCCTTCACGCTGCTCACGGGGTTGGCGCTCTCCAACTTGGCCACCACCCGCGCGCCACATCCTTCCGTAACCCGATTCAACTGGACCATCGGAGTATGGCCGATCAGATCCGTCACCTTCGCAGCAATGTTCATCGTCCCCCCTGAGTCTTATAAGGAAAGCATACCCGCTTTAGCCTTCGATCAGTCGCGCTCCGCCTAGCTCACCTCGAACCTGTCGCCGCGTTTGGGGCAGATCACTTCGAGCTTGTAGCGCTCTTCAATCTTCGCCTTCAGCACCTGCATCGCCTCCAGCTCGCCGTGGACCAGGAACACCTTCTTCAACCCGGGAGCAGTCGGCGCCATCCAGTCCAGCAACTCCTGCTGATCGGCATGACCGCTCAACGCGTCGATCGACTCGATTTCGGCGCGCACGCGCATCGGCTCACCAAAGATGTTCACCTCCGGCAGCTTGGCCACCAGCTTGCTGCCCAGCGTATTGGGCGCCTGGTAGCCGGTGATCAGGATCAGGTTGCGCGGATCTTCGATGCCGTTCTTCAGGTGATGCAGGATGCGCCCGGCCTCGCACATTCCCGACGCCGAGATGACCATGTACGGCATATGCAGATCGTTCAGCGCTTTGCTCTCTTCCACCGTCGCGGTGTAGCGCAGGCGGTTCCAGCCAAACGCGTCCACACCCTGGTTGTAGAAGGCGCAAGCACCCGCGTCCCATTCTTCCGTGTGCTTCTTGAACACGTCGGTGACGGCGGACGCAAGCGGGCTATCCACAAAGATCGGGAACTCCGGGATCTGTTTCGCCTGGATGAGTTCGTGAAGCATCAGCACCAACTGCTGCGTGCGCTCCACCGCGAATGCAGGAACGATGATGTGTCCGCCGCGCCCAAGCACGGTCTTCACCAGCCCCGCGATCTTCTCCTTCACGCCAGCGATGGGAGCATGCAGGCGATCGCCGTATGTGCTCTCCATGATCAGATAGTCGGCGGCAGGCGCGGGGTCGGGATCGCGGATGATGGGCAGATTCTTCCGCCCCACATCGCCGGAGAACAGCAGCCGCACCTTCTGCCCCTTCTCCACCGCGTCGATCAGCACGCAGGTCGACCCCAGCATGTGGCCCGCGTTCGACGACGTCATGGTGAAGCCGGCGTCCTTGGTCGAGCCCGCCAGCAGTTGCGGTTCATGCAGCTTCACCGGCTTGAAGAGCTGGTTGACCTGCTCGGCGTCGTCCTGGCCATAAAGCGGCTGCATCGGCTCCGGCCCCGCTGGTACGCCAATCGCAGCTCTCCTGCCGCGCCGTTTGTTCAGGAATTCTGCGTCGCTCTCCTGGATGTGCGCGCTGTCCTTCAGCATCGGGGCGCACAGATCGATCGTCGCCGGCGTGGTGTAGATGGGCCCGCGATATCCCTGCTTCGACAGCAAGGGCAGATCGCCGCTATGGTCGATGTGCGCGTGCGACAGCACCACCGCATTCAGCACGCCGCCCGCGAGTTGCTCCGGCGTCAGCGCCAGGTGCGAATTGATGTTCGCCGTGTCCTGCCGGCGCCCCTGAAAGAGGCCGCAGTCGAGCAGAACATTCTGCCCTGCGGTTTCGATGTGGTGGCTTGATCCGGTGACGGTCTGATCCGCCCCCCAGAAATGCAAACGAATTGCCATGCGCTCTCCTCTACCTATGGTCGTGCGCTTCTGCTTTGGTGGTCCGCTGGCAAATCGCTTCACCGAGCCCCACTCCCGTTCAATTCACACGGGAACCAAGATAGCGATGCCGAGGAAATAAAGCCAGCCGCGTCTGCAGGTTGCTATCGAAGTTCCTTAGCCACCTCATCAATGCTGTCAAAACTTACACGAATGAAGTGAGGCATCGGGAACTTCTTGATCCTAGCGGGCACAGGAATGGAATCCAGATAGCGCGTTGCCACTGTGCCGTGTGCGATGACTCCCTTGAGGTGTGGCATACACTCCACAAGCACCTGAAGTAGACCAACGTTGGAACTGCCCGTCCCTCGGCCCCCTGGACGCTCATTCTTGTAAACGTTCGTCTCAAGACAACATAAATTGTTGTCACGTCTCAGACGGTTCAATCTAAGGAGCCCCTGCGCAGGTGCTTGATTGGAGGGCGGCGGCGAACGGAGCTCGATGTTGCGGGGTTTTTCGATCGCCGATGTCGGAAGGGGTCGGTTCTCGATCTGATTTGAAGTGTTGGAGCGGCCGTTTTCTGGCCTCCAGACGCACTAAGTCCCGAGCGGGGCCAGGCGTTTGCGGTGCAGGTAGAGATTGATCAAGGCGAAGCAGGCGCATAGCCGGTTATGGTTCTTCGCGATCCCCCGGTATCTCACCTTGTCGAAGCCGAAGACGCGTTTCAGGATGCGGAACACATGTTCTACTTTCGCTCTTACTTTCGACTTAGTTGTGTTCTTTCGTTTCGCTTCTTCGTCCACATAGTTTTTGAACTTCGTCCTGCGACAGGTCATGTCCTGCGCGTGCGGCGCGGCTTCGCGGATCGCTTCCGTCTGTCCCTGATAGCCGCCGTCTCCCCATACCTTGCGCTCCTCGCCGTGCAGTAAGTCGGGCAGCATATGCTTGTCCGCCACCGAGGCAGCGGACGTGCATACCGAGTGCACCACACCCTGCTTGCTGTCCACGCCGATATGCGCCTTCAGCCCGAAGTGCCATTGGTTCCCCTTCCTGGTCTGGTGCATCTCCGGGTCGCGCTCGCCGCTGGCGTTCTTGGTCGACGACGGCGCATGGATAATGGTCGCATCCACGATTGTGCCGGTCGCGATACGGATGCCCTTGGCCTCCAGATGTATGTTCACAGCCTCCAGCATCAGACCGCCCAGATCGTGCTTCTCCAGCAGATGGCGGAAGCGGCAGATGGTGGTCTCGTCCGGCGCAGGCGCAACCCCGAGATCCACACCAACGAATCGCCGCAACGCCGCAGACTCGTACAAAGCCTCTTCCACACCGGGATCCGACAGATTGAACCATTGCTGCACAAAATAGGTTCGCAGCATGATCGCCAGCCCCACCGGACGGCGGCCGTTCCCCGCCTTCGCGTAGTGCGGCTCGACTAGCGATTGCAGGCCTGACCACGGAACCACCTGCTCCATCTCGTCCAGAAACAACTCCCGCCGACTCTTCCGCCCGTACTTCTCAAACACCGCCTGCGACGCCAAACTCTGCTGCTTCACCGTCCTTCACCCCTGACAACAGTATTAATCAATCAGGCCGTGAACAGAGAACTTGTGCAGAGATTCC
>PKWK01000190.1 GCA_003133205.1 Granulicella sp. | reverse complement strand
CCAAGGACGAAGTCATCGCGATCATCCGCAACGGCAAGGCGCCTCCACTCGATAACGCTGCAGGCCCGACGCCCCCGCTCTACATGCCATCGTGGAAGCACGTGCTAAGCGACGAAGACATCAACCGCGCCGCCGACTATCTCTGGTCGAAGCAACAGAAGAAGGAGAGTTGGTGACAAACAGAGGCGCCCGCTGGCGCGATCAGATTGAACCTGCAGATTCCAGCACGGATCGGTCGGCCAGGTTGAGGGGCCGACCGATATTTAATTGTCATTTTTTCTTGCGACCTTCCACTCTCTTATAAGTCTAAGACTTATAATTGATGATCTACCGGATTGAGCCGTAAACCTCTAAGTTCCAACGGTCGTCCAGGTAGAGTCTCAGACGCTCGAGGACAGAACGTGGCACGTTGGAATGACAAGACAAAACTGTACCGCACGGTCGTGGCGACCTTCGCGCTCTGCTTTTGGCTAGCCATCGCCGAGCCATCCCACGCAGCTCAGGGCCAGCCTGACGCCGATGTTCGCCTCACCGTGCTCAACGATGCATCGCAACCCGTTTCCGGTGTGCAGATCGATGTGAGTTCCTCCGGTGTTCTCCTCAGCACCGTGGTCACGGATAGCGACGGACATGCGACCTTCCGTTGCGCGCCTCATCCTGCCTGCGTCGCGACGGCCAAGCTGGGAGGTTACCAGACCGTTGAGCTTCCGGTTCAGGACTCGGACACGAACCCGCAAATTCAACTGGTGAAGAAGCTCGAGCACAATGAGATGGTTACCGTTCAGGCCGAGAACGAAGATCCGCTGGCTGTAGAAGAGAGTGGCGAGACCAAGCTCTCGGTTCCGGAGGCAACGCAAAGTCCGCTTCGGCCGGCGACGCTCGCGGATATTCTTCCGCTGATTCCGGGCGTCGTCCGCTTGCCGGACGGGCAGGTCAGCATATCCGGCCTTGGAGAACAGCACAGCGTTCTGATCATCAATGCCGTTGACGTGACCGATCCGGCGACGGGCAGCTTCGGCCTGAGTGTTCCGATCGACAGTGTTCAGGATGTCAAGGTGCTCCAGTCGCCTTATCTGGCCGAATACGGCAACTTCACCGCCGGTGTCGTCAGTGCGGAGACGCGCCGCGGCGGCGACAAATGGCTCTATAGCCTGAACGACCCGCTGCCTGAGGTAAGGATTCGCAGCGGCCATCTCGTGGGTTTGCGCGCAGAGACTCCGCGGCTAAATCTGAGTGGCCCCCTCATCCGCAACCATCTCTATCTGCTTGAGGCGTCCGAGTACCTGATGCACAAGGACCCGGTGCGCACGCTGCCGTTCCCTTTCAACGAGTCAAAGTCTTCGGCGATCAACTCCTATACGCAACTGGATGCACCGCTGACCGCGAAGCAGACGTTCACCGCTACGCTGCATTTCGTGCCGCGGACTTTGGATCACATGAACCTGAACTACTTCGATCCGCAGCCAGTCACTCCCAATGCGGACTACCAGGAAGATACGGGGACGCTGACGCACCGCGTCGAGTTCAAGGGAGGGCTGCTGGCCAGCACATTCGCATACACGCGCGTTGCGAGCAATGTCTCTCCGCAGATCCCGGGCGAGATGACTCTGAGTCCGATTGGCGATACGGGCAGTTACTTCAGTCAGCAGTCGGGCGAGAGCGCTCGCATCCAGTGGATCGAGACGTGGACTCCGAAGGTTCTTTCATGGCACGGGCAACATGCGCTGCAGGCAGGCACTGTGATTGCTCACGCGGAAGACGCGGGGAACGTGCTCGGGCAGGCCGTCCACCTGGCGGACGCGAACGGCAATCGGTTGCAGGACATCGCATACAGCGGGCAGGCAAGGTATGAACTCTCCGATATGGAACCCGCTGCGTACTTTCAGGACCACTGGATGCCGACGCAGAGGCTGGCCTTCGATGCAGGCGTTCGGTGGGAGGCGCAGAGCGTGACTTCCACCATTCGCGTGGCGCCGCGAGCGGGTTTCACGTGGACTCCATCGAAAGGCTCATACCCAACCGTCCTTCGCGGCGGCATGGGCGTCTTCTTCGATGAGGTCCCTCTGAACGTCTATGCGTTTCGGAGTTATCCGCAGCAAACCGTGACGACCTACGATTCGGCCGGCAACGTGAGCGATGGACCGCGCCTGTTCTACAACTTCATCAACACCGACCCGAACCCGGCTTTTCCGCTGATCGACCAGGAGGCATCGAGCGGCAATTTTGCGCCCTACTCGCTTGCGTGGACGGTTGAGGGTGAGCAGAGTTTTCGATCTTTTTCGACGGTTCGCCTACGCTACATGGAAAGCAATCGGAGCGACCAGCTTACGCTGCGCTCCGAGGTTACGCCCACTCTAAGCGCGCTTGTACTTGGCGGTTCGGGGAGCGGAAAAGTACGACAGTTGGAGTTCACCAGCGGCTTTGGAACAAACGAGAGCCGGCATCTTTACTTCTCTTACGTGCGGCAGTACTCGCGGGGAACCTTGACCGACGTTGCCGGGTGCCTGGGAGCGTATCGCTACCCGGTGGTGCGATCGCTCGAGGAGGCAAGCACTGCAGGGGAGATTCCAAACCGATTCCTGCTCTGGGGGACATTCGCGCTTCCGTACCGCATCCGCATCTCGCCGCACGCCGAGTATCGGGATGGATTCGCTTACCAGCCGACCAATGCGCTGCAGCAGTACGTCGGGATGGAGGACGGCCTGCAGCCCCGCTATCCGCGATACTTCTCGGTCAACGCGCGAGTGTCGAAAGACTTGAACCTGGGATCGAAACACGCGGTGAGGCTGTCGCTGAGCGGGATCAACCTGACGAATCACTCGAACTATCTTCAAGTTCACAGCAACACCGGGGACCCCCAATTCGGGACATTTTTCGGCAACTACGGTCGACACCTGTTAGTTGATTTCGACTTCCTCTTCTGAGCCGCGGATGATGTTACTTGACTTTGATTTCTGCCTGGGCACCCAAGCATCATCCTACCGGCCTTCGAGCCGTTCGCGCATTGAGGTCGGTTTCTAAATGAATAGCGACGAACTCATCTTTGTCACCGGCGCCACCGGCTTCCTCGGCACGCAGTTGGTGCGCGAACTGCTCGACCGTCAGCCTCACGCCAGGCTTGCGCTGCTGATCCGCGACAGCCCCGGTAAATCGGGCCAGCAGCGTGCCGATCTGATCGTTCCACCGTCCGAGCAATCGCGGGTACAGGTTTATTCCGGAGATGTAGGCCACCCCAACTGCGGCCTAGACATCGCCACCTACCAGCGCCTATCGGCGGAGACTACCCGCGTCATTCACTCCGCCGCTGCGGTGCGTTTCGATCACTCGCTGAACGAAGCCCGCAGCATTAATGTCGAGGGCACCCGCCGCGTGCTGGATTTCGCAGCCGGTGCGCCCCGGCTGCGGAGCCTCGCCTACGTCGGCACAGCGTACGTGGCCGGCGAGCGCACGGACCTGGTGCGGGAAGACGAGCTCGCCGTGGGCCAGAGCTATCGCAACACCTACGAGCAGACCAAGGCCGAGGCTGAAGCGCTGGTGCGCTCGCGCCTGACTTCCCTGCCCGGCGTTATTCTCCGGCCCAGCATCATCGTGGGCGACTCCCGCACCGGCGCGACCTCCAGCTTCAAGATGCTGTATTGGCCGCTGAAGATCTACGCGCGCCGCCTGTGGCGCACGGTGCCGGGCTATCCCGACGCTGTGTTGGATATTGTGCCGGTGGACTTCGTCGCCACCTCCGTTGCACGGATCGTCTTCGACGAAGCTGCGCTGGGCAGTACGGTCCACCTCTGTGCCGGACCACGCGGCAGCGCCACGATCCAGCAGATTGCCCAGCACGCAGCGGAGTATTTCCAGGTTCGGGAGCCGCGCTATGTCGATCCGAAGTTGTTCTTCGCGATGGTGCGGCCGCTGCTGTCCCTCTCGCTGTGGGGACGCAAGCGACGCGTGTTTCGCGACGGCGGTGTCTATCGCGACTACTTCACGATGCGCATGCAGTTCGACACCACCAACGCCGAGCGCCTGCTGGAGCCCGCGGGAGTTTCCCCGCCGCCGGTATTGGGCTACCTTGACCAACTGTTCCAATACTGTGTGGCCAGCGACTGGGGCCGCAAACCTATTCCTGTCCAATGAACATCTATCAGCGCTTTCGGCTCTCGCACGATCGCAGTGTTACGGTGGCCAATCTAGTAGATGAGTTGCTGCTGCGGAACGGAGATCGCGAGGTCTCCGTCGAGGAAGCCGGCACGTATCGTCTAGCGGAACTGCACGTCAACATCTCCGCCATCGACGCCTTTCTCCGTCGCACGATCGCACTGCGACCGGGCCAACTCGTGGCCATTTATCGCAGCAACGACAGACAGTGCTTTCGTTGGTTTCTGGCGATCGTCCGCGCCGGAGGCATCGCGGTGCCGCTCAATCCGATGCTCTCGCTCGCCGAGGTGCGCCGTATTTTGTCCGACAGCGGTACGGATATCCTGGTGACCGACAAGGCAACCTTCGAGCGCAACATTGGAGAACGCCACGCACTGACGGTGCGGACCTGGATCCAGGCGGACGATGAAACGGAGACGCTCGAGGGCTTCGTCCGCGTGGGCCACACCGGAGCGGCGTTCCCGCCGGTCACGATCGATCCCGCCGCGACCGTGGCCATATTCCATACCTCTGGAACAAGCGGCTTTCCCCAGGGTGCGGCACTTTCGAGCCGCGCGCTCCTGGGCGCGCGCGCGTCCACTGTACTCGCCGGGCTACTGCTCGGCCCCAGGGATCTCGCGCTCATCGCGTTGCCGTGGTCCCATATTATGGCGGTGAGCATCGCGCTCTACGGCCTGATGGCCGGCATTCGCGGCTGTTTTCTCGACCATTTCGACGTCGCGCGCGCGCTGGACCTTGTCGAACGCTGCGGCGTCACCGCAGTTGTCGGTGTGCCCACGATGTTCGCCCGGCTGGTCAATAGCAATCCGGAACCTGCCCGGCTGGCAAGTGTGCGCGTGTGGCTCTCGGCCAGCGATTACCTGCCGTCCGAAGTTCGGCACCGCCTGCGACAGTTCGGAGCTCTGGTCCGGCTGCCAGGTGGCCGGCGCGTTCCGCCGGTGCTGCTGAACGGTTACGGCATGGTGGAACTAGGGGGCCTCGCCATGATGGGAATCGAGATGTCGTTGTTGCCCGGCAGCGGCGACCTGTGCTTCCCAGTGCCTCCATTTCGCATCCGGGTGGCCGGAGAGGATGGCCGTCCTATGCGAGCCGGTGTGGCGGGCGAGTGCCAGATTCGGCGGCGCGGTCTTACCCCGCACTACTGGAAGAACGAGGGCAAGGATCACGACTTGATGACGAGCGACGGTTGGCTGCGCACCGGCGACCTAGCCACGCGAAATCGCCTCGGCTTCATCCGCCTGGTGGGGCGCATGAAGGATGTGATCAAGTCGGGCGGCTACTCGGTGTACGTCCGCGAGCTGGAAGAGGCCATCTCAGCCCATCCAGCGGTGGCCCGCGCAGCCGCCTTCGGCATGCCCCACAAGGAGAAGGGCGAGATTCCCGTTGCAGCGGTCGAACTGCGCGATGGCTCCTCGGTAAGCGAGAGCGACCTGCTCGACTGGTGCCGGCGGAACCTCGCGGCCTACAAAGCGCCGCGCCGCATATGGATTGTCGATTCCGGCGACTTGCCGCAGAATCACACAGGCAAGCTGCTGCGCCGGGTCCTGCAAGAACGGTTTGCCGGAGAGATGAGCTGACGCTCGCCCTCTATTGCCTCGAATGCAGTTCGCTCACTTGCTTGTGCTGGAACCAGGCGCTTGCGCAAGCCCCTGCGGTGTAAACAGATTCTCGTCCAGGTTCGTGTTGAACTTGACCTCGTCGATGTGCAATATAGTCCGCGTACGATCGGGTACGGTGCTCATCTCGGTATTCCGCGCACCCCAGATGCCCTTCTCCCGCTTGAGGTCGGTCGCATGAAGCACACGCACCTTCTGTCCTTGTGCGTCGTACATCTCCGCGAAGAGGATCACGGGAGCGTCCTGCGCCACCCAGTAGTAGATGTACTTGTATTGCGAGCGTGATGCATCAACCGGTTTCGCTTCCACCTTGTAAGTCTTGTGTCCGTCCATAGCTTCGGTATCGCCAAGCAGGCGGTAGGTGAAATCGTCGAGCACCCGTTCCCCGATATCTTCGAATGTGAAATCTGTTCCGATGAAGCGCGCTGTGCGTTCCTGCGGTGCGACGCTGCGAACCCGTTGCGTCGCCGGAGTGTACATGTACTGACGTTCGGATGCTCCGCGCTGATTGATGGACAGCAGCGCAACACCGAGAATCTCTTTGGGTGCCGTGAAGACAACCAGGGTCTTGCTGTCTCCGGGCGAACCGATCCTGCGGTAAGTGAAATCCTTCTTCGTGCTGTGTCCGTGTTGATCGTAGAGCTGGAAGTTTGCCCGCATTGTGATGTCGTGACTGGTGTCCTGCCGGTACACGTCTTCCATAATCTTCCGTGTATTGGGAGTCACGTCGGCGGCGAAGGCCCTTGCGTACAAATACACCGCCGCGCATAGACAGACAGCTATCGCTCGGATCGGCTTAGCCATATTGCGTCCAGGTTTTCTATTCATATCCAATCGCCTCGATCACCTGCGCCTGCATCGCATGGCGCGCGGGAATCCAACCAGCAAGCAAGGATACTGCGACAACCGCAGGGAACGTCTCCAGAATGAGAGCCCACGGAAAATAGAATGGCACATCATAGCCAGCCAGAACCGTGGACACCGTGCGCGACATGAATTGTATGTTGAACAAAGCGGCCACCGCGCCCACAATCACACCGACGACGGAAATGGAAAAGGCCTCCAGCAGCACCATCTTTCGAATCTGGGAGCGGTAACCGCCAATGGCGCGAACGATCCCGAATTCGCGGCCCCGCTCCGCCACCGAGATGATCAAGGTGTTCGCTATCCCCACGACCGCAACGATCACGGCGACAACGAGTTGCATGTAATTCAAGATGAAAAACGTGTCCACCAGGCTGCCGATCCAGTCTCTGAACTCCGAGTTGGTGTAGACCAAGGCATGCTCCGTGCCGGCCGTGAGGCGTTGAATCTCGTGCTTGACGGCCGTCGCGTCCTGCCCCGGTTTCAATTCGACGTCGACAAAATCCACGGCATCGTCCTTCCAAACGCGATTGTAGAGCGCTCGATCCATGAAGATCGTCCCTTTATCCGACCTGTAGTCCTCGACCATGCCAAGGATGGGCAGTTCGAGTGGGCCGGTGGGGGTGTCGAGATGCACCCGGTCTCCAACCCTGAATCTCCAGCGCGCAGCGAGATTCTTCGAGACCAGGACACCTTCGCCTCGCGGCAAGAGATCCTGCACCGTTTTCTTGTTGCCGCCCAGAACGGCGTTGGAGGAGCGGGCCAGGAAGCCGTCCATCTCCTCCGCAGCTACGGCTGCTGCATCGCCATGATACGGAACGATCGTAAAGCGAACATTTTCGACACGCTTCACTTCCGGTAGTGCGGCGATACGAATGCCTAGATCTTCGCTGAAATGATAGGACGTGGAACGCAATAGCGTGGACGTGGCGACAACCAGATCGGAATTCAACATCTGGTTGGTCCACCGATTGATCATGTGCTTGTAACTCTGGATGTAAGCACCGGTCGAGAATACGAACATCAGGCCAACCATCAGCGCGCCAACCGTAGCTGCACTGCGACGCGGTGACTGGACCATGGCGTCCACCGCCAGTGCGCCTTCCGAGCCGCCCGCCCAATCCATCGCAGGTCGAATCGCACGCGCGGCCCAATGCACCAGCATGGGCAGCAGGATGGTGAGACCCAGAAGCATGACAGCGGCATAGGAGAACTGAAACTCCATGCCGACGCCAGAGGGAGAGAATTGAATCAAGAGCAAACTGATCAGAAGCAGCGCGGCCCCAAGTGTGGCGCGGCCCCATCCCAGTGCCGACTCTCGTTGGCGCGCCTCGATGTTATGCAGCGCCAGAATGGGGTCAAGATACGAAGCCGCTCTGGCTGGAAACCATGCGCCGGCGAATGAGGCCGCGACGCCAAGGCCAAACGAAGTCAGAACAAGGTCGGGATGGAGTCTCGGCGCCACTGCCGTGGAGATGATTCCGTAAACTGAGGCTGCGATGGAGCCCATGACTCGATTCGCCCCGGCTGCCAGATAATATCCTGCGGCAATCCCCACGCTCGAGCCGATCACGCCCATGAACAGAGCTTCTCCCAGAAACATGGCGTTGATTTTACCGCGCTCGACCCCAACCGCGCGCAAAATGCCGATCTCCCTCCAACGCTGGTTCACCGCAATGGTGAACGAGTTGAAGATGATGTAGACGCCCACAAGCAACGAGATAAAGCTTGTGATCAGCATTCCCAGGCGCATGGCGGTCACCGCATTTTCCAGCGCCTGTCCCATCATCTCCGGGCGTATCACTTCAATGCCGGTCGGCAATCGCGCGCGCAGCCGCTGTTGCAGCTCATTCACCGGAACGGCTGGCGCATTCATTAGATCGATGCGATCGAAGTTGTGGCCCCGACCGAAGACGGTCTGTGCGGAGTAGATATCCATCACCGCGATATTGCCGCCGAAGACCTCACCTACGCCGGTAGGCTTGAAAATCCCCTGAACCACGAAGTCCATCTTCCCGTGGGCCGTGAAGATCGGAAGACAATCGCCAATTTGCAATCCATGGCGCTCGGCAAAGGGCCGGGCAAGCAGAATGGACCTGGGCTCCGCAAGATAGGTGAGTGGATCGGCGATCTGCGACTGCGAGCGGTCGAATTCGTATTGCCGCAACTGCTGGTCGCCCGTCGTATCCACACCGAGAATGAGCAGATTCCCTTCATCCTGGAAAGCCGTATGCACGATGACTTCAATCACCGGCTCGGCAAGTTGCACTCCAGGTGTGGCCCGCACAGTGTCGAGGGTTTCTTCCGGGAATCCAGTCTCCCCGGCGCTCACTTCCAGAGTGGACTTGCCAGCCAGGCGCTCAACGGTAAGTGTCAGCGAATCCAGAAGTGCAGCGTTGGCCGTACGAACCGCGAAAAACACAGCAACGCCGAGAGCAATCCCCAGGGTCGTCATGGCGACCCGCAGACGATGGGTTCGCCACTGCCGCGAGGCGATCTGCCAGAGGGCGGAAGTCATCATTTGCCTCTGGCTGCCGCATGCCCGCATGGCACATCATCAACAATCTGACCGTCATGCAGGGTGATGACCCGATTGCAGAAGCCCGCAGCCTCTGCGTTATGGGTCACCATCAGGAGCGTGCTCTGGTACTCCTGCTGGAGATCGTCCAGCAGGCGAAGAATCTCAGCGCCTGTGGTGGAGTCGAGATTGCCGGTCGGCTCATCCCCCAGCAGCAGAGGCGGACGGAAGATGAGCGCCCGCGCGATCGCGACACGCTGACGCTCGCCGCCAGAGAGTTCATCGGGACGGTGAATCGTCCTGCTCTTGAGGCCCACATGACTTAGCATCGAGGTCGCACGACCCTCCGCCTCCCTCTTCGAGAGACCCTGTAGACGAAGCGGCAATGCTACGTTTTCCAGCGCCGTGAGTGTCGGCAGAAGATTGAACGTCTGAAAGACCATGCCAATCTTTTCGCGGCGCAGCCGGGTACGCGCATCGTCGCTGAGGCCGGAAAGCTCTACCCCCTCAACTTTTACCGAACCCGATGTAGGCTCATCGAGCCCACAGACCAGGTTCAGCAACGTGGATTTGCCGGAGCCGGACGGCCCCATAACGGCCACCCGTTCCGCGGGTCCGATATGCAACGAGATGTTGTTCAGAGCCAGGACGGCTCTTCCCATCCCGTAGCTCCTGGTGACGTTGGTCAGTTCTATCATTCAGACTCTCGCCCATGCATGCTATCACGCGGCCCAGCCTACAACACTGGAGCGCCCGGCGCCTTCAGCCCGAAGTACCACTGACTGCCCTTCCTGGTCTGGGGCATCTCCGGATCGCGCTCCCCGGACTTGGTCGACGAAGGCGTGTTGGCGGAACGATGGTTGCATCAACTCACGTTGAGCGGGGCAAACAAACAGTCGGTGGCACAGTCACTCGGCGGTGCCGCGGCGGCGGATTCGACTTGCCAGCACCGGGGGGATGCTGCCGATTGCAGTGCCCCCCGGTGCCGTTTTATTGCGTAGTGAACGTAGATACCACTCCCGTGCTGTAGTAAGGATTCCCCGCGATATCGGTGAGGTACCAGTTAGGAGTGGCGGTTACCAGATCGTAGATGGTAGCCGGAGTCAATGGCGCTGTGGGTGTGAGGGTCACCGTCTTGAGGTCCGGCGATATTGTGAGCGTGGTTTCAACCAGTGTCTGCGTGTTGTGGGTACGCAGATAGATATGGTTCGAGTCGATCAGGACCGGGCTCATCGCCTCGCTGAAGGTTACCGACGCAGTCGTGCTGACCAGAACCGATATGGCGCCGTTGGCCGGGCTGGCGACGGTAGCGGTCGGGCTCGTAAAGTCAAAGCTCGATCCCGTAGTAAAGGTAGTCGTGACCGGGGTGATGGCATTACCGCTTATATCCGTAACGCCAGTGACGCTGTAGGTGTAGGTAGTGTTCGGCAACAATGACGACGGTAGTTGCACCCAGGCCAGGGTGTTTCCGTTCTCCGGGTAGACCGCAATCGGAAGCGGGCTGCCGCCGTTTGGAGTCAGGATGATGTTGCCCAGCGAATTCCCCGCGACCGGCTCGCTGAAGAGCAAGCCGAGGCTGGAACCGTACCACGGCCCATTGTTGGTGTTCACCGGCACGTTGGTGAAACCGTTAGGCGGATTGGCCTGCAGCAGCGTAGGCCCTGTCGTAACAGGACCGCTGCTGGTGTAGAAGCCGGCCGAATTGCCGTTCTGGACGTTGCCTGTCAGATCGATGGCATTGTTGCAGTAGTAAACGAACTGAGAGTTAGCGGTCAGAGGCGCGGTTGGCGTCATGGTGGACGACATAAAATCCGGAGATACTGTGATGGTTACCGGGACCCGGGCGCTGGATGCGTAACTGTAGATATAGTTGTTGGCCGTGGTGATGCTGCTCGGATCCATCGGCTCGGAGTAGCGGCAGGAGAAGGATGCATTCGTGCCCACCCCGGTCTGCCAATAGGAGAAGTCGACTGCGGCGTTTGGAGCGTTGTAGTCGGGCAGCGCCGCCGTGGTGAACTGCGACGTCGCGCTGGTGAAGGTATTGCCGGCGTAATCCAGTATTCCGGTTGCGCTCACCGTGATCTGGCTCGAAGGCGGCAATGGATTCAGCGGGGAGAAGTTCGCACCCACCAGGTCGTTGCCGCTGTAGTTGTATGTCCAGCTGCCAGGGATTGGATTGCCTCCCGTGGTTATCTGCACATTGGTGGAATTCACCATGGTCCGATCCGCGGGCTTGGAGAACTGCATACGAATGTAGGCGTTGGTGCCCACGTTTACCACGCCGTTCGGTGGCCCAATGGTGACGGTGCCGGAGGTGGTGTCCGGACCGGTGGTGGTGGTGAAGTAGGTGAGCCAGCAAGCGCCCTGCGCCGCCACGCCGTTGGTTCCCTGCACCGAGGTGTTAGCGCAGAATCCGTATTGCGTGGACGAGGCGAAGGGCGAGCTTGGCGTGATTCGCACAATGGTCGGCGATACCAGCGAGACGCTGTACGTGATCGCGGGCCCGGTGTTCCTGTAGAAGTTGGCAGTCGTCACTGTCGCAGCATTGAGCGGCTGACTGTATTGAACATCGATTTCAGTGTTGGTAGGCAAGGTGGTCGCGCCGCAGCATCCCGGGCTCACCGCAACCACAACCGGCTGAGCTGTGGACAGGTCGACTGCGGCGGCAGTGTAGAAGTAGCCGGAGGTGCCGTTGACGGTGTTTCCGACCACGTCCTGTACGTTGGAGAACCACCATTGAACCGTCGCGCCGTTCGGGAACGGAACAGCCGGAGTGTACTGCACCTCATAGCCGCTGGCCGCAGCAGTCACCGTTCCGGAGTAGACACTGCCGTTCACGGTGACGATAACGTTGTTTGGCAGCGTGGATGCGTTGACCTGGCGGTTGACGTAGAGCGTCAACAGGGAATTAGTTGGGACCCCGCTTGCGCCGTTTCCGGGTGCCGTGCTGACAACATTGCCGCAGCATGTCGCCGGATCGGTGGTAGTTGTGAAGGTGCTGATGTAGGTGCTCGCCAGCGCATTGCCCGACATGTCAGTCAGGCCGTTTGCAGGCAGTGCAATTGTGTAGGTGGTGCCGTTATAGAGCGCACCGATGTTGAAGTACATGGTGCGGTCATCCGCCGACCAGCTGACACTGCCGTTATCCTGCAGGTCCTGACCCGCATAGAGCTGCGTATTGTAGCTACCCGCCGAGCCCGGGTTAGCCGACTTGTTGAAGGTGACCGACACGGACTGATCGCGACCGACATTTGTGGCTCCGCTTGCGGGGCTGACCGAAACCACCTGCAACGGTGTGGTATCCGGCGAAGCGGTGCTCACGGTGAAGTACACCAACTGCTGTGCCCAGCAATTGCCGTTCTGGAACACTTCGCCCAACACGTCGGTCGGTCCGCCGCACTCACCTACATAAATCGTTGCGCCGGCCGGATATGGACTGGCCGGAGTAAAGGTCACCTGGTTGCCAGTGACCGTGTAAGTCCCGGCAAGGCCAAGGTTGCTGTTCCAGCTGTTCATTACCTCCAGCGTGCTGCTGTTCACCGTCGCCGGATCCAGAATCTGGCTGAATGTAAGGATGATCGGCTGCACGTTGTTGGTGANNTGGTGAAGGTTCCGCTGTAAGGCACAACCAAATTGCCGACGGTGTCCGTAAAGCCGCTCACAGTGATTGTGTAGACCATGCCCGCCGCCAAATTACTGGTCGGCACAAAGGAGAGCATCTGGCTGTTGATCATGCTCACGGTTCCAGCCACCGGGGTGCTGGAGCTATCGACCACTTGAATCGAGTTCTGGTTCCAACTGATGGTCTTGATGGGCGCGCTGACCGAGACCAGGACTCGCGCATTCAGTGGGATCGCCGTCGCTCCATTGAGCGGGCTAACGATGACCGTCGGATTCGTAGTGACCGCGCCGCTGCCGGTATAGAAGTAGAACCAACCCGCAGAGACATTGTTACCGTCCAGGTCCTGAAAGCCGCTGCCTGCGTAGAAGCGGTAGCGGGTGTTGGGCAGCAGTTGAATCTGCGGCACCAGCGTCACTGTACGCCCGTCGGGGGATACAGAGATGTTGAGCGGAATTTGCTGTCCGGTGTCGTCGAGGTACAGCACGATCGTGCTGTTGGACACCGTGATCGGGTTGAGCGCTTTATTGAATACCATCTCGGGAATGACATTCGTTCCCGTCGTGGAGTTGTTCGGCGGATCATAAGTGACTACCGTTGCGGCCGTAATGTCGTAGGTAGCGCCCGTCGTAAAGTTATTGATCGTAGTGGTGACCAGGTTACCCGCCGGATCTTTGACGCCGGCAATTGTCATCACGTAGGTGGTATTCGGCGCCAACGGTGCCTGCGGGATAAGTTGCAGAACCGTGTTGCCCGCGCTCAGTGACTGCGTGGTGGGCACGGTCGTGGCGCCCGTCGTCAACGTGACGCCGGCAAGGGTGTTGGCATCGATGGGCGCGCTGAACTGCGCTTCGATGATTGTGTTGGTGCCCACGCCGATTTGCCCATTGATCGGGTTGAACTTGACGACCGCAGGAGCGACGGTAGCGTTGCTAAAGGTGGTGGAGAAGGTGACTTGGAAGCTGTTCACCTGGTTGCCTGCCAGGTCCGTGCCGCCGTTGACGTACAAGTAGTACGTGCGGCCCGCAGCCAACGGGGTGGACGGCAGCAGATAGGCAGCCGACTGGTCGGCGCTCCAGGACAAGGTGGTTGGGAAGTTTGTTCCCAGCAACGAGTCATAGATGCGAAGGTTGTTGGAGCCGAACGAGGTCACATCCATCGACTCGGTGAACTGAATCTTGATCATCGAGTTGATCGGAATGCTCCCATTGGACGGGATGCTGGTCCAGAGCACGCTCGGAGCCACGAAGTCCGAACCCGTACCCGTCTGGAAGTTGGAACTGAAGGTTATGGGGTGACCGACCTGATCCTGGACTCCGTTGAGAGTCATGGTCAGAGTGGTGCTGGCCGGCAACGGTGCATTCGGCACGAACTGCACCCGCGTGTTGTTGGAGTTGAACCAGTAGCTTCCCGCCAGAGGCGTGCCGGCTTGCGTCACCTGGAATGTGGTGCTGTTGACGGTTACTGGATCGATAGACTTGCTCAGAACCACTCCGGGAGTCACATTGACGCCCACGTTCGAAGCTCCGTTGAATGGGACCGCGCTCACAATTACCGGCAACGTAGTGTCGTCGGGTGAACCTGTGTACTCGTACCAGTTATTAGCGGCAGCAGGAACGCTGGTGGTGCTCTGCAGGCCGCTGGTCACATACACGTAGATGTAATGATTGGCAGGCAGGTCGCTTTGCGGCGTCATGCGCACCACGTTCGGCTGTGGCTGCGAATACGTAACCGTCGGGTGCAGACCAGTGGTTGAATCGTACAGATAGATGTTGGTGCTGGTGATCGTACTCGGATTCAGTGGTGTATTGAACTGAATGTCGAATATCGTGTTCTGCGGAATCGGGTTGGTGTAGGCCGACGGAGAGGCTACCTGCACTGTCGGCGTCGCGGTGCTGGTGCTGGCGGCAACGTAGAAGTAACCCGAGGCTCCGTTGATCGGCGTGTTGTAGGTGGAGTTGCTGAGGCTTCCTGTCGTCCACCACTGGATGAGTGCGCCCGGCGTAAACGGCGTAGTGGGCGTAAATACCAGCGAGTACCCGCTATCCAGCACCTGCACCGTGCCCGTGATGGCCGCGTTGTTCTGCGCCACCTGGATGCCGCTCGTGGCAGTAGAGGGATCGATCGGCAAGTTGGTATAGAGCGTGATTGGCTCGTTGGGGTCAATTCCGCCGGCGCCGTTGCCGGGCCGCGAAACGATCACCGTTCCGTTGGTGTTGTAGTCGTAGGGTGAAGTGGTGAATTGGCTGATGAAGGCGGTCAGCCCGTTGCCTTGCCAATCCTGAATGTTACTGCCCAGCTCTGCGGTCAGGACAGTGCTGGACGGCAACGCGTAGCAATTGAACTGGACCGTCGCGTCGTCCTGAGAATGCGTGTAGCTGGTGCACCACGGGGACTGAGAATCGCCCGTGAACAGACCGAAGTCGTACTGGTTGAGGGTGTTCAGATCGACCGATCTGTTGAACGTAGCCGCCACGGGAGCCCGCAGACCGACATTTGTGGAGTTTGCGGCCGGCGAGAACGCGACCACCTGGAAGGGCGCGGCGGCCGACGTGGCCGTGGAGCCGGTTGTGAAGTAGGTCAGCTGGGTGTAGCACCCACCGGCGCTGTCGCCAGCCAGATCGAGCGGCCCACCGCAAGCTCCCACCCAGATTAGGGTGCTCGTCGGGAATGGGCTATCGGGCGTAAAGATTACCTGGTTGCCGGTCACCTGGTAGGTGCCCGCCAGTTCCTGGTTGCTGTTCCAGTTGACCATGACCGGCAGGGTCGTGGAGTTCACCGTCAGCGGATCGACCGGGTTGTTGAAGTTGAGCGTGATGTTGGTGTTGGTGGCGACGCCACTTGCTGCATAGGTTGGAACGGCGCTCGTGAGCGACAGTCCGCCGGTAACGGTGGCGCCGCAGGTTTCGATCACTGCCGCAAGGCGGAAGGCCTCATCGTTGTTTTCCGTCGAGCCCCATCCGAGCGCCAGAGTGTTCGCGCCAACGACCAGGTGACTCGAAATGGGAATATTGATCGAGGTAAGGCTGTTGTACGAATTGATATTGCCCATAATGGCAACGCCATTGAGTCCGAGCAGACCGTTGTCGTCGACGCCCATCCCGCCCACCAGGCACAGGTTGGGAGGCACACTACCGCCCGGAATATTGAACGTTGTCGAGTAGACACCGTAAGTGTTCCCGGTGGTGCTGTTTGGATTGATCGTTATCCAGGATGAGGTCCGCCCGTTCGCCAGCCATCCCCCATAGAATCCAGTGTTCGCCGGCGTCACGACAAGGAGCGGTTGCGGAGTCCCCGGCGCCGAGAACGTGCTCTCCGAGGGCGTGGAGGCAGTCGGCACCACCACCCAATGAGCGTCTGCGGTGTTGCCCGTGGTGATCAGTTGGCCGGAAGCATCAAGACCGGTCGAGACGTTGAGCACCAACGAGGATGCCGCGGTGGTGAACGTGCTGGTGAAGGGGACGCCAGCGTTCCCAACCACGTCCGCGTAGCCGCTGACCTGCACGGTGTACGAAGTACCTGGCTGTAGATAGCCCGTTGGCACGAAGGTCAGCGTTACCAGATCACTGGCCAGCGTTGCGATTCCGCTGACGGCCGAGCCGCCGGATGGAGTAACCGTCATCACGTTGACGTTGTTTGGATCGATAGGCGAATTGAAGCGTACGACCACGTCAGCGTTCAGTGGCACGGAAGAGGCGAGGTTTGCTGGCGAGATTGAGGTTACCTGCGGCGGATTCAGATCCTGCCCTGCGCCAGTGATGAAGTAGGAGTTGATACCGTTCAGGTAGTTGCCGTCGGCGTCGTAGTTGCCCCAGCTCTGGTGGATGTAGTACAGGGTGTTGGGCAGGAGCGGCACGTTCGGAGTGAAGGTTGCGCTCAGACCGTTGGCGGCCAGGCTGACAGTACCACCGATGTACTTGCCGCTGTCCCCGTTGTAGAGCAGAAGCGTCCCCGTGTTGATGTCGATCGGGTTGATCGGCTTCGAGTAGGTCACACCGGGAGCGACATTTGTGCCGATGTCTGACTGGTAGTTCGCTATGTTGGTGCTCGTGTAGTTTTGCGCTGTGTCCGGGCCGGTGCCTGTGGTGAAGGTGAACGATCCAGGCGTCAACAAGTTGCCGGCTGTATCAGCCAACGGTGATCCATAGCTGACTGTGTAGGTGGTGCTTGCCTGCAGAGGCACGTTGGGAGTGAAGGTCAGGATCGTACCAGGTCCCCACCCGCCGCTGCCATAGGGATTGCTGTTCCAGCTGAAGCTGCCGGCGACGGGCGTGCCGCTTGCGCTGACGGTCATCCCGGACTGCGTCTGCTGGTTCATATCCGCACTGAACTCGAGTTGCACAGCCACGTTGGTGCCAACCGTGCTCAGGGCAGGCGGATTGGCGGCAACCACCGTCGGCGCAGCCACGTTCGCGGAGTAGGTTGTGTACAGATAGACGTTGTAGTTGTTGAACGCAGTGCCAGCAGCGTCCTGGATGCCGTTCGTCAACGAGAAGTAGTAAGTCGAATTGACCGCCAACACAGAGTTAGGCGTGAAAGTCAGAATGCGGCCCGTGGCGTCCAGATTGACCGTGCCGGGCACAGACACCCAGCCGCTCGGATTGCTGGTCAGATTCAGCGTTACGGTGCTGGTGTTGATCTTGCTTCGATTCATCGGCTGGCTGAAGACCCCGATGATGCTGCTGTTGATGGGCATGCCGCTGGCATTCGCTCCGGGGCTGAGAGAGATCAGCGAGGGGGCTGGGATGACTGCAGCCTGCACGGTAAAGCCTGCGGGGACGTTCTCCACCTCGCCACCCGTGGTTGTGATCACGTCCACCGGGCCAAGCGAAGCACCTGAGGGGATCGTGATACTGGCGGTCAGGCTGGTGGGGCTGGTTACGGTTACTGGGCCGGACACGCCGGCGGCAGCGCCGCCCACGCTGATTTCAGGACCGAAGCTGGCCGTGGTGGTTCCATTCACCCAATTGGTGTATTGCCCGGTGATCGTAACCGTCAGCGTCTGACTCGGATTGCCGATGTTGGGACTGATTACTGTTATGACGGGCGTTCCGGGCGTAACGCTGAAGTAGTTGTTGAGCGTGAGAGTCTGGCTGCCGGTCGTCACCGAGACATAGGTGTTCCCGACTGAGGCGTTCGAAGGAATGGTGATGTTAGCGACCAACTGCGTACTGCTGACGTAGGTGACGTAGTTCACCGCGATTCCGTCACCGAGGCTCACCGTCGAACTTGCCGTGAAATTGGTGAACTGGCCGGTGATGGTGGTGTTCAGCGTCGCACCCGCCTGGCCGGTGCCGGGAGCGGCCGAGAGCAAGGTCGGCACACCGGCCAGAACCGTGAAGCCACCAGTGATAGAGGCGGTTTCCGGACCTGTTGTCACCGTCACGTTCCGCGAGCCGAGGGTAGCGATCGTACTGATGTTGATATTCGCAACCGCGGTGGTCGGACTGGATACTGTCGTCGAGATGACCGCAATGCCCGCGCCGAAGCTCGCAACGCTGGTTCCGTTTACGAAGTGAGTGAAGAGGCCAGTGAGATTGACGTTCACGTTCGTCGAGCCCTGGGTGCTGGTCGGCGGGCTCACAGTCGACAGTTGCGCGTTGCCGGAAGTCACCGTAAAGCCGCCGAGGATCGTAGCAACTTCGCCGCCCGTGGCCAGAACAACGTTGTAGCTGCCCAACGCCGTGTAACTGGGGATCGAGATCGTGACGTTGGCGTGGAGCGCGTCAACCACAGTAATTCCTGTGACCGAGATGCCTCCGTAGAACACGGCCGCAGTTACACCATTGGCGAAGTTCGTCTGGCTGCCCGTCACCTGCACCGTCATCGAGGTTCCTTGTCCGCCAGTTGCCGGACTCAGACTGACGATAGCCGCAGGACCTGTCGTCACATTGAAGCCGTTCGTGAGTTGGACGGCCTCGCTGCCTGTGACGACGGAGACATTCCGATAGCCCGTCGTCGCCGTCGGCGCGATGGTGATGTTCGCGGTAATGGAGGTGTTGGTTGTCGCGGTGACCGTATTGACGGTGACGCCCGCACCAAAGCTGACCACGCTGGTGTTATCGAAGTGCGTGTACAGCCCGGTAAGGACAATGTTCTGAGTCTTGCCCTGAGGACCACTGCTCGGCACTGCGGCGAGCAACTCCGCCTGGGTCTGGATGATCGTAAAGTCATTCACCCCGGTGGCGACTTCGCCAAGGGTTGTTGCCGTCACCGAAACCTGGCCTGGAGTTGCGTTGATGTTGGGCGTGATATTCGCGGTGATGGACACCGGCGTGTTCACGGTGAAGCTGTTCACGAGAACACCCGGGAAGCTGAGGGTTGTAATTCCCTGCAGCCAATGGGTGTTCGTTCCGACGATCTGGACCAAAGGCAGGTTTACGTTCTGTCCGCCAGACGACGGCAGAATGCTATTGATTACCGCTGGACCGGAGCGCACATAGAAGGCATACGGCAACGTCAGTACTTGCGTGCCGCTGCTGACGGTGAGGTCGCGATAGCCAACGTAGGTGGTTGGCTGCACAAACCCATCGGCCGTCATCGAGGTAGGTCCGGTCACGTGAACGTTGGTAATCACGACGCCCGGCCCCATGGAAACAGAGGGCGGATTCGCGGCCGACCAGGTGGTTGCCTGGCTCAGGATGGTGAAGATGGCGCTGCTCTGCTGCGGCAACGAACCTGGGCCCGAGGACAATAGCAGCGGCGTGCCCACTTGAACGACGAAGCCGTGAGTGATGTACGCAACTTCTCCCAACGTCTGGGCTCTTGCGTCTGTGGTGCCAATCGGAGCCAGCGCAGGCACAGAGAGCGTCAGGGTGGCATCGGTGGCGCTGTTCACGGTGGTACTGGTCACCGAGATGCCGGCGCCGAAGCTGAATGTAGTAGATCCATTCCAGTGTGTGTTCTGACCAGTCACTTCTACAGTGACGGTGCTGCCCTGCGGTGCGGTGTTCGGCGTAACGGCCGAGATAAGCGCGAGGCTGGGTGTGACTGAGAAGCCTGCTCCGCTTACCACCTGCGGTCCGCCCGGCGTATCCGTGGTGGTCGCGACTACGCTGCGACCGCCCAAAGTAGCGAGTTGGTCGATGCTGATGCTCTGAGTCGCAATCGTCGGGCCCAGAATCAGCGGAGGACCGTTGACAGTGACACCAGCGCCGAAATTGAACGTAGTAGTGCTGTCGAAGGTCGTGTACTGACCGAGTATGTTGACGATGAGGTTAGTTGCGCCCTGCAGGCCGGAGCCCGGATCGACAATACTCAGAGTCGGCTGAGAGACAACCACATTGAAGCCGACACTCTCAGTCTCCGTGCCCGTGGTGAAGACGATCAGGTTCGACTGGGCCTGCGTCGCAGTGATGGTGATGTTGGCCAGTGCGGAGGTCGCGCTGGTGATCTGGAAAGTATTCACCTGGATGCCGCTGCCAAAGGTCGCTTGCGTACCCGTGACCGGGTTCGGATCCCAATGCGTATTCTGACCGGAGAAATGAATGGTGAAGGTCTGGCCGGGGAGTCCGGATGACGGCCAGTAGTACCAGATATAGGGAGTCGGCGGGGGCGCGGGAGCAGCGACCAGGAAATTCCCCGTCAAGCCCTGTGTTCCGGTCGCCACGACAACTGTGCGATAGCCAATCTGGGCCGCCGGATCGATGTTGAGTACAGCTTGAATATGAGTATTGTCCTCGACCTCGAACGACGTGACCGTGACCCCGGGACCGAAGTTCACCGTGGTCGTCGAATCCCACTTCGTGTAGAGGCCGTTGATGGTCACTCCCAGTTGATTGGTTCCCGGAGTGGCGTTGTTCGGACTGATATAGGTGACAACCGGGACCCCACCGGTAACCACGAAGGCGCCGCTATCCGTCAGAGACTCACCCGCCGTCACCATAAAGATGGAGCGCGTTCCTGGGTTGGCCGTTGTAGAGATGTTCATATCCACCGTGGCGCTGGTGGGGCTGTTGATAATCACGGAGTTGATGGTCAGATCGGAACCGCCGCCGGCAATGTAGAACTGCGTAAAGTTCTGCTGCCAGTGCGTATTCTCGCCTGTAATGGTGAAGACCACCTCCTGGCCCTCGTTGCCAGTATTGGGCGCAACCTGGCTGATGATCGCAGGACCTGGGATGACGGCAAACGCGTTGTAACTCACAATCTCGCTGCCGGTGCCGGTCGTGACGCCTCCCGGACACTGGTTGTATGTATCATCCACCATTTCCGAACACGGGACCCCAGGAGTCGTCACCGTGACTGTCCGGCCACCCGTATAGGCCAGCGGATCGATGCTGATATTGGCGGTCAACTGCGTGCTGCTGTTGTACGTCACGCTATTGACCACGATGCCGGGGCCGAACGTGGCCGTGCTCAATCCTGTGAAGTGCGAGAACTGCCCGGTGAGCACGATGTCGACATTCTGAACGCCCTGCTCTTCCTGATACGGATTAGCCTCAGTGAGCGTCGCCTGGTTCTGGACCACCGTGAACGAGTACTGCTGTGATGCAACCTCTCCATAGGTTGTGACGGTGACTGTCTTATAGCCCGGGGTTGCCGCTGTGGAGATTGCAACCGATGCCGTGAGAGAGGTCGGGCTGTTGACTGTGATTTGCCCAACCGCGAAATTGGGATCGCCAAAGCTGACCGTAGTTACGCCAGAAAGGAAGTGGGTGGCCGAGCCCGTTATGGTCACCGGCATAGTTGATCCCTGAGCACCTGAGACCGAGGAGACGGAGTTAATCTGTGCAGCACCCTGTTGGACGCAGAAGTTAGCAAAGATGGGAGCGGTGGATACCTGCTCATTCCCTGTGGTGACGGTCAGAGCATGACCACACGGGCCGTAGTCTACGTAGGCCCACGGACTTACGGTGATGTTGGCAGTCAGGTTCGCGGAGTCGATCACGTTGATTGAGTTCACCGTGATGTCCTGGTTGAAGGCCAGCGACGTGACGCCTTGTTGCCAGTGCGTAAAGCGGCCCAGGACCTGCAGGGTCATGGTTGCGCCCTGCTGTCCTGCGCTCGGCGCAATGGCCAACATCGTGGGGTATCCCTCTTCAATGTCGATCGCCTGCTGCAACGTAACCACTTCACCGTCGGTATACGTCGTGAGGGAGGCATAACCAACCGGGGAACTGGAGAGCACGGTGATCTGCACCGTGGCAGTTGTCGGTGAGTTGATCGTGAGGTTGTCGATGATCACGCCGGAGCCGAAGCTCATCGTGGTTTCGCCCTGCAGCCAGTGCGTACCGACTCCGGTGACACTCAGGGTCGAAGTTTGCGTCTGCGAGACGACCCAAACTCCGGAGGATGACCCTCCGCAGCCCGGTATTACAAAGAATTCATTAACAGTGCAGCTTTTGACGATAGGACCGACTCTGATGATCTCCGCCGCGCTCGGGGTGACGCTGAACCCGGTCCCGCCTACGATCTCAGAGCCGGTAATCATGGTTACGCTGTTTCCGCCCACGGGAGCCGTGGGTGAAACCGAGATGGTCGCCGTAGCCGTGGTCGGGCTGGTGATCGTCAGGTTCGCCACGGTCACGCCGGCACCGAGGATTGCTTCCGTCGTGCCATTGACCCAGTTCGTCAATGAGCCGGTAATCGTTACATCCGCTGTCGAACCCTGTGCGGCACTCGCTGGGCTGACACTCAGCAAAGTCGGGCTGGCTGGAGCATCCACAGCAAAGCCGCCGATTACCTGCTCCGCGCCGGTATTCACGTAAACCGACTCCCACCCAATCGGGGAGGCAGTGGTCACGCCGTTGTAGAGATAGCTGGTCGTGATGTTGGCGGATAGATGCGTTGCATCGGTAACGGTCACGCTGTTGACGGTGAACTGCGGTCCAAGGAGAACCGTCGTCGTATTCGGCACGAAGTGCGTGTTCAAGCCGACAATTGCGACGTCCAATGTGACGTTTTGCGGCGCGTGATACGGCGCAACGCTGATCAACCCAACCGGCGTGCTGGTCACGTTGAAGTTGGTCGTGACGATCTGTCCGCCCGTTGAGGGCGTGCGCCACCAACAGCTTTCAGTTCGCGCCTGTCTGCAGCAGTCCGGCGACGCTAACGGTCCTGACGGCTGTGGTTCTGACTCCAAGTTCTCTTACTTTCCCAGCACAGTTAGAGGGAACCACGAGCGTAGCCCAAACGGTCACGGTGACCAATAAGCAAACGATCCCGCTCACCTTCTCCGGGGTAACGGTCTCCGGTGCTAACAGCAGCGACTTCGCGGCAACGACCGCCTGCGCCACCGTCGCGGCAGGTTCGAATTGCACGGTGTCCGTGACCTTTACGCCGAGCGGGCCGGGAACCAGAACGGCCAAACTAAACGTTGCAGACGACGGCCCTGGCAGTCCGCAGTCGATAGTTCTGACTGGTGTCGGAAACGTGCCAGTGACGGTCTCGCCGGGGGCGATCACCAACTTCACGGCGCCCGTCTCCGGCTTCTTCTCTATGCCCGGAAGCGCCAGCAGGGCTTTGAGGCTGGACGCAAAAGCAAGGAAGCCCTTGCCCTCGTAGTAGTAGAGGGTGGCACTACCGCAAGCATCCCTGGCCAGAAGCAGCCTGCGTTCCCGGCGATCCCAGCCAGCCAGGGCCCAGTCTCCCTGAAGATGCGCACTGAGTTCCTCGCCCCAGCGATCGAAGGCCAAACCGACCAGATGTCCGTCGGACTGTCGCACGGCCTCTTCGCCGGACACATGCAACGCCTCAAGCAGCTCTGCCCGGTTGTCCAACCTGGCTGCACTGACCACCAGGCCACGTTCTCCCACCACAGGCTGGCTCTCATAGGCATCCTCCGGGTTGGTCTCCAGCAAGAGATGCCCCATCCCCAACGAGCCCTCGAGCTTGTACCCTCCTCCGTGCGGACCGTAGTAGGCCATCGCCGAACGCATTCGTTCCAGCCAGTCAGGGTCAACTGGGGCGCCGTCATACCGGTAGACTCCATAGATTCCGCTCATTGCCGCTTCCGGGCAAAGGTGGTGAACGTCTTGAACCGTTCGTGGCCCGGACCGCCGGTCACAATGCATGGGCCCACCTGCAGCCACGCATGGGCACTGAACTCCGATTCCGACGATTCTTCCCGGCCCGCGCCGAAGCTTACGGTTCCTTCCAACCCCCGGCGGCGGAGCATTCCCGTAGCCGCCAACGCCTGTGCCAGGCAGCGTCCATCCCACGGAACCCGCCGTGCCACAACACCCACTGCCCAGCCGATCTCTTCCGCAATGCGAACTTCCTCTTCAGTTGCCGCACCTGGACTCACGGCCCCAGGTGTCCCCAGCCACGCCGCAATCCGCCGGAACGGGATCCAGAACATGGCTGCCCGCGCCAGCGCCAACCCCACCAGCGCCTCCCCAAGCAAGCGCTTCTGAGCGAGAGAAAGCCGCGCAAAGCGATTCAGCTTATTCCACATGGAGAAGACCTTCGCGTTCCATCTCCGCGAGGAATCTCTCCAAATCCGCAGAGCAAGTATCAGGCGCAACCTGGAATTCCTTGACCATACGATCCACCAGAGCCGAGAAGGTCAAAGGAGTCTCCAGATTCTCCCAGATGCTTCGGGCGACCCCTTCCAAACCGTAATAGGCTCCCGCATCGATACTCATCAGGATCGTCTCCTGATCGAGCTCCGTAGAGAGCATATCTTCGGTGCGGGACAGCCTGTCTTCGGGGCCAAATCGGCGCATCTAGTTCCTCTCCTTCGATAGGATCGCGGCAAAATGTTCCGCCCAAGCCAACTCCAAAGAGCTTACTAGTCCTGCGATCTCTGCTGTGTCCCGCCTCCGCGCCACCGAGAACAAGGTGACCTTCTGTGCAATCGATCCCGCCAGCCGCATCAACTCAGCCTGCGTCCCCTGACCCTTCATGTAATGGGGCCGGTACAGGTTTTCCAACAGGCGCTGAACCCGGTCGAAGCCACGCAGCACTTCGATCTTTGGCTCTTCAGCGTCGTGGTCACAAAGAATATGGATCGCTCGAAGTGGTATCGGATCAGGACAGTACCCCGCGCCCATTGGCACAACATATTTGTCCACGTCAAAGCGGGCTCCCTCCGTGGTTCCAAGTCGGTCATAGGCATCAGCGCACAGCCGAAACTGGGCCAACGCCGGCAGAATCCGAAGTCCCTCAGGAGTCGCTGACACAGCGCAGACGTCGTCACTCAGCAACCTGTATCCGCTGCGATGAAACTGCGCCGCCAAAGTAGACTTTCCTGCTCCCTGAGCTCCGACAAAGATCATCGCACCCCAGGCCGTCTCCACCGCGCTCCCATGCAGGGGAAACAGGCCCCGCTGATAGAGCAGCGCGCCCATCGACGAACCCAGCAGAAACAGCCGCACCTTATCGATCGAAGCATCAACCAGCGGCTCGATGAAGATGCGCTTTCCTTCTTCCACCCTGTACTGACCCACTCCAGGTATCGCCAGGCGGAATATCCCGGGCCGAACTTCGAAGTAACCATTGTCGAGAGTGTTCGAAAGAGTCGATACCGGCGCCAGCAAACGAACAATTACGTCAGGATCTGCACTCGGTTGCGGATGGGAAGGAAGTTCCGGACAAACCAGGTCCGCATGAATACAAAGTCCATAGGCCCAGTATGCGTGGAGAGACATTTTCGACCCCGAGCAACCAGACTAAATGACCATCGGCTGATGTCGAACCTTATTAAGACTAGGGGGTGTCATCAAATTGGCTATATGCGTGAGCTTGAGCAGATTTTAGCTTGAGAGGATGACTGTAAGGCGTTACGGGTTGCGGGACGATCAGTGGGA
>PKWK01000291.1 GCA_003133205.1 Granulicella sp. | reverse complement strand
CCCCACCCCCGCCCCGCCACCGCAGCCCCCATCGTTCCCGCAGAAAGCGTCATCTCGACTGAAATTGAAAGCGTCATCTCGACCGAAGGCGGCGCATGTGCCGCCGCAGTGGAGAGACCCCCGCATTTCGCCCCCGCCCAACCCCAATCCGCCGCACCACAACCAGCAACTGACAACCGGCAACCAACAACTGTTCTCTCCACCCTCCAGGCCGCCACCGCCTCCACTGACCACTTACCACTGACCACCGACCACTCGCCTCTCCCCACCCTCACCGCAGCCGAAACTCCGCATCGCTCTTCAGCGCGCGTATCTGCTCGATACATCACTCGGAGCACGCTCTTGACCGCACCAGCAAACCGCCGCCGCTTACTCGACAGGATGTGCAATCACGCCCAGATCGGCCAGCCCATTGACGAAATACTGCGCCGCCAACGCCACCAGCAGCAGCCCCATAACGCGCACCAGGATGCGTATCCCCGTATCGCCAAGCACGCGCACGACGAGGTTCGAATGCCCGAGGACGAGATAGCAGATCACTGCGGTAATCACAATCGAGATCAGAATCGCCCCCATCTGCCAAGGCTTCTGCACCTGCCCAACCAGCACCATCACCGACGTGATCGCACCCGGCCCAGCCAGCATCGGGACGCCGAGCGGAACGATGCCCGCGTCCTCCTTCTGCGCGGCCGCCTCGGTATCTCCAGCCGCCTCTTGCGTGGGCGAGCGCTTGGCCTCGAGCATGTCCAGACCGATTAGCAGCAGGACAATGCCGCCGGCGAGTTCGAACGCCGGCAGCGTGATGCCGAACAGCCGGAAGATCGCCTCGCCCGTGAAGGCGAACGCGCCCAGCACGATCAGCGCCGTCAACGCGCCCTTCCGCGCAATTCGCCTGCGCCGCGCCGAGTCAGACCCCTCGGTGATCGCCAGAAACGTTGGCAGCGCCGCGAAAGGATCGACCAGGAAGAAGATAGAGCTCAACGCCAGCAGCGAGAAGCGAACGTAGACCGAGTGCTGCAGGCCATAAAGCGAGACGGAGTGAGGATCGAAGACCACGTAACTATTGTTGCATTGATGTTTTGCCGGAACGAGATTAAGCGCCGGTATAATCAAGTTTCAGGGGCCGCGCGAGTTGAAATTTCGCATTGGCGGGACAAGGAGTTTGAAATGCCATTAGAGGCAACAAAAAATATCTGGCATAACGGGCGAATCATTGAGTGGGAAAAAGCACAGATCCATGTGATGTCCCATGTCATTCACTATGGGTCCTCGGTGTTCGAGGGGCTGCGCTGCTATGCGCGGCCGAATGGGCCTGGCATCTTCCGTCTGGCCGATCACATGCAGCGTCTGCTCGACTCGGCGAAGATCTATCGCATGCCGATCCGCTACAACCTCGAAGAACTGTGCTCCGCCGTAGTCGACCTGGTCGAGGCGAATGGCATTGCGCCGTGCTACATCCGGCCCATCGCGTTTCGCGGGTACGGCGAGATCGGTGTGAGTCCGCTGAAAGCCCCGGTCGAGTTGTATATCGCGAACTTTCCGTGGGGCAAATATGTCCCCGGCAATGATGGCGCGGATGTCTGTATCTCGAGTTGGAACCGGCTCGCGCCGAACACCATGCCGTCGCTCGCCAAGGCTGGCGCGAATTATATGAACTCGCAACTCATCCGCATGGAGGCCGAGATCAATGGCTACTCCGAGGGGATCGCGCTCGATGTGAACGGCTATCTCTCCGAAGGCTCGGGCGAAAACCTCTTCCTGGTTCGCGGCGGCATTTTGTACACCACGCCGCTGGCGAACTCGGTGCTCAATGGAATCACGCGCAACTCCGTGCTGACGATCGCTAAGGCGCTGGACATTCCCATCATCGAGCAGCCGCTGCCGCGCGAGATGCTCTACATCTGCGACGAAGCCTTCTTCAGCGGAACCGCAGCCGAGGTCACGCACCTTCGCTCCGTCGACCGCGTCATGATCGCCGACGGCAAAATGGGACCGATCACGTCTGCCATCCACGGGGAGTTCTTCGGAATCGTAAACGGGATCAAACCGGATCGCTACGGCTGGCTGACCCCGGTGAAGGTTCCAATCGCCGAGCCCGTCGGCGTCTAGCCGCACGCCGCCGAAAGGCCCGGTCTTAAGATAGGCCGGGACTTAAGATAGGCCGGGACTTCAGTCCCGGCATAACGGTGCAGCATCAACATGGGCTTTAGCCCCCGGGACATGCTCTTGCGGCTCTCGGCTCGGAACCGACTCTTCCGCCGCTGCGGTGCGCTTTTAGGCTCGCCAACCCGTCAGTCGACGATGTGCAGCGCCCTGTCCCAGCGCGCAAAGTCCACGAGCGAGTCGGCAGGGCCCTGGCGGTGGGCAACCCCGCCTCCGGACAATGCCGCTGCCGAGGATTGGCCCGGCATAGAGCCTGGGTCGTTCAACGAGAAGTAGATGAGAAACGGCTTGCCCACGATTGCCCCGCGCGGGACGAGGCCCCAGTAGCGGCTGTCCTCGCTGTCATTACGGTTGTCGCCCAAGACAAAATAGCTGTCGGGGGGCACGGTGAGTTCGCCGTCGGAGACCAGCGAGTGCATCTCGATCCACCAGCGCGAGTCAACGCTGGGATCGGCGCTGACCATGCGCGGAAAGTCGTCGCGGTAGCTGTCCGGGGCCGAAGGCCGGAAGACGGCGTAGGGTTCGGAGAGCGCGTGGCCATCGATGTAGGCGCGGCCATCCCGCAGCCGAACGTGGTCGCCAGGCAGGCCGATGACGCGCTTGACCAGGTGCAGCGACGCGTCGACTGGATAGTGGAAGACGATCAGGTCGCCGCGATGGATCACGCTGGTCGGGGGAAATATACGTGGGGAAACTTCCGGGCCAACCTGCTTGTTAACCAGCAGAAAGTCGCCGACGAGAAGCGTTGGCTCCATCGATGCGGACGGAATGCGAAACGGCTGCACGGTGAAGGTGATGATGAAAAGTGCAACGACGATGATGTTGACCAGCGATTGGAAAGCCTGCAACAGCCCGTGTCGGTGAGTTGCGACTCTGGGACGCGCCGAGTTGTGCGGGGTCGCGTCGAGGCGCGCTGTGCTGCCGAACTCTGCAGGCACCTCATCGCTGCCCAGGGAGCTACTCGAGGGCGCAGTCCCGTCCGGGAGCGGCTCGGAGCTTAGCTGGCCGCTGAGCTGGGTCGATTCGCCGCCGGACTCGACTGCGATGTTCATGGTGCGATCTCCGACGCGGCACGGTCGATGCCCTTAGGTACCGGGATTTCGGTAGTGTTGGTCGCGGGCAGCACCACTCCCGAGAGCAGCAGGCTCGCCAACGCACGACGCGCCGCCTCTTGCTGGGCCAGCTTCTTGGTGGTGTCCTCGGCTTCGGCGAGGGTGACAAACCCGCCCGCGCCGTTGGCAACGCGGACCTCGATGCGAAACCGCTTCTTGTGGTCGGGGCCGCTCTGGTCGATCATCACGTACTTGGGCTGGCCTGCACCCGACGCCTGAAGACGCTCCTGCAGCGCCGACTTGTAGTCGCCTACCGCGCCCGAGAAGGGTTCAGTCGAATCCAGCACGCCCACCAACTCTGCTTCGGCCGGCTCAATAATGTGGCGATGGATGAAGTCGCGCGCAGGCGCCAGACCTCCGTCCAGATACATGGCCGCGATGACCGCTTCCAGGCCGTTCGCAAGCAGCGCGGGCTTCTTCTGGCCGCCGCTATGTTCCTCTCCCCGCCCCAGGCGAAGCATCGGCCCAAGCTGGATGTGGAGCGCCACCTTGGCAAGGTTTCGGCTGCTGACGAGAGACGCTCGAAGCCGCGTAAGATCGCCCTCGCGAGAGCTGGGAAAGCGACGATAGAGCGCCTCGGCAACCACCAGACCAAGCACCGCGTCGCCGATGAATTCAAGTTGCTCGTTATCGGAGCCAGGGTCGCGTGTGCCCTCCGGATTGCTCTCGTAGGCAAGCGAACTATGCGTCAGGGCCAGGGTGAGGAGGCTCGGATCCTTGAACTTATACTCGAAAAAAACAGCGTCGATTGGACCCAGCGGGACCGAAGACGGTCGCGCGGACCGCTTGGCGGAGCCGTTGGTGGACGCGACAGACCGCGCAGCCGCGTTCGGTCGAGACTGTCCTGCAATGTCGTGGCGTGTCGTCAATTCAACCCTCGACGGTACATCTGATCTACAGTTTACCGGAGCCAACCGCCCGCCGGGGTCCCCCGACACCGACTCACTGAGGCGGGGTTGGCCGATAAGATTCCTTTTCAGCCTTCCCGGTTGGATCCAGTTCCTTTGAGTCGCCAGCCGTTGAATCTACACTCTTTGCGGCGCCTTGCTGGTCAGAAGAGGTAACTGCTCGTTTTGGCAAGGTAAACGGCTGCTTGATCCCCTTTTCGGCAGCATCTTTGGTGTCGGTCTGGCTGTCCCGATTCGCCAGTGCGGCCCGGTACTCGACAATGGCCTTGTCGCGCTGGGGCAGGATCGCGTCGGGATCGTTCGGGTCACGGGCGATGTCGTACATCCGCCCAAGATAGATGTGGGCCCAGGCAATCGTGCGCGGGTCGTGCGAGAGCTTGACCGTCTGGGTAAGGTGGTCGAGTGCCTCGTCTGGGTCGCCCTGCATCAGGTCGATGCGGCCGAGCACATAGTGTGCCTCGGCATTCGCGGGATTGGCCTTCAGGGCGGCTTCGGCAATCTCGCCGGCACCGTCGACATCCCCCTTCATCAGCTTCATCTCAGCCAGGTCGAGTCCAGTGAGCGGACGCGGAGTGCGCCGTACCGGATTGCTAAAGGCGAGGTCGCCTCCGGAGCCTTCCGGCAGAAAAGCAATCTGCTCATCGTGATGGCGCTCGCGATCCACATCCATGCCGTACACCATCGGGCCGATGTTGTCCTTCAGACTGATGCCTTCCTTCCCCATCACGCCGAGCTGGTTGTAAAAGTATTCAACCAGCACCCATCCCTGCCGCATGGCGAGGTCCACGGCCTTGCGGCGCACAACCTCGGCCTGGCGATCGTACACGGCCATTTGCGACTCGTAGCGATCGAACTCGGAGCGGTCCTTCATCGCATCGGGCTTCGCTGGCTTGGGAATGCCCACATCCATGGTCTGGGCTTCGACCGCCTTGATCAGGCACTCCGTCAGCAGAGCCGTGATGTCGGATTTGTAGGTGAATTCAAGCGGGGCTTGCTGCACAGGCTTGAGCAGCGGAAGCAGACGGTCCATGGCGCCAGAGCGCGCGTAGACCAGCGGCTCAACCGTGAAATGAAGGTAGGTGTGCCGGATCAGGTCCATCGGCACGCTGGCGGCAGGCTCGGCCGCAGGCGAGACAACAACGACGGAATCGACGCCGTTGTAACGCGCATTCGTCTCCGTCGGCGAGAGCATCGGCTCCAGCAACACCAGAAAACGCCGCCCTTCATACGAGCTGACGGGCAGATGAAGATAGATGTTGGTGTTCAGCACCATCTTCGTCATTGGATCGTGGATTCGGTCGACGAAGCCTTCGTACTCGGGATGGTGCTCAAACCAGAGCGCGTGGAGATGGACGGCCTCGGCGAAGGTTCGCACCAGCGGCAGCACCGCGACGACCTGGGTCGAGTCCGGCGGAAGGTCACTCTCGTCGACCGTCGGCGTAAGCAACGGCGGCGGCCCGAGGTACAACGACAGCGAGACATACTGAGCCACCGAGCGTCGAGCGTCGTTGAGTGCATGCTCGCGGATGAAGGCGCAGAGGGCGTCGCGGGCGTCGCGGGCCGGTGCGGACGCCGCGAGTTCCTCGTTGATCTCGTCGCGGACCTTCAGCCGGACCGGACTCGATGCGGCAAGGCCCGTGTCGTAGCCGCAGGCATTCAGCGCAACCGCCAGATAGAACAGTGGTTCGCTGGTCTCCAGCGTGATGGCGGAACCGCCCGCCTCAGGCTGCGCGATGCGCGGTACCGGAGTGGTGTCGACCGCCGGCGCGTCCGGGTTGCTGGAGGAGGAGCCTGAACGGGAAGGGGGCGACTGCGCGAACACTGCTTGCTGCGTGGCAAGGCTGGTGACGAGGAACGCAGTCGCAACGGCCGCGATGGGGACGTGCCGGAATAGGGGAAGTCGGTTCAGACAAAACACAATAAGGATTCGACGCTCCCCCCGAGTTTAAGAGAGCCGGACAGGGATAGCAAGCGACCCGCCCAGCGGAGATGGACAAGCTGTTGGCTAGTCGGGTTTAGTGCCGCCACAACTCCTGGGCAAGTCGTACTTCGGCGTCTCGCGCAGGACGCCCAGGTCAAAGCAATTGGCGCTGTTGTCGGCACCTGCGACGCCCAGCATGGTGGACCGGCTGATCATCGCAGCCGCAGCGGCCGTCGCGGCAGGGGGCGGCGGCGCGGTGAAGGGGGCGAGCTTCTTCTGGAGCCACGCAGCAGGGATGCGATAGCTCTGGAAGATGGCCTGCGCAGTCGGGGCGGACTGTGCTGCCGTCGCCGAGGGGGCCAGCGCCAGAAGCATGATGTGCTGGACTTGGGTGCCTGCAAGATTAGCACTTGGCCGCACAGCCAGGCCAGAAAACCGAGATTGGAGCTGGGCTGCGCGCCGCAACGTGAGCAAATTTGAACAGACACGCTGCCCCGAGGACATTAGTCTATTCGCTCGAAATCAAATCCCGAACCGAAAGGATCGCGCCATGCGACCAGACCCCATGAAGAGGATGATGCTCTGCTTCGGGCAGTGCGACGATGTTCCAGAGGAGGTGTGCGATGCCGTCTTTGCAAGCCTCAAGAGGATTCCAGGAGGCGACGAAGATCAGCGCGATGCCCGCGCAGCCGACCTCGCGCCGCGCATGGCCGAGGAAGGGTGGCGATTCTGTCCCTGCTTCCCCATGGTGAGAACCCAGCAGCACGAACTGATCTTCAGCCTGGTTCACACCAATCTGGCTAACCGCTTGGCGAACAAGGCGGCGCAGGCGAAGGCAGCCTAGATCGCCAGTAGAGGTAATTCCATGCGGCAAATTGCGGAGCGGCTGATGGTCGCGGGAGCGATCGTCTCGGGGAGTGCGTTGTGGGCGGGGCGCGCGCCGGCGCAGAGCCTTACCAACCCGAGGGATGCGGTGCCGGCGATGAGTTCCGGCAGCGCGTCGGTGGCTCGCCTGGCGGAGGGCGTTCCGATTGCCATTCACGGCAATGCGGCCCGTTTGTCGGCAGGGGAAATCGTCGCGCGCCTGCTCGAAAAGAATCAGGAGCGGCTGGTCGCGCTTGAACGATATGAGTCGGAGCGGACGTACCGGGTCGAGTACAAGGGGGCGGGCGGCGAACATCATGCCGAGATCAAGGTTCGTGCGGAGTATACGGGGCCAGACCACAAGCGACTTACGGTGGTGTCGGAGTCGGGCTCGAAGCTTATCTGCGACAAGGTGCTGCGCCGGCTGGTCGAGAGCGAGCAGGAGGCGACTGCACAATCGAACCGTATGCAGACAACGCTTGGCCCGGGAAACTACGACGCTGAACTGGTAGGCGAAGAGATGGTTGCGTTGCCGGGTGGCCCGGTTCGGGCGTGGGTGCTGCGTGTGACGCCGAAGGTGAACAACAAGTTCACATACCGCGGCAAGGTGTGGGTGAGCGCGGACGACTACGCAACAGTAAAGATCCAGGGCGAGCCCGCGAAGAATCCGTCATGGTGGATCAACCGGGCGAGTTTCGAGTCCGTCTATTTGCGGCGCGGGAACATGTGGCTGCCGGCGACGAATGTCTCGTCCAGCCACCTGCGCATCGGGGGCGAGGCGACGCTGACCATCGCGTATGGGACGTATCCGGTAGTCGTGGAGCGGCCGCCAAAGCCGCAGGATTAGCATCCAACCGCGCAGCCAGGCCAGAGGACCGGTAGTGGGTCAGTTTCGACTTGCCTTGAAAGGGCGCGACTTTAGAAGCTGCTGAAAAAGACCTTGCTGTTGCTTTTCGGATCAGCGTGGTGCTTAAAGAGGCTGCCGAAAACCAAGTTTCCTTAAGCTCTAGGCACGCCAAGCCTTCAGGCTTGGCCCTCGCAAACCGCGCTAAGAATCGGGGCTTCAGAGGGCTGCTGAAAAATCCCTGTCGCGCTTTTAGGATTAGCGTGGGCACTTAGCCCAGGAGAATAGTTGGCATGCTAGTTATGGTCTGTCCTATATAATGGAAGTAGTAAGTAAATGATTCGAGATAAGATATCCATGAGCCCGCGCACAAGCCGGGCTTATTCCTTTTTGCTTCTGATTTTTTTCGCCCGCAAGTCTTTTCTTTACAGGATTTTAGCTGTAAGTCGTTTGTTTATGGATATCTATACCCATGCCGTCCAAACTACGATAAACAAACGACTTGTCCGCAAGATCCTACCGGGGGGAGGGGGTTTACCCCAGTCGTCTCGCGCTCTACCCGTGCACGGAGATTCCGGAGAACGTGACCACCACCCGGCCACGGATCGGAACACCAAACGCGCTGGCGGGCTCGAACACGCTCCCCAGAAGCTGATCGGCGACCCGCGTGCGGATCGCGTCATCCTGCGGACCGGAGACAATCGTGAAGTCGTAGACGCGGCCGGCAGCATCGACCGACGCTTCCACCACAATAGAGTTGCCGTGCGGTGTGACGATGTCTCCCGGAGTCACAATGGAATAAAGATAATGCGGCGCCGTGAGAGCCCCCAAGGGTTCATCGTTGGCCAGCACCGGCTGCGGTGCGGCAACCGCCCCGAGTAGAAGCGGGACGCCCAGCACTACGGTGCCGACAAGCCCGGTAGAGACCTGCACCAGCACGGGCCGCACGGCATTGTCCCAGGCGAGGCTGAGGCGGTCGAGCAGGCGCGACTCGCGCCGCGCGTGCTCGTGCGAGATCGCGAGTCGAAGCTTCAGACCGAGGTCTGCAGGAGCCTTGGCCGGGCCCAGCGTGGAAACGGCTTCCTGCGTGAGCCGCCAGGCGGCCAGTTCGCGCGCACAGTCCTTGCATCCGGCAACGTGGCTGCCGCTCGCGGCGTCTTCAAAGCCCTCGATATGACGCGAGATTTCCAGCATCTCGTGGCCATTCATCGCGCCGTCGAGATAGGAGGAGAAGCAAGCCTGGATCTCTGTGCATTGCTTTGGATTCATCGCGACACCTCTACAAAAGACTCTGCACCGGAATCAAGACCAGAGCCGGCATGGGTGCGGAGCCGGTTCCCATCGGCATGGGAGCTTTGCTGCTCCGCTGCCGAAACATGATGTGAAACACGAGCCAACGCCGACGCGGCGGCCCGGTGAGAAACTGTGGCGTGCGTGCACGGCAACACGCCTTCTTTGGGCGCAAGCAAAACGCGCAACGCCGCCCGCCCCCGAGTGAGCCTGGACTTGACCGTTCCCAGGTTGACCTGCAGGATGTCGGCGATCTCCTCGTACGCGAAGCCTTCAATCTCACGCAGCACAACTACGGTACGGAAGACCTCAGGCACCTGCCGGAGAGCGACCTCGACACGCTCGCGAACCTCGTCCTGGGCTGCATAGTCGAAGGGCGAGCATCCGCCGTCCGCCAAGCTTGCGCCGAACGACTGCGCCTCGCTCTCCGCATCGGCATCGCAGCGAGAGCAGCACGGCGCGTCCATCGCAATCTCCTGCCGCTTGTGCCGCGACCACCAGCGCCGCTGGTTCGACGCCTCGTGCAGCGCAATGCGATACAACCACGTGCGCAGGCTGGCATCGCCATGGAAGCTGCGAATGTTGCGAAACACTTTGATGAAGACCTCTTGCGTAATGTCGGAGGCATCCGCGGGATCCTGCAGACTGCGCGCGATCAGCGAGTAGAGAGGCTGGTGGTAGCGCGCGATCAGTTCGGCGAATGCCTGCTCGGAACCGGCCTTGAGCTCGGCGACAAGGGCTGCCTCTTCGTTTGGAAGATCGACAACGCTCGCCAGATTGCCCATTACGCTGCCCGCCTGCATACCGGGTGTCCTTAACGTTACGACTTCGGTGATCCTGTTGCAAACTATCGCAGCCTGCGCCACGTGCCGCCCGATTGCGCATGCGGTGCTCAGAAGAGTGAAAGAACTGCGCCGCCGGCGGCCGAGTGCTCGCTCACTCTACATCTATAGACACCGGGGAGTGGAACATTAGTTCCCGTTTGCCCGGAAATATATCCATGAAAGTAAATACGCATGGAACAACTGGCCTGGGCCGCAGTCCAGCCCTGCACCCATGCGTCGTGCCCCCGACATGCCTTGATCGCCTGCATCATGACCCAGGACTTTCGCCGCAGACTCAACCAGGGTTTGACTAAGCGGGCCGCAGGTCTGAGAATAGGAACAGTCCTTCCTAAGTGTGGGCCTGTGGCGCAGCTGGGAGCGCGCTTCCATGGCATGGAAGAGGTCACCGGTTCGATCCCGGTCAGGTCCACCAAAAAACCCCTTACAAATCAATAGATTAGCCACTAGACACAAACTGCTCTCCGGAGCGTTTGGTAGCATTTGGTAGCAAATTACAAAAACCTTTCTCAGAACCGGATGATGCAGCGCGTCTGTTCTCCCCTTTCTTCCGCTCTCCAGCGGATATATTTTTCGCTGCGACTCTTGCTTTCGACCTAAGCGACGCTTGGGCGCGACGCTCCGCCGTCCATACTTGCCCATTGCGCAATGAGGACTTCGTACTCAATTCGCTATGGATGGAGTTGACCGTCGCCTGCACGCTCTCGGGAATCTCCTGCATGTAGACATCTGTGGTGGTTGCCGTTCGGGAGTGCCGGAGAACACCCTGCACGTCCTTCACTGTGCCCTTCTTTTGAGCCAGCGTTGCAATCGTCCTGCGAATCACCTGAAACGTCAGCTTCGGTAGTCCCAGGTCCTTTGCCAGCTTGTGCAGTACCCGCTTGCGGTAGTTGTCCGTATCCAGAAATCCCCCGGTTTGATTCGGGAAGATGAAGGCTTCCGGAGATGGATCGGGAGACTGCTCTTTCCAGGCCGCGAGTTGCTTTGCCAAGTCCTTCGGCAGGTGCACCGTAGAGAGGCTTCTCTGAGTCTTTCCCCAAGGGCGAATCTTGCCCTTGTAAACAGTCTCGGAGACGGTCATAGAAGAAGCCGCTTCGCTGAAGCACTTCCACCTCAGACCAAACAGCTCACTCGGACGGAGTGCGTTAGTCATGTCCAGTTCGAGCAGAAGCCGATCCCGAACATTCAACTCCGACAGCGCCCTCCTCAACTGATCCCACGTCAAGGTTGTCTTGTCAGTCTCACGCAGTTGCGTTGGGACTTTCACCTTGCGCGCAGGGTCTTTGGGGAGGAAGTCCTGATCGGCTGCCTCAGCGAAGATGTCCCGCAGGTACGCCCGCATCTGAAGGACTCTGTCCTTGGACTTGGTCTTAGCCAGTTTGTTGAGGTGGATCTGCAACGTGAATTTGTCGAAGTTCTCCAACGGGACATCCTCGAAATCGTTGATGAGGTCTTGTTGAATGAGCAACGTCTTCACCTTTGCAGTTTCTTCTTTCCAGCTCGCTTCCTTCAGCGGAAGGAAGCGGTTGCGAACGAACCAGCCAAAGGTGACGGAGCTGCTGTTTACAACCCTGCCGCCCGGAGCGTGTCCGTTCTGTTTCGTGATCTCTCGTTCCAGCGATTCGCGTGCCTCAAACTTTGTCAGCTGAGTTTTGAGGCCGAGAACAACTGGGACGATGGTGCTTTTCGGCTCGCTGCTTACCGGGTCGATTACGTCACGGCGAAAGTAGCCGTACCATTTCTTGCCCCGCGCAACGACCCATCCCTTCTGGTGCGATTTGCCCATTGCAGTGCCTCAATTTCTGTGGGGGGAAACGAGCGGGCTACCCTCTATTTTACAGCGATTCCCAGCAGTTTCAGCGCCGTTTCCGGCGCAAAGAGGAGGCTCGTTCCCGTTCATTGACGAACTCTTCCACCTCGCTATACCGATAGCGGAGGATTCCATCGCTCATGCGAATGACAGGTAGATATGGGGCTTTCCTTGAAGAGTGATCCCACACCCAATCTTTCGACACGTTTAGCCGTTGAGCGACTTCCTCAACGGTGAGCAAAGCGTCTTTGCGGGGCATTTCGTGAAGCATTGCGTTGGGGGCCATTGATGTCTCCAGAGCTTGGGCGATGGCATTCGCGGTAATAGCGCGACGCTGCTCTCAGCCTCTGGCCGATTGGGTTTGGCGTCCAATACTTTGCATTTATCGGGTGATAATCCACAGCTATCACCCCTGCGAGACGCGAACACTAATCGGGGCAATTAGCCAGTCAAAGCGTTTCATAATAGTCACTTCTGCCCAGGGCACTGTTGCTCAACTTGATTCCTGTCAGGTATGATTTCCACAAGCAAGGTTGAGCCTCATATTGCTGCGCTTTTCCTTGGTAATCGACGTAACGCGAAGACCTGTTGCCGGGAGATGCGTATGTACGATTGGGCCGAGTATCGCTATTTCAAGTACCTGCTTGCGGTTGTAGAGAAGAATGGATTTCGCGCCGCTGCGGAAGCGCTTCACACTACGCAGCCAAACTTGAGCGCGCAGGCTAAGCAATTCCACGAACATTCTGGCGTTCGCCTGTACCGAAAGTCCAAGAGCGGGCGAATTCGGCTCACCGCTACAGGAGTTGCGTTCAAGCTGATCGCCAAGGGCTTGCTTGATGCACGAGACGAAGCGATGGACGCATTATTAGCAATCGAACGAGGAGAGATTCGCACCCTTAGACTCGGTTGCTCTTCACAGACCGATCCTACCCTCTTCCATCTTTTTTGCTCCCTGCACAAGGAGCTTCTCCCCGACTGTCCCGTCCGTTCCGCGCATGGTGACACGGTGCAACTCGTTCAGGACATCGCATCGGGAGAGATCGACGCAGCAATAGTGACCTTGCCCGTGGCCGACCCGAGCCTCTACGTGGATGAGATTCGGAAAGACCGACTTGTGGTGTGCCTTCGCGCCGACAATCCCCTCGCCCAGAAGGCTTCTTTTCACCCCGCCGACTTGCAAGCGAATCCAATCGTCCTGTACCACCCACAGCGAAATCCCCAAGCTCACGAAAGACTCGCTGAATTGTTAGCCGAAGTGGGCGTGACAATCGAAGAGTTCTCACGGGCATCCCATCCGAGCGAGATGCAGTCGCTCGTGAAGCAGGGATTCGGCTTTGCGCTCATCCGCGAAGGAACATTATTGGAGCCAGAACTGACCACGCGCCCCATCGCCGGAGTAGTGTGGACGGTCGACACCGCGTTCGTCTACAAGAAACAGGGTCATCCAAAGACAATTCCAGTGCTTATCCGGCTCTTGAAAAGTCGGATTGCGCGCCCCTCGGAGAACGGAAGGAAGCCTCCCCGTTCTGTAGGTGAGGCACCAGAACAAATGTCGCTCCTTGGCTGATGTGTGGTTCTGTCAACGTTGACCCGATATGCGGCCCAACACGTCTTGAAGACAAATCCTTCCGCCAGCTTCATCATGGTTATTCGGCAAAGTGATAAATGACAGCTATCGCCCGATAAATAGGAAGTATTGGACGGTGGACGACGAGTATCTTACGCTCACGGCATATCGCGGCCTACCGGGTCGCTGGAGGTGCCGATGTTCCACAGAATCCGTAGCGTCATTACTCAACAAGTAACCCGCCTGAATCCTCGCCTTGCCACGAGATTGGCGCGAACTTTCAACCAACAAAACCTTGTACGAACTGCACGGCGGATGGGGCCGACGCTTGTTGCGTTCACCTTCGCAGGCGTTGCCCACGCACAAGGGACGATGGACTTCTCAGGAGCGCAAACGCTCATGGGAACGTTTAAAACGTTCGCCATCTACGCTGGGGCCATCATCTGTTTCGGCGGTTTGATTTTCGCCGGAATCCGCATGATGTCCGGTCGGTTTCAGGATGCCATACCAGGACTCTTCGGTGCGCTTTTTGGCGCCGGAGTGCTCGGTTGGGGAGCCGGTTGGATCGGTTCGTTGACCGGGCAGTCGATGTAGGAGGTACATCGACATGGCCAAGCGGGGAGAACCGTTACCGATCAATCAAGCGCTGAATCGACCGAGAGCCAAGCTTGGACTCGATCTTACAGCATGGATGGCGATCGTATTCGTCTGTGTAACGGCTTTCCTCGTTGGTTTTCGCCTGCTGGCGATGCTTGCTATCCCGGCGCTCGCAGTCGGCGCATGGTTCATCATCCGCAAACACCCAAAGATGTTTCAGATCTGGGGCCTGAGCCTCAACCAGAAGAGCTACTATGACCCGCGCAAACGCTGAAGAACTTAAATCCGTTCCGTGGTTCGCCAAAGCGGGCGCGGCGTGCAGCGTCGTTCCTATTGCACGCTTCGTCAATGACCACATCTTTGCGCTGAAAGGCGGTGGCTATGGATGCCTGTTTGCGCTCGCCGGGGTGGACGAAGAGGGTTTGACCGACCAGGAGCTTGAGTCGCAACTCCGCATGATCGAAGGAGCATTACGGGGTCTGCCGGAAGGCGCGGCTCTGTACCAGTACGCGCGCGTCCGCTCCGGGTACGAGCTGCCCCGGCAACTGAGCTACACCAATCCGGTTACGCAGGCGTTTGTACGCGACCGACTGGAGTTTCTGGAGCAGACTGCGGCCTTCCGCCGAATTGACTTGCATTGGTGTCTCACTCTGGAGCCGTCAAAGGTGGAAGCCTTCGACCGCAGGCCGCAAGAGAACGCCGCCGCAACGTCGCGGATGCTGGCAGTGCTGGGGAAGACTGCTACCTTGCTTGCTGGCAATCTCGGCAGCACCATCGGGCTTCGGCTGCTCGACAAGCAGAGTGCATTTCAGTTTTTCAGCTACCTTTTCAATCTTGAAGATTGGGCGGAATGGGGACACCTCCGCAGCGACACCGGCGCAGACCGCCAGATCGTACAGAACCCCGTGTCGTGGGAGAGCGACCACCTCCGCGTCGGCAGGCGGTACGTGCAGATGTATTCGCTGAAAACTACGCCGGAGGCATCCCGTCCCTGTCTCTTCGCGGACCTGCTCAAGCTCGACTGCGACAGCATCCTGTGCTCGACATGGCGACCCAAGTCAACGGCGACGGCGCGGCATGAGATCGACCAGCAAGAGAAGTTCATCTCGTTCTTCAAAGTCGGGGTTCTCTCCCGCGTCATGGCAGGCAAAGACACGGCTTCGCTCGATACTGGGGCAGGCGCCAAGGCAGCCAATAACGCCGTCGATGACCTCGGCGAAGTGATTCGCTCGCTCGACAAGAAATCCCAGGGCGAATACTCACTCCGCTTGCTTGTAGCCGCTCGCAGCGTCGCGGAACTGCACACTCTTTCTCCCGGTGTGCATCGCGTCTTCGTGGAAGCACGCGCACAGATCATGGAAGAGACGCTGGGGAACCTCTCCGCGTTCTACGCGATGTTTCCAGGAAATGCACGATTCAACGTTTTCCCGATGTGGCTGGCGGAAGACCACCATGCGCGGCTGTCCTCCATCTTCGCCCCAAATCTCGGTCACCCCTATTCCGATGACCTTGACGCGGAGTACCTGAACGTCTTCGAGACACGGACGGGAACTCCTTTCTTTCAGGATGCCTATGTGGATGGCGTGCGGGTGCAACTCATCCTCGGGCCTACAGGTTCCGGTAAGTCCGTGACCGGCAATGTCACCATCGCCCATGAGCAGAAATACGGCGGATTTACCTACATCTTCGACATCGGCGGCAGCTATGAGAGTGTCGTTGAACTCTATGGCGGACGTGTAGACCGCATCGGGAAAGACGGCCCGCGCATGAACCCGTTCACGCTGGAACCGACTGAGAGCAACATCCAGTTTCTATACAGCTTCATTAAGCTGCTGCTGACTAATGGGGGCGCGGAGCTGGAGCCGGAAGACGACGATGTGATCCACAAGGCGGTTCAAGATATGTACCTACTTGACGCCGCGAACCGCCGCCTGTCCAATCTCTACCTGCCCAAGAAGCTCGACAGGTATCTCTCGAAGTGGGTCGGCAGAGGCGTGTACAGCGCCATCTTCGACAACGTCGAAGACAGCCTTTCCTTGTCTCGCGTTCAGTGCTTCGACTTCCAGGGCGTCAACAACGCCCAGTATGCTGACCTGATTGAGCCGCTGATGGTGTGGCTGTTGCGACGCATCAACGATGTGTTCTACAACCCAGCCAATCTGGGTGTCCCCAAGCACATCCTTATCGAAGAGATCTTCTCTTCGATGAAAAACCGGCAGCTTCTTGAGGCGGCATTGGCTTCCATCAAGACCGTCCGCAAGAACCTTGGCGGCGTGACCATGATCGGCCAGTCCGCCGAAGACCTCGGCGCGAACGCCGACAGCATCGTGAACTCCTGCACGTCGTTCCTGTTCCTGCGCGATGCTACGTTCAATCGCAAGCGGTATGCCGAATTGTTCAAGATGAACGAGCAACAGCTCGCTCTCTTCGAGAGCTTGCGGGACCGGGAGGCGCTTTACATGCGCCGCGACGGGCTGACTAAGGTTGTGCGACTGAATCTGGACAACCGTAGCTATGCAGCCTTCTCCACGAAGCCGAAAGACCGCGTTCGCCGCTCCAAGCTCATTGCCAAGTACGGACTCACCGACGGCATAGATCGCTTTGCCCAGGGTGATACCGAGTAACGCAGAAAGGACAGGAAACCATGAAGCCACTCATTCCCATCATCGTCACTTTAGGATTCGCGCTGGCGTCGGTGCCGATTAGCGCATCGACACCCGCGCATCCCCTCCAGCCCAGCGCCCCGCGCACGGTGGCTGTCTCGGAGTCCCAGACTCCGCCTGTGATCCGCGCTGGACTGTTGCAGTCCACGTTGATTGTTCTGCCTCCCGAGGAGAAGGTTGCCAACGTCTTCGCCGGGGACACCGTAGATTGGGTCTTCGACGGCGGCCATGTGGCTTCACGCTTTATCAGTGTGAAGCCGAAGACGGCGAACGGATCGACCGACATTCACATCGTCTCCGATCATGGCAACGAGTACACGCTTGAGTTGCGCGAAATCTCGGACGATACCGATCCGCACTACGACTCCAAGGTGCTCATCGAACCCAGCGACAAAGCTGCCAAAGACCGCCTGGCGCAGTTGCCGGTGTTCGTGCCGGCTGCGGACCTGGACAAAGCCAAACAGGAAGCCGCCGCTGCTCTGGCAGCCCAGACAGCTACGCTGAAGTCGGAACGAACCAAAGAAGAAACGTACCGAAGCCAGTATCCTGGCTCGCTCCACTTCGATTACGTGTGGGACGAGAAGAAGGGCAAGGAGGTGGGCTTACAGCAGATATGGCGGGATGACAAGTTCACCTACCTGCGCGGGCAATTTCAAGAGACGCCCGCCCTCTATGAGGTGAAGGACAAGAAACCATCGCTCATCAACTTCGATTTTTCGAATGGCCTGTATACCGTCCCGAAAGAGGTGGATTCGGGTTATCTTGCCATCGGCAAGCAACGCGTAGACTTCCACCGCAGCACAGAGGGGAGGTAGCCATGCCGGAGACGAATGAGTTTACGCCTGCCACCGTTCCCGAACAGCCAGAAGCGAAGCCACCGCTGCGGAAGGGTATGCCGGTCATCATCGCGCTGGTGGTGATCGTCGGCTTGATCGGTATCGCCAACCTCTCCAGCCTGTTGAGTGGAACCAAGAAGATCGCTCCTGCCAGTTCGCTGACCATGAGCCCGACCACGCCAAACGCACAGCAGGTATCGAGCTTTGAGACGCAGCAGCAAATGCAGGCGCGGCACGATGCCGAGGAGCGGCAGCGGCAACAGGCACTTGCGGAAGCGATGCAACAGCTTCAGCAGGAACAGAGCGTGCCCGAGCCGGAGAGCGCCACCGCCGCACCGATGACTCCCGCTCAGCGGGATGCCATCTACGGCGGAAGCAGCAATGCCCCACAGCATACCTCCAACGTCTCAGAAGTCCAGGCGGAAGCGAAGCAGAAGAGGCTTGCCATCGAGAAGCAGCAGCAGGATGCACTCAACAGCGATACCGTTGCCATCGACTTCTCTCATGCGGGCTCGGCTGCACCGACTCCTGTCCTTGCCGCTAAAGAAGAAAGCCCCGACAAGGCATCTGCTGAAGATACATCCGGCAGGCCATCGCCCAAGGATGCCGTTTCCGGTCAGACGGCCAAATCAGATGCGATGTCCCCTTACAACTTCGACCAGTATCAGGGACATCTCTACCGGATCTTCGAGAGCACGGTGTTGGAAGGTGTCGTCACGAACCACATTGACGGCGGACTCTCCGGCCCTATCCTCGTCATGCTCACAACGGATTATTACTCCCACGACCATCAGCAATTATTGATGCCGCAGGGTACAAGGCTGATTGGCACCGTGCAGAGCGTGGGCAATGCCCAGCAGCGGAAGATGTTCGTTACCTTTCACCGGGCGGTGTGTCCCGATGGGTTCTCGCTCGACTTCGATAAGTATCTTGGTCTGGATCAGATCGGCACGACCGGCCTCGCGACCAAGGTGGACCACGGATACCTGATGGCGTTCGGCGCAGCCGCCGCCATCGGTGGACTCGGAGGCTTAGCGCAGATCGGCAACAGCGGTACGGTTCTTGATCCTTCCACGCAGATTCGTAATGGCATTTCGGAACAGACTGCCGCAGAAGGCGAGCAGGTGCTCAATCACTTCCTCAATCGGCTTCCGATCATCACGCTCAAAGAGGGTTCCCGCGCGCGTGTCTACATCGGGCGCGACATCCTCATCCCGTCTTACGCAGAACACCGCGTCGATCCCACCCTGTAACGAAAGGAGGCATTGTGCATCTGTCCATCGCCATTCCCCGCAAGCAATTTCACCTCACGGCTTTGCTTATCCTCACGCTTTCAGTTTTCCGTGTGAGCGGAGGGTTCTCCCTGCTTGTGCGCGGTGGCGATGCCGTCCTAGAGTTTGTCGGCCACCTCATCAGCGGGTTCCATGACTTCTCCCTGGACCGGCTCGATCCGACGTATCCCCGTTGTTTCTGACGCTTTTTTGTATTGGAGGTTTCTATGCAGCTTTCACTAAAGAACCGGCGCAAGTGGCTTCTTGGAGGCGGTCTGTTACTGCTAACCGCCACGCCGAGCTTCGCGTTGTTCGGCATCGGAGATATCGTCTTCGATCCGACCAGCTACGCCAGCCTCGTATCCCAGCTCACCACCCTCCAGACGCAATACACAATGCTCAAAAACAACATTGAGCATTTCTCCATCAAGCAGCAGTGGCAAACCACACTGACGGCTCTCAAGAACGCCAACGTCAAGAATATGTTCGGCGAAACCAACGGTATGACGACGGCGCTCAACAGCAACTCGCCGTCAGCTTCGACGACCGGATGGAGTGCGGCGACGGTTCCCGTCAGCTCCGACCTGCCAGCCTTCATCGGTAGCCAGACTCCGGGAAGTCCCCAACTCTCGCAGCTTGCCATGATCGAGATGTCCGATTCGGTGTCGCCGGACTGCATTACCGCAGTCGGGCAATACCGCGCCGCCCGGACGCAGAATACCATCGCCAACAGCAGCCTCACAGCCAACCAGCTCGATGGCGGTCCCTCCACCAACAGCGAAGTGCAGCAACTCAACCTGCTCAACGCGGCGGAAGCCCAGAAGATGTCCGAGATGCAGTCCCAGGGCGTCTTGCAAGCCTGCGTCGCGTCGCAGATGGCTGTCGCCAACATGCAGCAGCGGAACGCCGCTGCTACTGACCTCAACACCGCCGTCTTCGTTCAGACGCAGCACGCAACGCACGACATGACTGCCGCGAGCGAAGACAACACCTGGCAGACGTACTTGCCGTAACGGAGAGCCATGCTGAAGCTCCTCAACACGAAGCTGTTGATTGCCATCCTTGCGGTGCTGGCCGCTATCGCCAGCGCCGCGATCTATCAACGCCATGAGACCGCGAAGGCTGTGACCGTTCTCGAACAACACCAACGCGACGCGGAGCAGCGCAGGAAAGAAGATGAGGCGTTTCGCAAGAAGGTTGAGCAAGACCGTAAGCGCCACAACTCCGCCGCCGGTAACGAAGGCAAGACTTGGAAGGGCTATATTCCGTAGTTCGTATAGGAGAGATTTGACATGAGCGCCGTCGTCGTTCTCGCACAAGCACTGCCGTCCGCATCGTCGGGCATGGACTGGCTCTACCAGTTCACCAATAACTTGACCAACCTGACGACCCAGAACGGCGGCGCCCTCACACAGCTTGGCTTGACGGAGCTGAGTTGCATCGCGCTGTTCACGCTCATCAGCATGGTCATCAACTGGAACACGTCCAGCATGACGCTCCGCTTCCATACGCATCCTGTCCGTGCTGGCGATCTCACAAACTTCCTGCTTAAGCTCATTCTGTGCTGCCTGTTGGAAAACTATTGGGTGAACCCATTCCCCGGTGCGAGCTTCGGCATCAATCACTTCTTCAGTTACATCGCCCAGGCGATGGTCGCGGCATTCGATCAGCACTCGCTGGACCAGTTGCTCCAGCTTCTCAAGACCGCTGGCGACGGAACTGCCATGCCGTCCTTCACCGCCCCGGTTCAGATCCTTTGCTATGTACTCGTCCAGATCATGCTTGGCCTCACGTCCGCGATCTTGTTCGTCATTAATTGCAGCGCCTTCATCCTCTACGGCGTTACTGCTCTATTCGGTCCTGTATTCATCCCGCTGCTGATGACGCAGAGCTTCAAAGCCAAGTTCTTCCAGTTTCTCGACGTACTGATTAGTTTTGCGATGATTCGCGCCGTTGCGGCTGCATTTATCTATGTGTGGGCAGGATTCATGAACGGCTTCCTACAGCAAACCTTTAACGGTAACTATTCGATGGATATGTGGATCGCCAATCTAATCCCTTGCTTAATGGTTTTCGTCGCGTTCATCATTAACATGCTGTTCATTCCGAGCATGACGCAGGCCATCTTTGGCGGGGCGGCTGGACTTGTATCCGCAACGACGAAGACCGCCGGTGGGGCTGCGGGAACGATAGCGATGATGTCAGGAGGGGCATGAGATGTGGGAATTCCTAACAGGCTTTTTCTTTGCACGCGCGACCGGGCTTTCCAGGTTCATTCGCCCGCTACTTTTCCTGTTCCTGGTAGGAGTTGTGATCGCCGGATTTATTTATGCAGCCGTCGTCTTCAGAGCAGTCTCGGAAAGGAGTGAACAGCATCATGTCCACACGCACAGCACCCATTGACTACGCGCTCACACCTTCGCAAGCAATGCTAGCAGATCACATCGGCAATGAGGTCTATTCGTCGCACTATGCCGAGCGCAAAGCATACCGACTCATCATCGGCTGCGGGACTGCGCTCCTCTGCGGTTCGATGTGGCTGAACTTCTCCCTGGCGCACCGCCCCATTACCGATCGCTATATCCGCATCGACGAGATGGGACGCGCTCAGGCGATCCAGTACACGGACCTCAATTACAGCCCCCGCGAAGGTGAAGTGCGGACGTATCTCACCGATTGGGCGAACTATCGTTACACCATCAATCGCGAGACGATCGCGAAGAAATATCCGCTCAACTACTACTTCCTTTCGCAACCGCTTGCTTCGCAGTTGATGGGCACGGACAACCAGAGTCATCTTGTCTCTCAGGTAGTCGGCGGACAAGTCGAATCCAGCGACGTGCAGGTTCGCAACGTCACCATTACGTCCATGTCGGAAGAGACGGTTCAGGGCGTTCGTATCGCGCGCGGAACAGCGCTCGTTACGTTCGATAAGCTGTTCTCCGAAGAGCACTCGCACGAGCCACGCACGGAGCACTGGCTGGCTTCCGTAACGTATTACCTGAATCCCAAGCAGGTGAGCGATCAGGCCAGGATTTACCCGCAATACGAGTTCATCAATCCGCTGGGTCTGACCATCACGGAGTTCCACGAGAACCGTGTTTCCGTAGATCCGATTGCACCCAGCAGCAACCGCGCAGACCCCAATGTCATCTCTCAGCCTGTCACGGGAGGGGCGCGATGAGCTTCCAGCTCATACTCCCATTCTTTCCCGAAGAGCTACGCGCTCTTCTGCTAGACCCGTCCATCTCGGACTTGATGGTGAACGGGACAACGGGAGTCTTCGCTGATCGCGGCGGCGTGATCGAGCATATTCCGCTCTCCACGCCTTACACCAATGACCGCTTGCAGGCGGCCATTGAGCGTGTCGCACGCCTCCTCGGACAGGATATGACGAGCCAGAATCCTGTACTGAATACACGCTTGCCGGATGGCTCGCGCGTGGCCGTCGTTGGCCCTCCATCTTCGATCAACGGGCCGACGCTCACGATCCGCAAGTTCAACCGCTGGTATACAAGCGATGAGCTGGTGGCTGCGGGTAGTCTGCCGCCGACCGTTCGGGACGCTGTAGTCAACCTCCTCATGAAGCGGAAGAACGGCATCATCAGCGGCAGTACATCGTCGGGTAAGTCCACGTTGATGAAGTCGCTATTGGATCACGTTCCGCTGCATGAACGGCTGGTGGTGATCGAGCAACCCGCCGAACTGAAGATCGCGCATCCGAACGCCGTCCGCTGGGAGGCCGTGGACGCGATCCCCGGCCAGGTTGCTATCACGCCGAGCCAGTTGGTGGCGGCAGCTCTCCGCCACCGTCCTGACCGGATCATCATGGGCGAAATCCGCGACGAGTGCGGTTATGACCTACTCCAGGCCATGAATACCGGACACGGTGGAACCCTGTCTACCTTGCACGCCGATTCCGCTGTGGATGCGTTGGACCGGTTGGCTGATATGGCTCTGAGTGCAAGAACGAATTTGGATCAGGCATTTGTCCGGTCGCAGACCGGCAAAGCTGTGGACTTCGTACTGCATTGCGAGCGCGATGCCAGGGGACGCCGAAGAGTCCGAGAACTGATTACCGTCTCCGGCTACAGTTATGCCAAGCAGGCGTTCCTCACCCAGGAGGTCTACCGTGCCTCCGACGCCTGATACGCAGGCTTCCAGCTAGAGAATCACAACCCGAATCGAGGTCACTTCGATGTACCGTCATGCTGCCAAATCGGCTGCACAGCCCAACTCGTCTCTGAAAGCGCCCAGCGTGGCATACCGGCATAGCCAAGAGCGCAACGGAGGGTGCTTTGAGCCGCTCTTCTATGGAGCCTTTGTAGCGATGAGATGGGCAACGGTTTGGGCGACAATTCGCCGCCGAAATCGAGTGGATGACTTCGGTGCATCGGGGAGCCTTCCGCCTCGTATCCCGTCCTCTGCTCGGGGTCACGCTTCGGGCCTGTCCGCCGCCCTGCGGCAAGCTCGCTCTTCTGCTTTGGCTGCGCCACCCTGCGGGTTACGGTTTCCGTCTACGACGGACCCTCCGTAAATGCAGAGCTTCGGCCTTGGGAGGCGGGGCCTCTCGCTGGCGTTGCCATGTGTGACCCGAGCAGGATACGGGAAATTCAACGAAACGGAGATCACCACCATGTACTCAAACAAAGTCACCCTCATCGGATTCACCGGCGCTGATGCAGAAGTTCGCACCAACAACGACCGCAGCCTCACCACTCTCTCGCTGGCAACCAAGTCCTCCTACAAGAAGGACGGCAAGTACATCGAGCACACCGAATGGCACCGTTGCGTGGTCTTCGGCAAGCTCGGAGAATTCGCGGCCACGCTCAAGAAGGGCGCTCATATCCAGGTCGAGGGCGAGCTGCGCAGCCGGAAGTATGACAGCAAGAAGACGAACTCGGAGCAGACCATCTGGGAGATCCGGGTGAACTCGATTCTCAAGCTGGACCGTGCCGCCAAAGCGGCTGCGGAGGACGACGAAGAACTGAGCGAGGAAGAGGCCGCATAGGCCCTTCCTCGTCTCCGAAGAGTCCGGCATCGAGCCGGGCTCTTCGGCTGCTAAAGGCCCGTGGCATTTGCACTCGCAGTACCAGAAGGACTGGAGGTATCGAGATGAATGAAACAGCCCAGGACTTTCTTACCCGTTGCTTCGCTCCGGGTGACACGATCGCTCTCTTGCTTCGCAACGAGAGCACCGCAAAGGTACAGCAGCGCATCGTTCCTCTGGAACGTGCGCTCGCGCCCCGTTACCGTGGCTGGCTCGCTCATGAAAACCACCATGGAGCGAATATCTACGTGGCTGCCAATCCGCTGCTCTCCGGAAGCCGGAAGCGCACCAAGGATTGCATCGCTTCCATTCGCCATCTCTATATCGACATCGACGTGAACGGAGAGACCCGACTTGCTGCGCTACGGGCCTCAGAACTTGTGCCGGAACCAAACGTGATCGTCTCCACATCGGCAGAAAAATATCAGGTGTTGTGGCGCGTGGAGGACTTCGACTTCTACACGCAGGAGATTACGCTCAAGCTCCTCGCGGCGGCGTTCCACGGCGACATCTCCTGCACAGACTGTAATCGGGTTCTGCGCATTCCGGGATTCAAGAACTGCAAGTACGCCCCCGCGCAGCTCATCAGAGTCGAATATCTCTCCGATGCGACCTACCAGCCAGATGATTTCCACCTGTATGTCCTGCGCGAAGCCTGCATGATTCCGCCTATCCCGCAGCAACCGATACGCCGCGATATGCAGACGAACTCCGAGCACGATTGGGCGTGGGTCTCGCGCGAGCTTGCCCACGGGAAAGATGCCGTGACCCTCACTCTGGAGCTGGCTTCGCGCCGCTCTGATAAGCCCAATCCCACGTACTATGCGCAGCGCACCGTGGACATGGCTTCCGCCCGTCTCTGGTTCCTGGAAGGCACCCCCATCGCCCACGTAATTGCGATGCTTGAAAGCCGTAGGCGAGCCAACCTTTCCGCGACACTCTGCTCCGCCCGTGCGTGGGAGATCGCAGCCACGGCACAGCGCATGATTGCCCGCGACAGAATCGCTTGAATTCATTACCCAAAGGAGAATGCCATGCCACTACTCGAAGTCATCCAAACCCGCCACCTCAGCGCCTCCATCCGGTTGACTGATTCGACCGCTACACAGGTCGATCAGTATGCCGCCTTCATCCACGCATCTGCCAACGACGTTGTCGAGCAGGCGCTCGCCTATGTCTTCTCCAAGGATCGGGAGTTTCAGGAGTTCCTTCGCACTCCTGAAGCCCAGCGGATTACGCCGACGCTTCGCGTGCGTCGTGCAGCCGCCAACGATGCCGCTGAGCAGCCAACAAGGAAGCCGGCTTCGTCAGCATCATCGCCTGCACAAGCATCGGCATTCGTGGCGGGATCGAAGGCATGATCCCGCTGCTAAATCAGTGGCAGAGCCACTACGGTGCTGCGCACCGGAAGAAGATTGACACTTGATCCCTTCCAGGGTGGTGTTTGGGGCAAGGACGAAAACAACTGTGTACGCCCTTGCCTCAGAGCAACTTGAAACTACCCGTAAGACAACCGTTTTCATTCTGAAAACAATTGTTTACGGGCGTTAGGAGGAACTATGAATACTTTGCAAAGTACCCTATCTGACCTGGATGTACGACTGGCACGGTCTGCAGGCCGTACCGGAAGAGATCGCATGGCGAACGCGCGCGTGACCGCCAAGGAGCAGCGCGAGCTTCATGAGGCAGCTCGCGCACAAGGTAAATCTCTCAGTGAATGGGCACGCGAAGTTCTCCTGCGCGAAGCGCGGCGCTCTACCGACGACGCCGTGTTCACAGAGTTGGTCGCCACGCGAATGCTGCTTGTGAACCTCATCAAGCCGCTCATCCTGGGGGAAAAGGTTTCGCCCACATGGATCACCGAAGCCATGACGATGGTGCGGAAGGAGAAGCACAAGGCCGCCCAGGACGTGATGCAGCAGTACACGCAGGATGCGGGAAAGGAGCGATAAGGATGGCAACGCAATGGGGTAGAAAAGAAACGATCATCTGGCCACCGCACGCGCCGGTCATGAGCTACAGCGCCATCGCAGCGGCGTTCCTTTGCACCTGTTTGTTTGTATGGCAGCGGCTCCATTTCTCGTTGCCGCCGTTGCAGCAGTCCTACATGACGGAGTATGCACGCGCGGAGGTTGGAGCCGCCGTCCATACCCACGGCACCTACCGTCTTCTATATCTGGGCGGCGGAAAGCCCAAGCCGCGTCTCGCCCTGCCGGTAGACTTCGCCGAAGGAAAAATGACTCTTCCAGATGGCAGAGTCGTTCCGTTCGAGCTGTCGGAGTTGGCGCAAGGGGAGGGCTATCGTTTTCCATTTCGCGGCCCTGCTCAGAAGCTCGCCGATGCCGCAATGGATCATTGGCTCCACTATGCCATCTTCGATGGCAAGAGGCTGTTCGCCGTCTTCACCGTCAGCTTCATCGAAGGGGGCGTCTGCCTCCTGGCAATGCTCTGGTTTGCGATCCCGAAGGACATCCAGCGGTTCCGGCAGATGAAGTACGGGCGTGTTCTGCGCGGGCCGCTCATGCTCTCGCCCAAGGAGTTCAACAAGGTGCAGAAGGGTGACGGCGTCGGCTTTAAAACCACCGAATCCGACAAGATGATGCGGATTCCGCTACGGAAAGAGGCACAGCATCTTCAACTCATGGGCGATACCGGCGTGGGGAAAACGCAGCTCATCATGCAGTGCCTCCGGCAGATTCGTCAGCGTGGAGACTCAGCCATTGTTTATGACCCCGCCTGCGAGTACGTCCAGAGATTTTACGACGCCGGACGCGAAGACATCGTCCTAAACCCGCTGGACACCCGCTGCCCCTATTGGGGTCCCGCGCAGGAGATGGAGTCGAATGCAGAGGCGGACGCTATCGCCGCATCGCTATACCAGCCAGCGACCGCTGACAAGGACGAGTTCTTTCACCAGACCCCCGCGCAAATTTTTGCTCATCTCTTGAAGCTGGGGCCGACGCCGCATCAGCTCGCCGAATGGATGGCGAGCGATACAGAGTTGATGAAGCGGGTCGAAGGAACCGAGATGGCCTTCTACATAGATAGGAAGGCCGGGCCGCAGCGCGCCGGTGTGCTTTCGTCGCTGGGTCTGGTAGCCAAATGCTTCCGTCTATTACCACAAAAAGATGAGAAACGGCCCGTGTGGAATGCCCGAACGTGGGCCAAGAAACGCAAAGGTTGGATGTTCATAACTTCACGTCCACCGGAACGGGAAACGCTTCGTCCCTTGCATTCGCTGTGGATTGATTTGCTGGTGATGCGCCTACTGACCGCGCCGCAGCCGGAACAAAAGCCTGTTTGGTTTGTGATCGACGAGCTGGCGAGTTTGCAGAAGTTGCCGCAGCTCCATACGGCCATCACGGAGAATCGGAAATCGAAAAATCCGCTTGTCCTTGGATTCCAGGGCAAAGCCCAACTTGAGGTCATCTACGGCCATCTGGCAGAGGTCATGCTTTCACAGCCTGCCACCAAAATCTTCATGAAAACGGCTGAGCCCAAAGCCGCAGAGTGGATTTCGGAGGCGATCGGTAAAGTTGAAATCGAACGACTGAAGGAGACGAAGTTCGATGGGTCCAGGTCAGGCAAGAATTTCACCGTGGATCGCCAGATCGAGCCGCTTGTGATGGGTTCGGAGATTACGGGCTTGGACGACCGGCACGCATACTTGAAGCTGGGCAACAATGTCGCGCGGTTCGCCTTCGACTATATGGACTTGCCCACGCCTACACCCGGATTTATCCCGCGCGAGGCGGCTGGTGGTGGCCTGAGCTTCGATCCCGATACGCTGGAGCCACGCCCTCTGAAATCCCCGGTCAGAAAAGAACAAGCAGAACCGGAGGCCGCCGTGAATACGACAGGGCAGATGGCGAACGATGCGCCGCTTGTGCTCGAAAAGAACCCTCTTCCGTGGCCGAAGAAAGATACCCAAGAAGCGGCACGCGCCGTCGAAGTGAGCCTGCCCGCGCCTGCCCCCACAGTGGTTGCCGATCCCGAAATCGAACAGGAAGAGGTGCATGGTCCTGAATACATCCGGGAGATATAGCCATGATGACCATCCCCAAGGCGCTCAGTTCCGGCCAGGCCCAGACCTATCACAAGCTGGAGTACACCTCCGCTGCCCAGAGTTATTACAAACAGGGAGACGAGGTAAAAGGTGAATGGCAGGGACGGCTTGCAACCTCGCTGGGACTAACCGGCGAGGTGACGGCCCAGGAGTTTTCCCGTCTCTCGGAGGGTCAGCATCCGCAGAGCGATGTCCAGATGGTTCGGCACCGGGACGCCGTGGAGTATCAAAATGCAAATGGAAAGACGGTGAAGGCAGTGGAGCATCGCGCCGGCTGGGATGCTACCTTTTCCGCGCCGAAGTCCGTCTCGTTGACCGCTCTGGTCGGAGGAGACGACCGGGTCCGCGAAGCCCACGCCGCCGCCGTTACGGTAGCACTGAATGAACTGGAGAAATACACGCATGCGCGGATCGGCGGCAACAATCCACCCGAGAACACCGGCAAGTTCATCGCTGCGAAGTTTGAACATGACACTGCGCGGCCCGTAGACGGCTACGCCGCCCCGCAGCTTCACACCCACGCCATCATCTTCAACGTCACCGAGCGCGCCGATGGCACGACGAGGGCTCTTCAGGAACGGCCATTCTTTGAGAGCAAGCAATTTGCCACGGCGGTTTACCAGTCCGAATTGATGTATCGGTTGCGCGACCTTGGGTACGAAATCGAGGCTGGAAAGAGCGGCGCGCCGGAGATCAGAGGTTATACGCAGGCGTATTTGGATACATCGAGCCTGCGGTCGCAACAGATCAAAGATGAGATGGAAAGGAGCGGCGTCAGTGGCCCAAGAGCGGCGCAGATCGCAGCTCACTCCACACGCGAGAAGAAGCAGACCTTCACGCGGGAACAGGTCTTGGAGGCCCACCGAAATGTTGCTGCCGAGTACGGCAACCAGCCGCGACAAGTAGTGATGGAAGCCCGCGAACGTGCTCAGACTCAGGAGCGTACTGCGGATAGGACGACTCGCGCGAAGGAAGCCATCACCTATGCGCGGCACAGTCTCTTCGAGCGCGAGGCCGTCGCCGACGAACGTCTTATCTTCCGCGATGCGCTGCGGCGCGGCATGGGTGAGACAACCTATGCAGAGGTTCGCGCCGACTTCGAGGCGCGGCGCGAAAGTGGAGACTTTCAATCAGTGGAAGCCGCGAAGTACGCCTCCGGCCGCAGTTTTACGACACCGGAAACCATCACCGCAGAACGCGCCAACATTGCCCATGTAGTTGCGGGACGAAATGCAGTTTCCCCGATGATGACTGCCGAGGAAGCGCAGGAACAGGCGCGTTCGCGGGACTTCCTGAACGACTCCCAGCGTCGGGTGATCGAGGAAGTTCTCAATTCCACTGACCGCATTCATGGCTTGCAGGGACGGGCAGGCAGTGGGAAAACAACCGTGCTGGCGTCCATCCGCGATGGCGCGGAAAATACCGGCTACACGGTAGAAGGTTTCGCCCCGACCTCCCGCGCATCGGCGCAGCTCCGCGAGGCCGGGATTGAGGCGACAACCTTGCAGAGCTTCCTTGCGCGAGGCACAAACAACCCTAGCGCCAGTCCTGAAGTGCGCCACCTTTATATGCTTGACGAGTCGAGTCTCGCCAGTACGCGGCAGATGCGGGCCTTTCTAGACAAGCTGAAACCGAACGACCGCGTATTGGTTATCGGCGACACCAGCCAGCATCAGGGCGTGGATGCTGGAAAGCCCTTCGAGCAGATGCAAGATGCCGGATTGCGGGCCTCGCAGCTTGACCGCATCATGCGGCAGAAGGACCCTGAATTGCTGAAAGCGGTCGAGCAGCTTGCGAAGAACAAGACGCAGCAAGGAATCCACATGCTCGCCAGCCAGGGGCGGATTACCGAGATCCCCGACAGGCAGGAACGCATCGCTGCTATTGCGAGGGACTACGCTGCGCACCCGGAGAACACCATCGTCGTCTCTCCCGACAACCGGAGCCGTCAACAGATCAACGAGGCCGTCCGTGCCGAGATGCTAGCCAAAGGCGTTCTGGCAGCAGACGGGCAGACCTTCCGGACTCTTACCCATCGCTCCGACATGACCGGGGCCGACCGTACATGGGCGGCACGATACAACACTGGAGACGTGTTGCAATACACCACCGGAAGCAAGACCGAAGGCATCGAGCGGAACAGTTTCGCTACCGTTCGCACCGTCGATGCCCGCGCCAATACGCTCACTGTGGAGCTTGAAAACGGAACAAATGTGACATATGACCCGCGACGGTTGCGCGGCGTCGATGTCTTCCGCGAGACGGACCGCGAATTCGCTACGGGCGACCGGATTCAAATGACCTCGACCAGTAGAGAGCTTGGTGTCGCCAACCGTGATCTTGGCACCATCACGGAGATCAGAGATAACCAAATGAGCGTGCGGATGGATGGCAACGCCGCGAGAACCGTCACATTCGATGCTGCTGAGTTTCGGCAATTCGATCACGGCTACGCCGTAACCTCTCATAGCTCGCAGGGGCTTACCGCAAGCCGCGTCCTCGCTCACTTCGACACCGACGGCGCACACAGCCTCATCAATACGCGACTCGCTTACGTTGCCATCTCGCGGGCCTCGGACGATGCGCGGGTGTATACCAACAACGCCGAAACACTCGGACAGCGCTTGGCGACCGACATCTCGAAGACCTCCGCCGTGGACTTCCGCCCACCGAGTTCCACGAATGAGATACAGCAGACGGTCGCTGCGTTCCGTGCGAACGATCCTGCTACGGCCACGACCAAGCTACAGGAGCAAGGGCGGCTCCATGAGTATGCCAATTCCGAACATCGGCTTGCCGCCGTCTCGCTTGCCTATACCGCGCAGCAAGATCGCGTCATCATCGTTGCGCCCGATGCTGACGAACGACGGGAGTTGACCCAGATTGTTCGTGATGGGTTGCGGCAACAAGGGCGGCTCGCGTCAGAAAGCCGATCCGTCCCAGTCCTGGTTGAGGAGAACTTCCGCAATCCGCGTCTCGCGGCGAACTATGCACCCGGTGATGAGATCCGTTATAAGACTGGCAGCCCCGTTGAGCATGGCATCGCCGACAACAGTACGAGTACCGTGCTATCCGTCGATGCCCGCTCCAACACCCTTACCGTCGCGACCCGCGACGGCGACGAGGTCTCCTACAATCCGGCACTTTTGAAAAGGCAGACCGGGCAGAGTATCGTCTACCGCGAAGACCGCCGCGACGTTGCCATAGGCGAACGAATCATCTTCACAGCCTCAGATCAAGAGGCTCATATCCGTTCCGGCGCTTTCGCCACCGTCGAGCGGATCGGAGAGGACAACAGGCTGTCCGTGCGTCTTGATAATGGGAAGTCCGTCGAGTTGAGCGCCGATCAAACGCGACATATCGAATATGGCTATGCGGTGGCGTGCGCACAGCGTGCCACTGTCGATCGTGCTCTCATTACCGGCGATGCCTCCCAACTTGCCCAACAACAGGAGTCGCTTACACGCCTTTCNNTATTCGCGATCTCACCCTCTACACATCAGACAGCCGGGAACTCGCAGCGGGAAAAGCTATTTCAGGCGCGGAGAATGCGTTCTCGCAGAATTCGCTTTCGCCTACTATCGGAACCATCTCCACACCGTCTGTGCCTCAAATCGAGTTGGAGGGCTTTGGGATAGGCCTTTAGCAATAGGTTGAACATCGTTGACATCACTTCTCGGAAGGATCGGGCCGTGCCATCCAGTCCGCCAAAGCGTTTTGGATGTCGTTAGGCCCGTGTTCCTCTTCACACATGACGACTCGCCATTCCGTAGGATGTCTCGCAAAGACGAATCCGTGCAGTGCCATCATCTCGCAGATCAGATCGTAGATCGGGGCGAAAACTTCGATGGACTGCCACCCATATTCACTGAGCCACATTCCATGCAAGACACGACGCAAGCGGACGATCAAGGAGTGAATCTGCGGATGCGTCTGGAACAGTTGTGACACGCCGGGGGCGTCGTCTTCGAGCTTCAGTTCGAGCCCGTCGAGATGCCCCAGGAAGTATCCTGCGTGGATGAACACGTCGCCGAAGAGTTGCTGGATTCCGACAAAGATTTCCTTGGCGTTCCGATCTTGCCGGTAGGCGGCGATCTGTTGTTTGGAGGCAGCGAGGCTCTCTTCGAGAGCACGGCATAAGATTCCTTCAAACTCCGAAACGGCTTCTGGCCGGAACATTGCCGAGGACCGGCACGCGGCATACTCGCTCCACGCATCCATCGCTTTCAGGAAGGTCTGTCGCGAGCGGTCTCCGCACTCCAGCGGACGGCCATAGATGCCGGGAAACATCCGGTACAGATGGCCTTCGTGTTCGACATGCGCGGCTTCGTGAGCGATACAGGCTTGCGCCAGTGTTTGCAGGTCTTTCTCGGGCGAGAACATCATCACGCCGATGCCAAACCGAAACACCATATGGAAGCGCAGCTCTTCCCCCCGCCACACCGCCACCGTCCGAGCCATCTCCATCGTGTCGGCGCGGTCGGTCATCTCCAAAGTAATTTGTCCCTCCGGCATACGCTGCAATGCCATTGCCTCGGCCCGGCAGTCGTGGGACATTGTGATTCCGTCCAGAGCGCGAAGGTCCATACCGACGAGTGCGAGGGCGCACAGAATCTGCTCTATGGACATCGCCACGGCTTCACGCACTTCCACCGACTCATAACAGGCTACGGAGAGGCTGCACTGCTCGGGAAGCAACAGTTTTTCTTGGCCTTCGCTGTGGAGTTGGAGATGGATGACTTCGTTCATCTCGAAATTTCTCCGCACTCCTTCCCAATCTCGGTCATGGGCCAGAAGAGCATTCGATGGGAGGCAGCAGAGGACGGCGGAGCATAGGAAACGGAGGACACGAAATTGAGCCTGAGTGTCCGCAAACCAGATGTTCCGCTCACTGGAAGAGAGATCATGTTCGACTCCTCGCATCGGCAGGATGAGGGAAAACGTCTGCGGTGCGCCCCCGCAAACAACCCTATAACCCGAGGTCGGGGAGTTGGAAAGCCGACAACACACGGCTCCTGTGACCTTTAGCTTTAGGGGCCTGGACATACGTCACAGGCTCCCCGACGCGAAAGGCGTAGGGAATCGTAAGCGCGACGCGACGCGCTCAAGTGTTGTCGGGGTTTCCACACCCCAGGACGGTGCGTATCCGTCCCGGTTCCATCATCAGACATAGACCACGGAATGGCAATGGCTCTGGTATTTGTTCAGTAACAGCAGCCTTGCGGATTTCCATCCAAGAGGGTTTCAAGCAAAGCAATTCGAAATACTTTTTTCGGGACGAAGTCTCTTCCCACGCTTCAGCCGCATTGCGTCTTGCGCTCCCATCTCTGCGGGCCTGTGTCCTGCCCGCAACGCCGACCCTGACAAGTCATGTGCGCTGACGCGCACGCATAAGGAAACCAAACCTCGCTGAGGGCGCTGCCCTGGCGCGGCGCAAGGGGTTTCCCCAATCTTCCGCGCTTCGC
>PKWK01000073.1 GCA_003133205.1 Granulicella sp. | reverse complement strand
GCTTTAGCCCCTGGGACATGCCTTCGCTCAACTCGCCACCGCCCCGCCCGCATGCCCCGGATAGTCCCCCAACGAAATCGCCAACCGGTTCCACGCATTGATCGTCGTAATCGTCAGCGTCAGATTCACCGTCTCCACCTCGCTGAAATGCTCCCGCACCTGCGCATACACCGCATCCGGAGCGTGCCCATCCTGAATATTCGTCACCGCCTCCGTCCACGCAAACGCCGCCCGCTCCCGCTGCGTATACGCACTCGACCCGCGCCACTCAGCGACGCCCGTAATCCGCTCCTCCGGCTCATGCATCTTCCGCAGCTCGGTTGAATGCAGATGGATGCAGTACTCACACCCATTCATCAACGAAGCCCGCAGCCGCACCATCTCCAGCAGCGCCGTCTCCAGCCCCGTCTCCGTATTCAGGTAATGCCCCAGCGCCGCCATCCGCGCCAACCCCTCCGGCGCCAACTTCGCATAACTCAATCTCGCCGCCATCGACCGTCTCCAAATCTAGATGAGGTGTTGCGCCGCTCTTCGCGAGCCACTATTTCGAACGCCCTGGTGTCTCACGACAGAGTTCTTGTAACTTTGCTCTGAGATCATCATATTTGCTGCCTACTAACCCAATGTCGGAATGACGAGGGAACGGAGAACGGGGAGCTGCAGCCGCCGCAAGTGCTCGCCGCGCAAATTCTGCGCCCTCTTGTCTTGAGCCAAGCTCTAAAGCAATCAGTGCACTTGCGCCGAAGCTTTGAAACAGGTTGACCGGAAAGACGGCCTTTGGGCGGTATTTCTCAATCACCTGTCGTGCAAGTTCATATCGGCTTGTCATTTTGTGCATGGCTACAAAGAGAGGGAACTCAAAACCCGCTTGGGTTAGGGAGTTTGGAAACTCCTCTTCTCGCAAGAGTGCCTTTTCAAACGAAGTGGCCGATTGCTCCGAATCGCCAAGCGCGTCGAAAGCGTGCGCTTGATCCACGAATGCTTGGGCGTCGCCGAAGTGATCTCCCAGTTCGAAATAACGGCCTAGCAGCGAGAGCGCAATCTCAGGCTTCCGTCCGCTCAGATAGGAAGCCTGGATACGCAGATATTGGGCCTTCTGCGTGCGCGTGCGACCAAGTTTCCGAAAGAACTGTTCTTCGATCTCGGAAGACCAGTCCTCGTTGCGAAACCACTCACTCATACCGCAAAGCCTCCGCTGGCAGCACCTTCGCCGCGCTGCTACTCGGATACAGCGTAGCAATCAGGCTGACACCAAGCGAAACCGCAGCCACAATCACCGCATCTATCACGCGCGGCGCAAACGGAAGATAGTCGATCGAATACACCGAAGGATCAAGCTGAATAAACCGGTAGTGTCCGCCCACCCAACTCAGCGCATACCCAACGATCAGCCCCAGCACTGTCCCAATCACTGAGATCAGCAACCCCTGCAGCAGAAAGATTCGCCGCACCTGGGTCTCGCTCACGCCGAAACTCATCAGCACCGCGATGTCCCGCGTCTTCTCCATCACCATCATGGTCAGTGCGATCAGGATATTCAGCGCCGCAACGCACACAATCAGTGCCAACACGATGAACGTCCCAATCTGCTCCAGCCGCAGCGCGCGAAACAACTCGCGGTTCTGCTCCATCCAGTTCGTAGTCTCGAACCCGCTTCCAGCGGCCTGCTCAATCTCGCGCCCCACGGCGGCTGCCTGATACATATCGTCGACCTTGAAGCTGATCGCCGAGATCAAGTCCGGCTCCGAGAATAGCCTCTGCGCATCCGCGAGTCGAATAAACGCATAGCTCGAGTCGTACTGATAAAACCCCGAGTTGAATATCCCCGTCACCGTGTAACGCTGATATCGCGGCACCAGCCCCAGCGGCGTCAATTCTCCCTGCGGACTCGTAACCAGCACCGTATCCCCCACCTCGGCCCCGATAGCCTCCGCCAAATCCTTCCCAATCACAATCGGAGGCACCGCCTGAGCCGCTACAGAACTGGGTCCCGTCACCGAACTGGGTGCCCCAGGTCTCGATTCTGAGACCTGGGTTTCCGGGAACGTCACCGGCTCCAAATCCTTCGCCGACCCCTTCTTCACGCTCTGCAGCAAATCCGAAACCGTCCGCTGGTCCGCCGGAACAATCCCATCGACCAACGCCCCCGCGCTCTTTGCCCCCCGCGAAATCAGCACCTCCTCATACAGCGCCGGAGCCGCCGCTGTCACATGGGGCAGTGCCCGCAGCCGCTCCAGCAGCGGCCTCCAGTCCCTCATCCCATCCGCCGATACACGCATCAGCATCACATGCGCGGTCGATCCCACCAGCCGCTCCTGCAAATCCCGCCGCATCCCATTCGTAATCGCCAGCGCAATAATCAGCGAAGCCACCCCCGCAGCCACGCCAATCACAGAGATAGCCGTGATCACGCCCACCACCGCCTGCCGCCGCTTCGCCCGCAGATACCGCGCCGCAATAAACAACTCAAATCGCATCTACCGCACCACGGTCTTCACTGCCACCACGTTGTCATACCGGTCATACACCCGCACCGCGATCACGTGCTCCCGCACATCTGTAACCGGATTCGTTGTATCTCCCGTAGGCACCGCCGCCGTAAAGTCATACCGCTCCTCCAGCGAATCCGACACCCGCCCCACCGGGTCCAGATACTGCCACGGCCCGGCGTCCACCGAGTACTCCGCATGCTCGATCGGCGAAGTCGCATCCTTCGCGCTAAACGTCGCATGAATCTTCGCAGGAGCACCCGCCGCACCCGGAACCATCGTTGCGCTCAACACGCCCGGCACCGGCGGAGTCGTATCCACCACAAACTCCCCGCTCGTTCGCTCGCCCGTCAACGTCTCCGCGTCCGTATGCACAGGAGCGTCGCTTGCCACCACCTTTACCTCGTACCGCCCATCCGGCAGCAGCGACGAATCGAAGCTCAAGAATTTCTCGCTGATCTTGTCCTTCAGCAGACGCCAGTTCCGTTCGCCCACCCCGCGATACCACACCGCGAACATCAGGTCGTCGCCATTCTCGTCATGCGCCGCCCACCGCACTGTCACCGCAGACTTGTCTTTCTGCGCCATCAGCGGTTGCGCATTCGCGTCCGGCACAAACGCCTGCGCATTCGTCCCCGCAGCAGCCGGAAAGCTCACCTGTACCGTCGCATTCTGCGGCTGGGCCGGAGTCGCCGCGACCCTCGCCCCAGGCTGCACCACCACCTCGTCCACCACCGGCGCCAGGTTCTTCTGCAAATAGTTCAGCGCCACCGACTCAACATTCGCTCCTGCCCGCAACACTGCCTTCCATTGCACAAACCGTCCGCCCGGCACCGTCACCTCGCCCTGCTTCCCGACCGGCGCCCACTCACTCCACCCCATCAGCGGGCTCTCCACATTCCCGCTCCGCACAAACAGGTCGAACCCCGCGCCCGCAGCCTGTGGACTCAACTCCACCCGTCCCCACTGCGAGAACGCCTGCGCATCGAACACCTCGCTGGTAAACGTCGCGTTCGCCGCTACCCTGTCCTCCAGGCGATACACCTTGCCGCTATTGCTCGTAGCGATCAGCAGCCCGCCCGACGCGCCTGCCCCCGCCGCGAACGCCATCCCCTGCGCCGCCTCCAGGTGCGTCACATCGGTGTACAGCCCCGGCACCGCCGCATCCACGCGATACACGCGCCCGCGATTTCCTGTCGCCGCCAGAAGATGCCCACCGTGAAACGCCAGCGCATACACCACGTCTTCCTTCAGCGACACCAGCTTCTCAGGACTCCCGTCCGCCGCAATCCGGTAGATCTCTGACCCCTCCGGAATCAGCGTGTTCGCCGTCGCCGCGTTCGCCGACCCCGGCTGCGAAAACGTAATCGTCACTCCCACCGCTCCGGTCACCGGCAAAGGTGGAAGCCCCGGGCTGGGCGTACCCGCCGCCTGCCTCGTCCCGACGCCCGCTGCAAACACATTCCCCGCCGGGTCCATCGCCAGCGACGTAATCTCCCGCTTCGCCGCAGCGTATGCCGCAAATGGCTTCGCCCCCGCCACGCGTGTATTGAACTTGTAGACCGCCCCGCTGCCGTCGCTCCCCGCCCACAGCGTCCCATCCGGCCCCATCAGCAGACACCGGATGTGCTGGTCGACCGTCTTGAACGCGACTTCAGCCTTGCCTCCACCTGCGGGCACGCGATACACCACGGCCGGCGCCCCTGCTGCAACATAAATATCTCCACCCTTGCCCGGCGCTGCCGCAGCCTGAACCACATCCCAAAGATACTTCGGCTTCTCCGCCGTCACCGCCGAATCGAACACCACCGCCGCATCGCCCGGCGTCGCTCCCAGGCGATACACCTTCCCATCGGGCGAGGTCGCCGCATACACGTGTCCATCCGCACCCAACTCCAGCGCCTGCACCCCAAGTTCTTTACCCTCGAAGACCTTCGTCGCGTTGCCGTCAGGCGTAACCCGCATCACGACCGCTCCACCGGCCGCGGTCCCACCCATGCCCACATACGCGTTCCCGGCCGCGTCCGCCGCCACTGACCACACATAATTCCCGCCCGTCTGATAGAGCAGGGAAGTAGCCGGCCCAGCCTCGATCTGGCCATCGCTGCGGATCGCCACACCATCCGTCGTCCCGTGCTCCATCTCGTCGTAGCGCGAGACCGTCCACAGCTTAGTCCCCTGCGCCCTGGCGCTTACCGCGCCGGCCCCGCATAGAACCAGCCCACCGACCACAACCAGCAGTAGAAAACGAAGTCGCATCATCCTCCCCAAAGTCTAACCGCTTCACAAAGAAAGAGGCGGAGCCAAAGCCCCGCCCCTCAAACTCATCGCCGATCGCTGCCTCAGTTGGCCAGCACAGCCCGATACCGCACCTTGCTCTTCTTCACCTTCGCAATCGCTTCATTCGCCTTGGCCATCGGGAAGCGTTCCGTAATTGCCTTCACCCCATGCCGCGCGGCGACATCCAGCATCTCATGCAAATCCCGCGGACTCCCCGTATTGCTGCCCGAAATCGCTCTCTGCCCGCCGATCAGCGGAAACGCCTGGATCGAGATCGGCGATGGCGGCACACCCACTACGCACATCACTCCCTTTGGCCGAAGGGTGTTCACAAACGCCTGCCAATCCTGATCTGCGCTCACCGTGGACAGCAGAAAATCGAACGATCCCGCGACCTTCTTCAGCGCTTCCATATCCCGTGTGTTTACGAAGTGGTCCGCACCCATCTTCAGCGCCTCTTCCTCCTTGTCCTTCGAGGTCGAAAGCGCCGTCACCTCTGCACCGAACGCCTTTGCGAACTGCAATCCAATGTGTCCCAATCCGCCAATTCCCACCACGCCCACGCGCGACGATGGCCGCACTCCATAGTTCCGCATTGGCGAGTACACTGTGATCCCCGCGCACAGCAGCGGCGCCACGTTTTCGCTCTCCAAAGCCTCCGGCACCGGGATCGCAAACCGCGAGTTCACCCGCACCGCGTCCGCATATCCGCCATTCCGTCCCACGCACGTCGGCTGCGCACTCGCGCACAGGTGTTCGTCTCCCTGCCTGCACCACTCGCAGATCCCGCAGCTATCCGCCTGCCATCCAATCCCCACGCGCTCGCCAACCTTGCGGTCGCGCACAGCACTGCCTACCGCCGACACCGTCCCCACAATCTCATGGCCCGGAATGAACGGATACTTGCTGAATCCCCAGTCATTGTCGATCAGGTGAATGTCCGAGTGGCACACCCCGCAATGCGAAATCCTTACCTCAACTTCGTTCGCCTTCAACTCACCTGGGTCGTATTTGTACGCAACCAACTGCGCGCCGGCCGCATGCACAGCCAGTCCATGTATCTCAACCGCATCCATTTGTGTCTTCGTCTCTCTCATCTTGCGAAACCTTTGCGCGCACGCGCACCATCTGATGCTACAACAGCGGAGAAATATCCCCTGTGCAATCTAGCGAATGTCCCTAGCGAACGTCCAGTGTAAGCACCTGCGCGCCGGAAACCGCATAATCTGTCTGCAGCGACCCCGCCTCCACCACGCTCTCGCCCATCAACTGCATCTTCTGCGCCGCCTTCAGAGGTTCCAGCACGTTTGCCATCGATAGCGGCACTCCCGGCAGTGCCTGCGAATCCAACTCCGCCTGCGCCGCGTGGTCCAGCAGCGTCACGTAGATACGGTCGTTCGCATGCAACCGGTTCATCTGCGCCACCGCATCGGCCAGCGCCATGGGATGCTGCCCTCCCAGCCCCGCTATAGCCGGCGTCGTCAGCCGGTCCAGCGTCGCCCCGTCGCTCACCACAATCCGCAGCGGACCGGGCATCAGGCTATCCGGCAGCTTCACCTTCAGGCGCAACACCCGAGCCTCAGCCTGGTACGGATGCAGCGTCGCCTCCACTTCCAGCGTCTCCCCGGCTCGCACCTGGGTTCGGCCCAGCCTCGCGCCCTCCAGAACCGCAGACCGCCGCTCCGGGATCGCCTCCATCTTCAAGCGCAGCCCCGTCACCTCGGGCTGCTCCACTGCATTGCTATACAGGCGGCTAAACCGGTCATTCACATACAGCGCCGCGCTGATCGCCCCCGAATTCGACTCGCTCGGAGACATCATCCCCTGCAAATGCACCGGCGGCATGCCCTTCAGTGTCAACTCGCCATCCATCCGGTAGCTCATCTCTGCCGCTGCGCCATTCGTGCCCGACAGGCTCTGATACACCGAAACCAGCATCGCCGCCGGCGTCAACTCCCGGTTGTCCAGCACCTCAAAGTGCATCCCGCCCTTCATCTCGGGCAGTCGTCCATTCTCGGGCGCCTGCAGTTGCGTTCCTCGGCCTCCCACCTGCGCGGAAACCTGCCTCACCGAAGAGACCGCACCCGCTCCACCAGCCGGAACCACATCCACCGACACGGGAATCATCCGCGCCGTCATCCCAAACCGTCCCAGAATCGCCGACGCACGGTCCTCTGTAAACGACCCTACCGTCTCCGTCGTGTTGATGATCTTGAACGCGTTCAGCGGACTCGCCAGCGTCGCCACCACCTCCGCCTTGGTCATCGGCATCGACACCGGCCCGAACTGCGTAATCGGATGCCCACACGCCAGCAGTTGCGTCGGGTCGACGTACGTCACCGTGCACGTCCCCGAGATCGAAAGATCCCCGCGTACCAGCACCGCGCTCACCGCCGAACCCGGAACCAGCGGCTCCGGCTGCTTCGTCCCCGCCGCGGCCGCCCCGCCCAGTCCAGCGACAGGAGTCATTCCCAGCGCGCGAAACTTATCTCCAAACCGCCCCACAGCCTCTTGCGAGAACCCGCCAAACACCAGCGCCGTCTCAATCGGCTGCACCTCGCCGCCAGCCGAAACCGCCCGTCCTTGGTTGTCATTCCTGAAGGGAGCAATTTGTTTGTCATTCCCGAAGGGAATCTGCTTCTGTACTTGCCCTTCCTCCTGCCCATCCCCACCCGCCGAAGCCACGCGCATCTTACCCGTCGGCTGCCCATCCCGCACCTCGAACATCTGTTCGATCGGCGTAATCCCGCAGATCGGCTCTTTCGAAAACTGCCCAATCCGGTAGCTCAGCGCGCCCAGCAGCCGCCCGTCGACGTACACCGGGCTCCCGCTCATTCCGGCCACCACGCCCGTGTACTCCGGCTTCTCGCCCTTAAGCCGCGCCAGGATCATGTCCTGCCCCGGCCCAATCGCGTCCTTCAGCACGCCGAGGATCTCCACCTCCATCGGCTCCGGCGTCACCCCTTCGAACACCGTGTACGCAACCCCATGCAGGCCCCGCCGCACGTCGGCCAGCGGAAAGACCTTCGCCCCACTCGGCGCAGCCGCCGGCATCACCGCCGCCGAAGCAGCAGCCCGCGTCGCCACCTGCGCGCAAACAATCCCGTTCAGCCCTGCGCAGGTAAGCGCAATCAGCCCCAGCCAACCGCGCCTGACATGCCTCTTCATTCGATGCTTCACCTGTACTTAGACTATATCCGCATCAACTTGGCCTCATCCAGCCCCAGAAAAGCTTCACCGGTCGCGGAAAACCCGGTCTGTAAGATAGGCCGGGACTTCAGTCCCGGCATAACGGATGCAGCATCAATAAGGGCTTTAGCCTCTGGGACATGCTTTTTTGCGGCCTTTGGCTCGAAAACCGACCTTTTCAGCAGCCTTTTTAGCCCCTGAGGTGCGCTTTTGGACAGCGCATCGATTTCTTCACCATCCTTTTGTTTTGGGGCTGTCCTATATCTGCGGCATCTTTGGTTGGAGTGAATCGGAAACTTCGTGGCGTCGCCCGCAACGTAGGTCACCGGAGCCGTGTTCAGCGTTCCATTGACGTCTTTCTCGGTCCGCGACTTCTCTGCAAAAATCAGTGGTTCCTGGCAGTACTGGCTGGGAGCGGTGCCGCTCCCAGCCAGTTTCCAGGTCCCAATCAGCAGGTTCGACGGCTGTCCGCCACACGCCTCTGCCACCGTAAATAATAGAACCGCAATCACGCTCACAATCTTCTTCACAATGGCCTCCTAACGTGTGCCTGAATTCTTCAACCCGGCCCATTTACGTTCCGATATCATTTCAAGTCGCAGGGCGCCCCCGGGATATCATTCCGGCCCCCGCTTCCTTACTGCCTCTGATAGTGGCAACCAGCCGCGGAATCGAACACCATGCTGTCCTTGCTCGAAAACTCGTAGGTCTGATGATTTGCCGATGTGTTGCCGGTTACATACACGGTGGTCGGATAAGTAGAAGTCTGAGCCGCGATGTAGTTCACCTTTTCGGGCGATGGCTGCTGCCCCGGCCACGTCATCGTCTGCGTCGTACTGGTGAACACCATGGGCGATGCGCAGTACGGAATCGTGGTCATCCCGGGCGCCGGCACTGCCTTCCATGTCCCAATCAGGGGGTTCGGAGGTTGGCCACACGCAGCCGCTCCGGTGATCAGCAGAATTGCCATTATGCTCGCCAGCTTCTTCACAGTGGTTTTCCTCGTAGACAGCGGTTGTCGAACTGATTCTTGTCCAGGCCAGGCCCGTTCGTCCGTTGGTATGTGCGGGTGAAGTTGCGCAAGTATACGCGTCGCGCCGCACGCTTGGAGAGTTCTTTCGCAGGCATTCGCAGATCGGAACTGGCGGCCCGGATTACCGTCCGGCAACCCGCTTGGCGCAGGGATAACCTCCGGGCGCAGCGTCAGCCTATTGACACGCCCGATATAATTGAATGAGGTGGCAAACGCTGGACAAGAAACCGATAGCGCGCGGCTCCGGTATATATCAATCGGTATATACCAAACCGCAACCTGTCTGTTTCTAACGTCTTAGGTGTATATAGGGGAGGGGGGAATCCACCATGTTGCGCAGCTCGGAGAGTGCCAGAAGGAGTGCTGCGCACACATGTCAGCCGACGGAGAGTCCAATCCGCAGCAAGGATCAAAGAGCCCGATGAAGATTAAGTCTCCAACCCGCCTCACCCATCGAGCAGCCCGCTCACGGCAAATGCTGCCCCTGGTGATGCTCGCCTCACTCTTACTCGCCGCGTTCCTTACGCTCCCCCACTCCGCGAGCGCACAGGCCCCGGCGACGCCACCCTCCACTCAGACTCCCGACACCGGTGGTCCCACCGTCGATAACGGCCCCATCGTCATCCCCAAGAAGAAGGAGTCCGAGGAGCCGCCCGCACCCGTGGCCCCCGAACAGCCCAAGGTCAAGAATCCCGGCGGCGAGACCTTCTCCATCCGCGTGGATGTTCCGATCGTCAGCGTCGACGTCAGCGTCATCCTGGACAAAAATCACCAGTTCGTCCCTGGCCTCACCGCCAACAGGTTCCTGGTCCTCGAAGATGGCGTCGAGCAGAAGGTCGACACGGTGCGCATCTCCCAGACCCCCATCACCGCGGTCATGCTGCTCGAGTTCGCTGCCAACTCTTGGTATCTCATCAACGACATGCGCAACGCGTCGATCAGCTTCTTCAACACGTTGCACCCCGACGACTACGTCGCCGTCATGACCTACGACCTGCAGACCCACATCCTCTCCGACTTCAGCAACAACAAACAGGTCATCGCCCAGAGTCTGAACTCGCTCACCATCCCCGGCTTCTCCGACACCGACATGTTCGACGCGCTCTACGAGACGCTCGACCGCACCAGCCGCATCGAAGGCCGCAAGTACATCATCCTCATCGGCAGCGGACGCGACACCTTCTCCAAGCTCACCCTCGACAAGATCCTTGCTAAGGTCAAGGCGACCCCCAACGTCACCATCTTCACCATCAGCACGGGCGCCCTCCTTAACCAGTTGGGCGCCGGTGGCGGCATGGCTGAACTTAACTACCTCCAGGCCCAGAACCAGATGAAGACCTTCGCCGCCATGACCGGAGGCCTCAGCTTCGCGCCCATCTTCCAGGGTGAGTTGCCCGACGACTTTGCCCAGATCAACAACTCCATCCGCAACCAGTACGTCCTCACCTACCGTCCCACCAACCCCACCAACGACGGCAGCTATCGCAAGATCAAGGTCGTCCTGGTCGACAACGAAGGCCACCCGCTCCAGATGCAGGACGAAAAGGGCAAGCCCCTCAAGTACTCCGTAATCGCCCGCGACGGCTACAACGCCAAACGCGCCGTCGAGTAAGCGTTCGCATCGCCTCGCTGCAACCCTCCATCACGCTAACCGCAACCCAGCAACGCCAGGAGATTACTACTCCGGCGGCACAGGCCCGCCCTTCGTAAACGTGATCGTGAGATCAACCATCAGCGCAGCGGGATCGCGCTTCATCGCGACGCTCATCTTGTAGCCCTGCCGCGTAAGTGTGTTGTTCAGCATAAGGAATTTCAACAAATACGTACTGTCGTAAACATCGCCGGGCTTCATGCGCCAGGCAGCATCGAACTCCTTCGCCTGCTCCAAACTGACGCTCGGCCAGCGCACCGACCTGAAGTGATACTGCGGCCCCGGATCGACGCTGATGCTGTACGCAACCAGGTGAGCAACGCGATCGACAACAGGCGGCGCCAGTATCCTTGCGTCGATGTAACCCTTCGCACCGTACGCGTTTGTCAGCGATCTCAGCGACTCGCGCAGGGCATTCGGCGAGTCAGGATCTCCCACCTTCAGCGTCGCCTGCTTGTTAAAGTCCGCCGTCGAAAGCAGGTCAGAGCCAGCCCACGCAAGCTGCGTAACGTGATACTGCGGCCCCTCGCTGAGCGTCGCCGTCAGGTCGACTACGATGTCGTTCGCAGTAATGGTCGGGGGCGAACGTCCCTGCTTCGCGAGCGCGATATCGAGATACCCCTCGTTGCGATAGACATCGCCCACTCTCGACGAGATGTTGAGAAAGCTCGCGTCCTTATCCCACTGCTGACCCGCGATGTCCTGGATGACGCGGTCGAGTTTGGGCCGCATCCCGGGCGACGCATCGGCCAGCGTAAGCGAGTGGATGAGCACCGCCGGCGAGTCTATCGCGAAGACGATACGGTCGAGCGGGCCTCCCGGTCGCGAACTGCCGCGACGCGAAGCAACGGTCGCCCCCGCGACCCCTCTCTCCGCTACCATCGCCTTCAGTGCCGCAGCGATGCTCTCCCGCAGGTTGCCCGCGATGGGCACTGCGTCCGTTCGATACAGCGCAACGCGAGCTTTGAGGACGCGATCGATCTCCTCATCCTGCCACCACACGAAGTTGCCAAAGCGCACGGGCAGCATCGCGCTCGCAAACGCCGGCTTCAGAGTGTAAACGATCCCCTTGTCGTTACCCGCGAAGTTGACTTCGTCGAACAGCCCCGTGTCGTTCAGGCGCTGTGCCGCATCGTCCAACTGCTGCTGAGTGGCCGAGCCGCCAGGCTTCAGTCCGGTGAAGGCGAGCAACTCAGCCTGCGAGTAGCCAGGCGCGCCGGTAAAGGAAATCTCACGCAGAACTCGGGTCTGCGCAAAGAGCAAGATACTAAACGCGCACAGGCAGACGGCCGCAAGGACCGGGAAAACACGGAAGAGGCGCATGCAGGAAAGATAGTCCAAGCGTGTCTTCCGGCAAAGATAAAAGGCGGACCGTAGCGCTATCCCCGGCTATTCCAACCACTCCTGATGCACGTAGCACCACAGCCATCGTTCTTCCGGCTGGGCGGACGCAATCACCGGGTGACCCGTCGCCTGGAAGTGCTTTGTGGCGTGGCGATTCTTCGAGGAGTCGCAGCATCCCACATGGCCGCACGCGAGGCAGGTTCGCAGATGCACCCACTCGTCGCCGAGCGCGACGCACTCCGCGCAGACGTGCACCTTGGGCGCGACGTAATGGCTGTGGGAAAGATGTTCGCAGTGCGCCATGGGTCCCCTGAAATGGTTGCTTCCCCGGATGCTATCAAATGCGATGCTGGCGAGAAAGGTGCCGCCCCCGCGATGGGCCCGGTCCTCCTCAGCTCGCGCGCTGATAATTGAGGCATGCGGGCGAGCAATGAGGGCCAGAAACGAGCGCGTGTAGAAGTTCCAGGGAACGCCAGAACTGTTCGCGAGTATCTCGCCTATCTGCGCGTAGAAAAAGGGATGCGCCCGGCGACCTGCGAGGCCTACGCCCACGATCTGGAGCAGTTCGCCGAGCAGTTGGAAGACCGTGGCGCGCTGCTTGTCACCGCGACCGAGTCTGACGTCAGCGGCTTCATGGCGCACTTGCGCGGCAACCTTGTCGATGCCCGATCCATCGCCCGCAAGCTCAGTTGTTTTCGCGGCTTTTATCGCTGGCTGCTGCTCGACAAGCGCATCGACCACGACCCCACCGTCACCATCGAAACGCCGGCAAGCTGGAAAGTTTTGCCCAAGTCGCTGGCCGAGAGCGAGGTCTCCGAGATGCTCGATCGCAGCGCCGCCGCCGCGCGCAACCCCGACAAGGCCGAGCGCTCGCGTGAGGCTGCCGCCCTCGCCCTGCGCGACCACGCAATCCTCGAGTTGCTTTACGCCGGCGGCCTGCGCGTCGGAGAGATCGTCGCACTGGGCGAAGAGGACCTGCATCTCGACCAGGCGCGCGCCCAGGTTCGCGGCAAGGGCGACAAGGAACGCATTGTCCCGCTTGGCCGCAAGGCCGTCGAGGCGCTCGACGAGTATGTCAAACGCGGCCGTCCACCACTGGCTCGCGGTCGCATGCAGCGCGCGTTGTTCCTCAGCGTGCGCGGCCGCGCGCTCACCCGCCAGTGGGTCTGGGAGATGGTGCGCGCCGCCTCGGGCAGCGCCGACGGCAGCGTCCGCAAGGCCAGCCCGCACATGCTGCGCCACAGTTGCGCCACCCATATGGTGGAGCACGGAGCCGACCTGCGCAGCGTGCAGCGGCTGCTCGGCCACGCCGACATCGCCACCACGCAGATCTACACCCACGTCGCCATGGAGCACCTGAAACGCGTCCACCGCGAACACCATCCACGCGGGAAAAGAAGAGCAGTTGCTGGTTGTTAGTAAAGGCTGACCGATGGGCAAGAGAAATGACGGTAGGGTCGGGACGGAGCCGGGCGAGGTTGAGACGCTCGCCGAGCAGTTCCTCGCGATGCTCCAGAACGAGCGCAACGCCTCCGCGCACACGGTGCGTGCATATCGTCGCGAGGTGCTCGACTTCGCCGCGTATCTGCGCGAAACGCTAGGCGCCGAGGCGAAGATTGCCGCCGTCGAACACCTGCACATCCGCGCCTACCTTGGCTTGCTCTACGAACGCGGCCTCACCAAGGCAAGCGCCGCGCGCGCCCTCGCTGCGATCCGCTCATGGTTCCGCTGGCTCGCCAAGGAGCACAAGATCGCGCAGAATCCAGCCGTACTGGTCAGCACGCCCAAGCTGCCGCAACATCTGCCCCGCGTCCCCAGCATGGAAGAGGTCAACGGCCTGCTGAATTCCATGGAGACCAGCGAAGGTGCGGCCACAAAGAATGACGCCGCCGCGTGGCCCGAGCGCGACCGCATGATCTTCGAGCTGCTCTACGGCTGCGGCATCCGCAACTCCGAGCTAGTCGGCATCGACATGCCCGACATCCAGTGGAAGAACGACGCGATCCTGGTCAAGGGCAAGGGGCGCAAGCAGCGCTACGTGCCGCTGGGCGACGAGGCCGCCGTCGCCATGCGCGCCTACCTGCCGCTCCGCGAGGCCAGGCTCCGCGCTGCGGGCAAGCTCGCGCTGGTCGCCGACGGTCCGCTGGTCACCAACCTGCAGATGCGTGGCACGGCGCGCCTCACCACTCGCAGCGTAGGCCGAATCGTCAAGCACATCGCGCTCTCCCGCGGACTCGCCGCCGACGTCCATCCGCACACGCTGCGCCACGCCTTCGGCACTCACATGCTGGAAGAGGGAGCCGACCTGCGCGCCATCCAGGAGATGCTCGGCCACGAGCGCCTCTCCACTACGCAGCGCTACACCCAACTCACAGCTGGCCAGATCCAGCGCGTCTACGACGAAACCCACCCAAGGGCGCGCTAACCTCTAGTACCTCGGCACGCTCGGATCGATCGTCCGCGACCACGCGTCGATCCCGCCGGCCAGCGACTGCGCCCGGTCGAACCCCTGCCCACGCAGCCACATAGTCACCGAAAGCGACCGCTGGCCATGGTGGCACAGCACCACGATATGCGCGTCTGGGTCGAGTTCCGCATGTGCGCGGGAGGTCACGTCGCCCATCGGCATCAACAGGGAATCGGGCAGGCTGGCCGCCTGAAACTCCCATGGCTCGCGCACATCTAACAGAATTGGGGCTTCAGGCGTCTCCGGCTGTTCGCCGGAACGCAGTTGAACGAAGGCTTGGACCGTGATCTCGGGCTCGGAAAAGCTGGCGGGCAAATCAGACATACCTTCAGAGTATCGTCCCCCCACCTTATTCCGGAAGCTATTGCCAGCCCACGATTTGTGGCCAAACTGCATCCAATCCAATAACCGGCCCCGCTTGCTCATGAATCACCCCAGAATGGATACTGGTAGATGCAGTACGGAAGGTGAAATTGCTCGAGAAGGTATTGATCGTCGAAGACGAAGCACACGCGCGCAACGGGCTCACTGAGCTTGTAGCTTCGTGGGGCTTTCGCGCCGAGAGCGCTGCTGACGGCGTGGAGGGCCTCGACCGCGTGCGCCAATGGTCTCCCGGCATCGTCGTCACCGACCTGAAGATGCCGCGCATGGACGGCATGGAGTTGCTCACCCGCATCCGCGAACTCGAGCAACGCGTGGTCGTCATCATGCTCACCGCGCAGGGCTCCATCGAGTCCGCCGTCGAGGCGATGCGCATGGGCGCGTACGACTACATCCCCAAGCCCGTCGACCCCGTGCGTCTTCGCACCATCCTGCAGAACGCGAACAGCCAGCGCGAGGCGGATTCCAACGTCGAACTCGAGGCCACCCGCCGCCAGTCGCGCGACGCCGGCGTCCTGGGCCCGCTGGTCGGCTCGTCCCCGCAGATGAAGGCAATCTTCCAGATGATCGAGCGCGTCGCTCCCTCGAACGTCTCCGTCCTGGTCACCGGCGAGAGCGGCACCGG
>PKWK01000107.1 GCA_003133205.1 Granulicella sp. | reverse complement strand
TCTGAGCGCAGCTCAGAATCTCCGCATTTGTTCTTGTGGGCATCCACTCGTGATCCGTGATCCGCGGTCCTAAGGCTGATTGCATAATGACGTCGGCTCCTGTCCTCGTCTGCGGGGTAAGCTCTGGGTATCGGAAAAGCCAGTGCTCCCGCATGGAGGAAGGAGCCGGCGCCGTGATCTATGATAGGTTGATCTTGCGCCGCCGGAGCGAAGGCCAAACTCTTCGCCAGCGTGACCGTGTTTAGAGATATTTTGAGACAGACCGAGCCTGCATGGGATTCTAAATAAATGACTTCGGCCCAAAATATACCGGGGGGGGAGGGGTACCCTACCCGCAGGCAGGCCTGCTCCAGCAAGGAGAGAACGATGAGCACGGTAGCAATCAACACAGCAAGCCGCGAACGGATCATCGCTGCGCTGAATCACAAGCAGCCAGATCGCATCCCAATCGATTTCGGCGCGACCATGGTCACAGGTGTGCACGCTAGTTGTGTGGCTGAACTACGTGACCATTACGGGCTTGAGAAGCGGCCGGTCCGCATCCACGAACCCTTCCAAATGCTGGCCGTCCTCGACGATGATCTGCAGGATGCAATGGGACTGGATGTCGTCGGGGTCTTCGCACGGAACACGATGTTTGGATTTCCTGTAGGGACCTGGAAGAGTTGGATGTTCAACGGCCTCGAAGTCCTGGTTCCAGAGGGTTTCAACACCACAGTGGACGTCAACGGCGACACCCTGATCTACCCGGAAGGTGACACGACGGTGCCGCCAAGCGGGCGCATGCCAAGTGGTGGTCACTTTTTCGATTCCATCATCCGGCAAGACCCGCTGGATGAAGACAACCTGGATCCGCAGGACAACACAGAGGAGTTCAAGCCAGTTACCCAGGAAGACCTCGACCACCTCGCGCGTGCAACCCAGCAAGCCGCAGCCACCGGCCGAGCCGTAGCCGCAACCTTTGGCGGCACGGCGTTCGGCGACATCGCCATGGTCCCGGCGCCATTTCTTAAGCATCCCAAAGGCATACGCGATATCGCCGAATGGTATGTCTCAACCAGCAGTCGCCAGGATTACATCCACAAGATTTTTGAACGTCAGTGCGAAGTCGCCATCCAGAATCTGGAACGCATCTACATCGTGGTTGGCGACAGCGTGCAAGTGATCTTCCTCTGCGGCACGGACTTCGGTACCCAGACTTCTGCTTTCTGCTCCGTAAAGACATTCGACAATCTGTATTTCCCCTACTACAAGCAGGTCTGCGACTGGGTTCATGCACACACGCCATGGAAGGTCTTCAAGCACTCGTGCGGCGCGGTCTCCAAGTTCTTGCCTTCCTTTATCGAAGCCGGAATCGACATCCTCAATCCAGTCCAGTGTTCCGCGACTGGCATGGCACCCGAGGAGTTGAAGGCGAAGTTTGGCGATCACCTCGTCTTCTGGGGCGGCGGGGTGGACACGCAGCATGTACTGCCATTCGGAAGTCCGGCGGAGGTTCGGGAACAGGTTCTGCGCAGATGTGAGATATTCGCGCCTGGCGGAGGATTCGTCTTCAATACGATTCACAACGTGCAGGCGAAGACGCCCGTCGAAAACATCGTCGCCATGATCGATGCCGTGCACGAATTCAACGGATGACTGTCTGCGGAAAGGCCATGCAGTTCACAAACTCATCCTGAAAGCCCGCATCCCCCGCAAGGCTCATGTGTTCAATTCCTGGCAGAGCAGGTTCTTCCGATAGCAGCAGCGCTTTGGCGCCACGCAGCGCCGTATTGCCTGCCGCGCGAATGCATTCCTTTGGAGCTTCGATCAGCCCGATACCGATGGCGCTCTCGACCTGGACATAGTTGCCAAATGCGCCGGCGAGATAGATGGTCTGCAGATCGCCGGCAGCCGCTCCCAGGCGCTTCAGCAGCAGCCTGAATCCAGAGGCAATGGCGGCCTTCGCCAGTTGCAGTTCGCGGATATCCGCCTGATAGAGAACGACCGGTTCGCAGACCCGCAGGAACTTCGTTCCATTGGCGATGCGCCCCGAGAAAAGAATTGCGCCGCATTCAAGCCCAGCCGCCACCGCATCCACCAGCCCGCTGCCGCAGATGCCGCGCGCTTCCACATCTCCAATGATGGTAGCGTGCATGCTGCCATGAGAGAACGAGACGCGAGAGATAGCGCCGGCAACCGCCCGCATGCCCATGCGGATTGCACCGGCTTCAAAGGCAGGCCCTGCCGCCGCGGAAGCGCACAGAATTCCACGACGGCTACCGATAGCAATCTCTCCATTCGTTCCCAGATCCACCAGGGCCGTGAGGTTTTCTGCTGAGGGAATGCCGATGGCAACGATTCCGGCAAGAATGTCCGATCCCACAAAGCCGCCGAGGCAGCGGAGAAAGCGAACGCGGCAGGTTGACGGCAGCGGCCAATCCAGTTCCTGAGGACAGAAGCTCTGTTCTCCCAAATGAGGCGACTCGAATGGTGCGCGCGAGAGCGGCTCGATGTCCAGCCCGGCGAACAGGTGATGCATCACTGTGTTGCCGACGAGGACAATTTCGCTGATCTCAGCCTCGCGTCCTGCCGCGAGCTTCAATATCATTTGCTGCAATCGTGATCTAACCACGGTCGTCAGATTGGCGCCCATCAAGGCTGCGCGAATGCGGCTCATCACGTCCGATCCGTATGCGGATTGGGGATTGAGGTCAGTCTCAACTGCAAGAATGTCTCCCGTCGCCAAATTCAGCATCTGAGCGGCGATCGTGGTGGTGCCCAAATCGATGGCGATGCCCAGACCGTGCTTCTTCGAGCCGGGCTTCAGCGCGGATTGGCCGGAGTCGTCGGCGAGGACATCCATGTGCCATTGCCCGCACTCCAGCACAAGTGGCGTCTCCGCGCGTGCCTGGCAGGCGAGCCGCCATCCGTGGGCAAGTTCTTCCGTTGAGAGCGCAGAGAGGTCCTGCTCCGTGACTGGAAGCGATCCGGCAAGGACGCGGACATTGCAGCCGCCGCAAAGGCCATTTCCTCCGCATGGGAATTCAAAGCCTAGCTGTGACATTGCGGAGATGAGTGGCTCGCCGCGAGGCACTTCCACCACGACTGACAACGGCTCCAATTGAATACGCACTCTGTCTCCGCTCATCCAGTCCCCAATCATTCCGCTTCAACGATGGCGTCGCCCAACGTGCCACGCACGGTCATGCCCGGAGCCACAACGAGAAAATCGGCCGCATCCCACTCTCCGTGGACGAGCCGCTGTAACAGCGAGAGAGAACCCAGTACTTCTTCAAATCTCCATCCTGACATCTCTGCCTCGGCTCGGGCCTGGGCGCGCAGTGCATCTTCGTTCTCGACGCCGGTGGATATATAAGTCAGCCCGGAGTAGTGCCGGCGATACGCGGAGAATTGCTCAAAAAGGTAGGTCCCGTTCTCTTCCCCATATTGCGCGATAAGTTCTTCGCGGCTGCGTCTCTCGCCCAACACCTGCGCGGACGAAGCGTGCGCCGGTCCAAGAGGCTGGCCTGGCCTCTGATATTCCAGCCATCCCGGTGACCGGAAATAGACGCCGGGGTGCGTGTCGAAATAATTCTGATAGACATGGCGGCTGCCCATCAACAGGCCGATACAGTCATGCGCGCGCGGGAGGACAAGCTGCGTTCTCCCGGCACGCAGGCCTTCCGTCCCCCTGCCGCACAGCGCATATCCAAGAAGAATTGCATCATAGCCATCCGAGTCTGCCTCATCGATGCGCTGCTGCAGATGGGAGGACATTGAAGCGCCCAGATCGTGCAGACCCATGGTCAGAAACTCAACATCGATCGAGTGCGGCGATGCGGCGAGAACCTGATTCATCTCACGCGTGAGGATCTGGCAGCTGATGACCTTGAAACGCACAACTCACCTCACGCAGTTGCGACCATATTCCTCACAAGGGTCACCGCACCACTTGCGCTCTCGCTGTAACCATCCGCGCCGATCTCGTTGGCATACCGCGACGTCACCGGCGCTCCGCCCACCAGCACCTTCACCCGCGTCCTCAGGCCCGCTGCATTCAGGGCATCGATGGTCGTCTTCATGGCAGGTATGGTCACCGTCAGCAGGGCAGACATGCAGACAAATTGCGGCTCATACTCTTCCACCGCGGTGACAAATCTCTCTGGCGCTACGTCACTGCCAAGATCGACTACATCGAACCCACTGCCTTCCAGCATGGAGGCAACGATGTTCTTGCCGATGTCGTGCAGGTCGCCTTTGACCGTACCGATAATCACTCTCGTGGACATCTTTTCGCCGGTACTTGCCAACAGGGGGCGGAGTAGTTCCATCGCGCTCTTCATGGCTCGGCCCGCCAGCAGCAGTTCAGGCACAAAGTATTCCTCTGCCTCAAACAGTCGCCCCACTTCGTCCATTGCAGGAACCATGGACTCAGTAATCAGGGTCATCGGCGCGATTCCGGCTTCAATCGCCGCTTGCGTTGCATCGTGTGCCTTCTTCGCGTTGCCGCCCAGGACGGAATCGTACAGTTCCCTGCATTGAGCCATAGACTTACCTCGCAAAAGATTGCCCTCAGCAAAATACAATCCAAGCATAGACTTAGCCCGAGTATCGAGCTTGGAACGAATTCAGACTGTGACTACGGACACATTGATCGTCGGTAGGCAAACGGCATGTCCCTTGACCAATGACACACACTGCGCGTTGACTACACTGTCAGTTGGCGCCAAATCGCCGATGCGTGAAATGAAGTAGTCATTTGGGAGGGTCGTCTCACACCTCTGGATGCAAATCATCAGGGCCTATGACAAAAACGCGCTTATCTCCCCTAAGCTCCCAAATGCCGGCAATTCACTGTTTGATGCCGCCGCCTTCGAGCCCTAGGTCACGCTGTGGGGCTAGCAGTAGGCGAGTCAGGCTTGCTAGTCGCGGGGCTAGCAGAGCTAGGGCCCGGAGAGCTCGTGTCGAGCTTGTCCATCAGCAGCGTTCCGAGGCTGTCAAGAACCCCTTGATTGCTCCCGCCGCCAACGACCAAGATCTTGGGCATGAAAGAGGTATTGCCCACCGCAAGTGCCTTGATGGCATTCACGAGAGCCGTGGGTCCCTTGCCCAGCGCTTCGACCTGTCTCTGATAGGCCTCGGCGTTGGCCAAACCCACCGCACGAACTTCGGCTCCCCTAGCGGTGCCGGTCCGCTCGATGTAGGTGGCCTCGCCTTGGGCTTCCTTCATCCTGGCCTCGGCCTTGTTTGTCTGGATGTCCACTCCGACCTTTGACTTCGCGAGGTCCACCTGCATGTCGGCGGTGCCCCGGGCCTTCTCCGTCTCGATGCGCTGGTCCTGAGCCTGTCTCTGCATCTTGAATGTTTCCACTTCCTGATGCGCGACCTCTCGCTGAGTCAGAACAGTAACCAGCTGTTCGGGGTAGACGACATCCTGGATATAAACTCCCCTGGTCTCGATTTCGTACTCGGCGAGCTTTTCCTGGATGTAGCTGAAGGCTTGTTCCTGGACTTTCTGGCGCGTCTGGATGAACGTAATCGCTTCCATACCGCCAATCTTGTCGCGAAAGAGGTTGCCAACGGCAGCCTGGAGAACCTCGTTCACCAGGTTTTCCATGGAACCGACCATGGAAATAACGCGTGGAGCCTTTGTATCCGGAACGTGAATCAGAACCTGCAGGTCGATGCTGAAGACGAAGCCCTCATTGCTTTTGGCAATGATGGGCTCAAGGCGCGCATCCAGCCCATGAGCTCCTGTCACGTCCTTCGCCCAATCGAGCTTGAGAATTGACGTAAGAACGAGCTTCGCGTCATAAATCCGGGGATTGATCGGGTACTTCCCCGTTCGCAACGCTTCTTGCCAGATGCCCTGATGGCCAGGGCGAACCAGGCTGCCGAATTTGAAGTCTGCGCCGGATGTGTCCTGTGTGGGTAATCCTACGTAGGCTTTGATAACGGCGACCTGACCCTGTTCCACAACCAGCATCGGCACTTGTTCCACGCGAACCAAGAACGGGTTGAGGTTGTAAGCGCCATAGAGCAGCGGGTCGTGCTGGAGGCCGATCTTTCCACCAGCCTCCAAGAACTTCTGGAAATCCTGATAGTTGTTGTGCTGATCGTTCTTGCTACCAAGGATCAACCCCATAAGCTGGAAATCAGTGACGCCATCTTGCCCTTCGAACTCACTGACGTCTTTGAATCCGCCGAGCCGACTGGCAATAGCGCCAGCGGGTAAGGGTTCGCCGTCTAATGCAGTGACCACTCCGATCATGTCCACGACTTTGCCGCTTTCGCCGGCCGGCTTGGGCGCAATGCGGGTGACATCAAGCTGCCATTCTTCAAGGCCGAAGGCCCGAAAGCTCAGCTTGTTGTTGTCGGCGAGGTTCTTGTACTCGTCCGACACTGGTACACCGAAGACCTGCGGCTTGGTGATGACCAGGAAAGCCACTGGGTGGATCGGCGCCAACGTGCCAGGAGTAAGAACTGGTCTTTGAACGCCCTTCTCTCCGCCCTTCTCGACAAATGTTCGAAAGTCGGTGAAGTTGCCGAAAGCCGAATCGTACCTGGCTGACTTCGCACCGATGGGCGTGGGCTTACCAACCTGTGCGATAACAACGCCAATCTGCCCTGCTGGCACCTGCACCCACGGGTGTTTGGTCACAGCGGAGAACGGCTTGAACTTGAAGCGCAGCCCCGGCATAAGAAGTTCGGCCTGATAGCCGGCTTCTCCTTCAAAGGCTACGGGGTTGTTGCCGGGCAGCTTCTTACCAAATCTCTTTCGTTCAAGTCCGATTTGGGTCGGGCCAATGCTGTAGAACGACGCGAGGACGGTGGCAAGCACGGACAACGCCACCACTACCATCAAAAAGGACCACATCAAACCAGCAGTCTCTGTCATCTTGCATCTCCCTTTTCAGCGCCGAGTCGCTTGAATTGTACCGCTCCCGGTGGCATTGCAAGACCAGTGCTGAATTTCCAGTCGAAAAACCGGGTGGTCCCGTACTGCCCTGGATGTGCCTGCTGCAGGTGGACCTTGGATGTACGGGCGCTTCTATTTGGATTTCGGGTCCAGGGCGGTTGGCAAACCGGAAGTTGGCCCACATCCTGACGAGGTCAACTGTTGGTAGATCGCCTTACCACTGAAGCAGCACTCCAAGGGACCGCGGAGGAAGGGACGCCAATCTTCCTAGGGCGTGTTCACACTAACGC
>PKWK01000116.1 GCA_003133205.1 Granulicella sp. | reverse complement strand
CCTTCTCCATCTGGCGCTTCACACGCGATTGGATGGTCCGGTCCATGTTCAACTTCTCGATCGCAACATCCAGCACATCGCCAATGCGTGCCAGCCGCGTCTCCGGATCGAACACATCCAGCAACTGCTGCTTCTCGTCGATCCCCAGTTGCAGGTTTGCCGCAATCGTGTCCGCCAGCTTGGCCGGCTCGTCCATGCGGACGCTCGCCGCCATGGTCTCGTGGTTCAGCGACTGCTGCAGCTTCACGTACTGCTCGAACAGAGTGTGCACGCGGTGCATCATCTGCTCCACCTGCGGCGTCATCTCCAGTTGGGTCTTGCCCGTGCGTACGGTTGCGACAAAGAAGCCGTCTTCGTCGCTCACCTCGATCGAACGAGCCCGCTCCACACCTTCCACCAGCACCTTGATGTTGCCGTCCGGCATGCGCACGCTCTGGACGATGTTCCCGATCGTACCTGTCTCATAGATGTCGTCTGCGCCGGGCTCATCGACGGACGCATCGTGCTGGGTTGCGAGGAAGATCTTGCGGTCGCCGGTCAGCGCCTCTTCGAGCGCACGTACACTCGATTCGCGCCCCACCACAAACGGAGTCATCATATGGGGAAAGATGACCATGTCGCGGATCGGCATCATCGGCAGCTTCCGAACTTCGCCGGTCAAAACGGTCTTGGATTGATTTGCCATGTTCTCCCCATTAGACGTGCCAGCCGCTGCCGAGGGTGCAACCTGCGGTTAAACACTTCCAGTGATTGTAATGCTTTCGGCCCAGACCGCATGTGCACTTTTGTGTGACGGGTAAAAAAATAGGGGTGCGCGCCGGTGGTTTATCACCACAGACCTCCCCACTGGGGCTAGAAAGCCCGCTCTCGGGCTGCTAATTTGTCAATTTGAACAACAGAGGCAATTACTTCAGTAACGAAGGCCCTATCCCGCCTTCTCCAGTAGCATTGGCAGCGTGAGGCTGTGCTTCTTCACCATCTCCGCTGTGATCGTCAGGTCGCTGATCTTCTTGTTTCCTGGCACGTAGTACATCAGGTCCAGCATCAACTCTTCCAGTATCATGCGCAGCCCACGTGCTCCTACCTTGCGCTGCAGCGCCTCGCGAGCGATCTCCTTGGCCGCGTCGTCGGAGAACGTCACCTTCACGTTCTCGTAGTCGAACAGCTTCGCGTATTGTTTCAGAATCGCGTTCCGCGGCTTGGTCAGGATCTCGATCAGCGCCGCCTCATCCAACTCGTCCAGTATTCCAAGCACCGGCAGCCGGCCTACAAACTCCGGAATCAAGCCATACTTCAGCAAGTCCTGAGGCTCTGCCTGGCGCAACATCTCGGAATCCCGTTGTGCCCGGATCGGCGTTACCTCGCCGTCTTTCGCATCCGGATCGGCGATCGCCCGGAATCCCAGCGCCTTCTTGCCTATGCGTCGTCCGATCACCTTCTCGAGCCCCACAAAAGCTCCACCGCAGATGAAAAGAATGTTCGTCGTATCAACAGCCGTGAACTCCTGGTGCGGATGCTTGCGCCCGCCCTGCGGCGGCACATTCGCGACCGTGCCTTCCAGTATCTTCAGCAGCGCCTGCTGCACGCCTTCGCCCGAAACGTCGCGCGTGATCGAAGGATTCTCGTCCTTGCGGCCAATCTTGTCGATCTCGTCGATGTAGATGATCCCACTCTGTGCCCGCGTCACATCACCTTCGGCAGCCTGCAGCAGCTTCAGGATGATGTTCTCGACATCTTCGCCCACGTATCCGGCTTCAGTCAGTGTGGTTGCGTCCACGATGGCGAATGGCACATCCAGCATCTTTGCCAAGGTCTGCGCCAGCAACGTTTTGCCTGAACCCGTCGGGCCGACCAGCAGAATATTCGACTTCACGAGTTCCACATCGTTACCGCGCGTCTTGTTCATCTGGATGCGCTTGTAGTGGTTGTAGACCGCGACCGCCAACTTCTTCTTGGTCTGGTCCTGCCCAATCACATATTCATCCAGAAACGCCTTGACCTCTTGCGGCTTGGGAAGCTGCGCCGGCGCTACACCCGGCAGCACCTCGCTGCGGTCATCCTCGAGGATCGAGTTGCACACCCCAACGCACTCATCGCATATGTAGGCCCGGGGATAGTCCGATGGTGAGGAGATGAGCTTTGCCACCGCGTCCTGCGACTTGTGGCAAAACGAGCAGCGAAGCGATTCGTCTGAACCGCGGGATGTTTTCATAGGTGCGGCAACTCCTGGAGTCGGACCGGTCATACTGGGAACAAGCTTAAGTCTACACCCGAACCCACCTCCAATTCCCTACACGGATGTCACCGGGATACCTCTTTCTGGTTACACCCGAACCTCGTATAACACTTATCTAAATGACAAACCCCGGCGACGAGGCCGGGGTTTGTAAGTCGTAAAACGCGACAGGCTAGGCGCGCGGCCGGTCGATGATGTCGTCGATGATGCCGTACTCCTTCGACTGCTCTGCCGTCATGATGAAGTCGCGCTCCACGTCCCGCTCGATCCGGTCCAGCGATTGGCCGGTGGATTTGCTCATCAGCTTGTTGGTAATCTCGCGGATACGCAGAATCTCTCGCGCGTGGATGTCGATGTCGGTCGCCTGACCACTCAGTCCGCCCATCGACGGCTGATGAATCAGGATGCGCGCGTTCGGCAGCGCGAACCGCTTACCCTTCTTTCCCGCCATCAAAAGGAAGGCCCCCATCGACGCCGCCTGACCAATGCAAAACGTCACCACATCGTTCTTGATGTATTGCATGGTGTCGTAGATCGCCAGCCCCGCCGTGATCGAACCGCCGGGTGAGTTGATGTAGAGCTGAATGTCCTTCTCCGGATCCTCGCCGCTCAGGAACAGCATCTGCGCGATGATCACATTCGCGATGTTGTCGTCGATCGGCGTGCCCAGAAAAATGATGTTGTCCCGCAGCAGACGGCTATAGATGTCGTAGGCGCGTTCGCCCCGGCTCGTCTGCTCGATCACCATCGGTACTAATCCCATGTCACTCTCTCTTCCTTTGCTGTTGTCTTAAGCTGACTTGTTAACTTGCTGACTCGCTGCCCTTAGCTCGCCAGTCTCTCGTAGAGCACGCTGCTCGTCTTCTCTCGCCGCATCTCCTCGCGGAGCCGGTTCATCCCGCCGTCCTGCACAAGCCGCTCGCGCAGCGCTTCATACGGTTCACGCGTCTGGATCGACAGCATCAGGACCTCATTGTCGAGTTCAGCATCGCTCACTTCGACCTTCTCGGCGTCCGCAATCCGGTCGACCACCAGCGACGCGCGCACCTCGCGCTCTGCCTCGTCGCGCTGCGCCGCGCGCAGACGTCCGAAGTCCAGCTTGCGCATATCGTCCGCCTTCATACCCTGCTGCGCCAGCGCCCGCAGGCCGCGCTCTAGCCGAGCATCCACACGCTGCTGCACGAACGACTCAGGAACAGGGAAGTTGTACCGCCCAATCAACTCATCGAGCATCTTGTTCCTTGCACCGGATTCGAGCGACTCCCGCTTCTGCCTGGCCACGCGCTCGCGCATCTGGGTTTCGAACTCCTCCCAGGTCTCGTTGCCGCCAAGTTGCTTCGCCAACTCCGCATCGCGCTCCGGATAGATCTTGCGCTTGATCGCCTTTACGGTCACGTCGTAGCTAACCGTCTGTCCCGCGAGCCTCCGATCGCCGAAGTCCGCCGGGTAGTCCACCTCGAAGGTCAACTCCTGCCCGACCTTCGTCCCGCGCAGCGCATCATTGAACGCCGGCAAAGTATTCTTGCCGCCAATCTCGATCAGGACATCCTCGCCAGTAATCGGTCCTGCAGCCGGCTCCGCGGAGGACAAACCCTCCTCAGTCACAGCCTGGGCTAGCGGCTTGATCTCGCCGCGGAACTGGATCTCCGCCCAGTCGCCCTCTACCAGCGCGCGCTCCTCTTCGACCGGCTCAACCGTTGCCTGACTGTCCAGCATGCGGCTCAACTCACCTTCAAATTCTTCCGGGGTCAGCTCGACATTGGGCTTCTCCACGCGCACCGTCTCGTACCCGGCCACGTCGAACTCCGGAAGCACCTCGAACGCTGCCTTGAAGCGCAGCGGCTGGCCATCCGTAAGTTGCAGATCCAGCAACTGAGGCTCCGAAACCGGCTGAAGTTTCCGCTCGGTGATGGCGCTTCGGAAGCGCTCCGAAACCAGCGCCTCCATGACCTCCTGGCGCAACTCCTTCGCAAACTTAGACCGTACCAGCGATTCGGGAACTTTGCCCGCGCGGAACCCCGGTATGCGTGCCAGTTTCTGGTAACGCTTGATCACCGTGCGATAGGTCTTCGAGACCTCATCTGCCGGAACCTCCACCTCGACCTCGCGCGTCAACAGCGGATTCAGCGTTGGCCCAGGCTGATGGTCGTGGTCATGCTCATGGTTGTGGTCGTGCTCATGGCTGTGTTCGTGTTGCTCGGCCGGTGCTGCGTCCAACTGCAGGCTTGCAGTCTCATCCGTCATGGTGTCGTTTGTTTCCGTAATCTCAGTCGGGTTCAAATCAGTGCCTTCCAGAGGCGCCCGTAAATGGGCCGCGCCGCTCCGTCCATGGGCGTCGAGCGCGACCGGCGCCTCATATCCACTCTACGAGTCTTGCTTGTGAAGGGTCAAACTCGCGCAGGCACTTCTCGCGTGGCGCGTACCGTTCCGCTACATCGGAGATTGGCTTCCGGCCAACGCGAACAGCTCGAGCCGGACCTTCCACTCCGTCGACTGCCCGGGCTGTAGCACCACCATCCCGGCATCCGTTTCCTTCCCCCACTCCCGCCCCAACGGATCGGGGTAGTTGAATTGGGGCTCAATCGACACGTAGTCCCCGCTCGCCGGCGCAACCACGCGCATCGCTTTGATCGTCGGGCTTAATGCCGTCAGCCGCAGTCCGTAGCCGTTCGCAGGATCGCTCAACTCGGCGGCCGGTCCGTTGTCCAGCAGGCCCTGGTGCAGCGCGACGAAGCATTCGTCCAGGCTCATCGTGCCCAACTTCACCCCGCCGGGCATGGTGAAGTCGTAGGGCGTGCCGGCCACCGGAAGAAGTTTGCCTGTGGGCTGTTCTCTCCCGTTGTCGCGCACCTCCGCCCGCATCTGGCCTGGAACGTGAAGGCGCGACTCTGCCCGGTTCCCATTGAGAATCGCGAACCGCGGATGCCATCCGATGCTGATCGGCTCGGCCACATCGCCAACGTTCCGCGCCACCACTGTCAGATCAATCGTATGGCTGCTGAGCAGCACGGTCACCGTCACCTCCGCCTTCGATGGCCAGTGTGCGCCAAAATCCCCAGTGTGAAAGACCGCCTGGGCCTCTCCGCCATCCGGCAACCCGGTCGTCCCCGCGGAGTCGGCCGGCTGTGCGAGCATCAGCCCATCCCTCGCTTCGACACCACCGCCGCCGCTTCCAGCCACAGGCAGAGTGATCGTATGCCCTCGCCAGACCGTCGTTAAGTGCGTACCGGCCTGCACCGGAGTTCCCCAGATTCGCCCCGCCCATGGGGCTTCGAATGCGCCGCCCATCGCCAGGCTCGCCTGCCCATCTGCGTCTTCGCCCTTGCCGGTCATCGCGGCTGCCGCGCCTTCGACTGACGGCGACGCCATCAGGTTCACCTCTCCTTTGCCCGGAAGATAGGCAGTGATCTGCAGCACGTTCATTCCCCGGCCCGGCAACAGCGTCGCGGAGAGAAACTCCGGCGTCGAATCGCCCGACTGCCAGGACCGCATCAGCACCGCCGCCTCCTGGCCGCCCGGCCGTGGCACCGGAGTATCCTGCCGCTCGGTCGAAATCTTCGCCTTCAGCTTATGGAAATTGCCGCGCATATGCGCACGGTAAGCAGTTGCCAGTCCCAGCAACACGCCTGCCAGGATGAGGCCCGTCACCATGCCCGACCGCATCAGGTTCCTTCGCCAAACTCTGTGATACAGCGATGAGAACCACTGCTTCACCATCGCCAGATACATCCTGCTGATCCGTGGATCTTCCAAGTCGCTCGCCCAACTTTCTCTACACTCGGATGTATTCTATCTATGCGGCGGTCGTATGGGTTGTCCCCATTTCATCCGCCATCCCCGTCCAGTGAAATCGATCCGCCGCAAAGCGCCCATCCTCTTGCCATCCCTCACGGCCCAGTCGCCCGACCCTCTGCGTCAGCTTCCAAATCCTGCTCCCGATCCGGACCACGTCCGCAACTCCATCATCGCCTGCGAGCTCTGTCCCCGCCTGCGCGACTACTGCACTCGCATTGGCGAAACCCGTCGCCGTGCCTACCAGGATCACGCCTACTGGGCGCGTCCCGTCCCTGGCTTCGGCGATCTGCGAGCCCGCGTCCTCATCCTCGGCCTCGCCCCCGGAGCCCACGGCGCAAACCGCACCGGCCGCCCGTTCACCGGCGATGGCTCCGGAGACTTCATGTACCCGGTGCTCCACGACCTCGGCTTCGCCAGTAAACCCCGAGCCATCTCCCGCGACGACGGCCTGCGCCTGCGCGACGCCTGGATCGGCTCCGTAGTCCGCTGCGCCCCGCCCGGCGACAAGCCCACGCCCCAGGAGATTCGCAACTGCGCNNTGCCTCGGCAAGATCGCCTGGGACGGCTTCCTCGCCCATCTCCTGCTCGGCGGAGTCATCGCTCGCCGATCGGACTACCGCTTCGCCCACGCCGCCGAGTTCACCCTGCCCAACGGCCTGCACCTGCTCGGCAGCTACCATCCCTCGCTGCGCAATACCAACACCGGGCGTCTGGATTGTGCGATGTTCGCCCACGTCTTCGTCCGGGCAAGGGAACTAGCGGGCGTCCGCTAATCGGCCTTCGACAAGCATTCACGCAACCTATTGCCGGATCGATGAGTCTAAACTTCAAGCGGTGACAATTCGCCTGCGAAGGAGACAGTATGAGTGCAAAGAATGTCTGGATAGCCTTTGGATTGGGCGTATTAGCAGGAGCGGCAGTCGCGCTTCTCTATGCTCCTCAACCCGGAATCAAGACTCGCCGCCAACTCAAGAGGAATATCGACGAGGGAGTCGACTATCTCGAGGACGCAGCAGCCTATCTCAAAGAGCAGGCCGAGTACCTCAGCAAAGAAGCTCAGAAAACCATCAAACGCACCAAGGGACAAGTGGAAGATGTCGTCGACAAAGCCGCCGGTGTGGTCAGTGACGCAGTGAAAGGCGTCCAGTCGTTGATGTAGTCTCTCGCCAAGTTTCATCGATAGGAAAAGCAAACGCCTCGGCACTGTCCGAGGCGTTTTGCTGTGCTAATTCGCTCAAACTGCTATTCCGGGGGTCCTACAGTCACCACGAAGTACGCCAACTCCGTGTCGCCTTTGTTTGCGATCCAGTGCTCGTCACCCGCGCAGCACAGCCCCACGTCTCCAGCCTCCATCGTGTGCTCGGTACCGTTGAGATAGAGCGTGCCCACGCCCCGCTGCACCAGCCATATCTCACTGTGCTTGTGGGTCCCGACCGCCTCATGCGGAGCCCCCGGCTGCTGTACCGATTCATGCATCTCCAGCCGAATGGTGCCCCCGGCGAGCATCCCTGCCAGAAACTGATGCGACTCGTGCCCGCCCTGCATCCCCTTGCCCTGCTGCGGCTTGAACACGCCCGAGGTTAACTCCTTCATCGCCCGCGGCGCCGCGCCTGCCGCTGCCTGCGCACCTGCCGGAGCCGCCGCCTGCCCCTCGACGTTCGTACTAGCCAAGGTCACGGTCCCCAGCAGCGCAGCCAACATCCCCGCAAAATCCCTGCGATTCAAATCATCCATCTGCCCTCCTCCAAAGATCCGCCACCACAGCACAACGCCCCGGCGCAATTCACCGAGGCGTTGAGTCTACCGCAACTCCGCATTGTCTTTCCTGACCACTTACCACTTAACACTGCTTTTAGACCGTCGTCAGCGCAAGCCCCGCGACCTTCTCGTCCCCATCCGCCCCATCCGCCGAGATCGACCGGTAGAACAGTTGGTTGTTCTCCATGTACACCTCGAGGAACGCCGGCCGCTGCACAATCCCGCCTGCGATCAGCGCCTCCGACAGCGGATCTTCGATGAACCGTTGCAGCGCTCGCCGCAATGGCCGTGCCCCGTAAGACCGCTCGGCAGAGGTCTTGTCGAGGATCCACCGCTTCGCATCATCGGTCACCGAAAGCGTGATCGCCTTGTGCACCAGGTTGGTGTTCAGCTGCTGCACCAGCAGTTCCATGATCTGCATCAGGTCCGTGTTCGAGAGCGATGTGAAGATGATGATCTCGTCAATGCGGTTCAGGAACTCCGGATTGAAGGTGCGTTTCACCTCGCCCTTCACCAGCTCTTCCATCTTGTCGAGGATCATGTCTTCCTTGCCGCTCTGGAAGCCCAGCCCTTCGCGCTTCTGCAGATGCTTCGCCCCGATATTCGAGGTCATCACCACGATCGTGTTCTTGAAATCGACCGTGTTGCCCAGCCCATCCGTCAACTGCCCATCCTCGAAGACCTGCAGCAGCAGGTTGAAGACATCCGGATGCGCCTTCTCGATCTCATCCAGCAACACTACGGAGTAAGGCGACCGCTTGACCCGTTCGGTCAACTGCCCGCCCTCCTCGTAGCCGACGTNNCCATCTCCGTCTTGCCCACGCCGGTCGGCCCCAGAAACAGGAAGCTCCCAATCGGCCGCGCGGGGTTCTTCAACCCAGCCCGCGACCGCCGGATCGCACGCGCCAGCGCCGAGATCGCCTTGTCCTGCGAGATCACGCGCTTGTGCAGCTCTTCCTCCACGCGCAGCAGCTTGGCCGTCTCTTCTTCCTTGATCGAAGTGATCGGCACGCCCGTCCAGCGGCTCACCACATCCTCGATGTCCTCGCGCGTCACAATGCCCGCGCTCGAATCATCCAGGTGATACTTGTCCCGCAGCGACCGCAGATTCTCCCGCTCCTTGCGCTCCTCATCCGAGTAAAAACGCGCCTTCTCGAACTCGTGATTCGCAATCGCGTTCTCCATGCGATGCACGATGAACTTGATCCGCTTCTGCACCTCGGTCAACTCTTCGGGCAGGGAAGTCTGGCGCAGCTTCACCCGCGCGCCCGCCTCGTCGATCAGATCGATCGCCTTGTCCGGCAGGAACCGATCCGGAATATACCGGCTCGAATGCGACACCGAAAAATTGATCGCATCATCGGTGTACGAGACCGCATGGAACTTCTCGTACTTGTCCTTGATCCCCATGATGATCTTGACCGCATCCTCTTCGTTCGGCGGCGGCACTTTGACTGCCTGGAACCGACGCTCCAGCGAGCGGTCTTTCTCGATCGACTTGCGATACTCTGCCGGCGTTGTCGCTCCAATGCACTGGATCTCGCCGCGGCTCAGCGCCGGCTTCAGGATGTTCGCCGCATCCAGCGAACCCTCCGCCGACCCAGCGCCAACCAGCGTATGCAACTCATCGATGAAGACGATGGAGTTCTGATTCTCCATCAACTCCTTCATGATCGTCTTCAGCCGTTCTTCAAACTGTCCGCGATACTTCGTGCCCGCAACGATCAGCGACAGATCGAGCGCCAGCACACGCTTATCCGCAAGGAACGAAGGCACCTCGCCGTCCGCGATCTTTTGCGCCAGCCCTTCGACGATCGCCGTCTTTCCCACGCCCGGCTCGCCGATCAGCACCGGATTGTTCTTCGTCCGCCGGCACAGGATCTGGATCACGCGGTCGACTTCGTTGTCGCGCCCTACGAGCGGATCAAGCTGTTGATCCATCGCAGATTGCGTCAGGTCGCGCGAAAACTCCGCCAGCATCGACTGCTCGCCGCGCTGTCCTTTGCTGCCCTGCTGCGTCGGAGGCTTCTCCTGCGTCGTCCGCTGCAACTCTTCGCGGATCGCAGGCAGACGCAGCCCACGCTCGGTCAGGATCTCCGCTGCGAAGCACTTTTCTTCGCGCAGCAATCCCAGCAGCAGATGTTCCGTGCCTATATGTTTGTGCGAAAGCCGCTCGGCCTCTTCAGCCGCGTACGCCAACACCCGCTTGCACTCGTTAGAGAGCGGCAGATCGACCGAAGTCGACACCTTCTCGCGAATCGTCGTATGGCCTTCAATTTGCTTCCGTATCGATTCCACCGACGCGTGCGACCGCAAAAAGCGGTTCGTCAGCGCCTTGTCCTCCCGCAGCAGCCCGAGCAGCAAGTGCTCGGTCTCGATGTAAGGCGACCCAAACTGACTGGCCTCGTAGCGAGCAAAGAAGATTACCCGCCGCGCCTTCTCCGTATAGCGTTCGAACATGTTCCCCCTTCAAGCCGGCCACTGTACCTGCCCCAGGGATTCCGGGGCCGCGATGCAGCACCATTCATCCAGCCCGCCTCTGCGCAAACCCCTCGCAGAGACCTTCAGGGCGTCACCGGAAATCAGCCCTCCGGAGTACAAAACACCCATTCCACTCTTAACAGTGTAGACGTTTGACGCCGGACTCGGAAATCACTCTAAAGTTTTGACTAACGTAACACTCTTGTCAGATGCTCGCTGTGCAAAACTAGCACCAAACTTGGTGCACCCAGGCTGATGGGTCTACCCTTTGTTTGACGGAGCCCCTTTGTTTGTCATTCCCGAAGGGAATCTGCTTCTGGCTTTGTTTCTAGTCGACGCCTACGCTGTCCTATGCCTGCTCTTCCAGCCGCCCATCCCGCAGCCGCAACACCCGCCCACACCGCACCGCAAACTCCATGTTATGTGTCACTAATATGCTCGTCAGTTGATGCTCCCGATGCAGTTGCTGGATCAGCCCAAACACCACCTCCGCGGTCTTCCCGTCGAGATCTCCCGTAGGCTCATCCGCCAGCAGCAGCTTCGGCCCGGTCACCAACGCCCGCGCCAGGCTCACCCGCTGCTGCTCGCCCCCGCTCAGTTCGCCCGACCGATGCCCCGCCCGCGCCGCCAACCCCACCTCTCCCAGCCAAACCCGCGCCTTATCCAGCGCCTCTGCCCGCCGCTCGCCGCGCGCCAGCAGCGGCATCGCGACATTCTCCAGCGCCGTAAACTCCGGCAGCAAGTAGTGAAACTGCCACACGTAGCCCACTTCGCGATTGCGAAACTCCGCCGCCTGCCGCGCATTCAGCCCGCCGACCCTGATCTCCCCTGCGCCAGCCTCCCCCACCCACACATCCCCCGCCGTCGGCGTATCCAGCGCAGCCAGCAGATGCAGCAGCGAACTCTTCCCCGAGCCGCTCTCCCCCACAATCGCAACCATCTCCCCGGCAGCCACCGAAAAGTCCAGCCCGCGAAACAGCACCACCTCGCCCCGCGCACTATCGCCGTCAACACCCGCACGCCCGCTCCCCGCCACGGCCGGATACACCTTCGTCAGCCCCTCCGTCCGCAGTATTACCGCCATCCTGCCCCCATCCCTTCGTCCAGTGCCGTCATCCTGTCTTCAGATGTTGTCATCCTGAGCGTAGCG
>PKWK01000180.1 GCA_003133205.1 Granulicella sp. | reverse complement strand
CGACCGGTTGAGACCGCCGGCGATTTGAGCAAGTTCGATTCTTCAGACTTCAATCTGACCCACTACCCCATCTCGCCATCCGCTTGCTCCCAAACACGTCCCATGGAGTACTGTTATTTTGGAGCCTGACACCTGCTGAGATTGGAACTGCATTGAGCAAACTGCAAGGAATCTTCACCCCCATCCTCGTCCCGCTCGACGACCGCGGCCAGATCAACGAGCCTGAGCTGCGCCGCTTCGTCTCCTGGCTGATCGAGCGCGGCGTCCACGGCCTCTACCCCAACGGCTCCACCGGCGAGTTCACCCGCTTCACCCCGGCCGAGCGCCGCCGCATCGTGCACATCGTCACCCAGGAGAACGCCGGCCGCGTGCCCGTCCTTGCCGGCGCCGCCGAGGCCAACGTCAAGGAGACGCTCTTCGCCTGCCAGGCCTACGCCGACATGGGCGCCCGCGCCGTCGCCATCGTCGCGCCCTTCTACTACAAGCTCACGCCCGAGTCCGTCTACGCCTATTTCGCCGAGATCGCCCGCAACTCGCCCATCGACCTCACCCTCTACAACATCCCCATGTTCGCCAGCCCCATCGACGTGCCCACCATCCGCCGCCTGGCCGACGAGTTCCCGCGCGTCATCGGCATCAAGGACTCCTCCGGCGACCTCGCCTTCATGATGCGCATGATCGCGCAGATCCGCCCCAACCGCCCCGACTTCAGCTTCCTCACCGGCTGGGAGGCGGTCCTCATCCCCATGCTGATGATCGGCTGCGACGGCGGCACGCACGCCAGCTCCAACGTCGTCCCCGAAGTCACCCGCCGCATGTACGACATGTTCCGCGCAGGCGACACCGCCGGCGCCATGCAGTGGCAATACCGCATCCTCGAGCTCTTCGACATCATGCTCTACCAGTTCGAATTCCCCGACGGCTTCCGCGCCGCCGCCGAACTGCGCGGCTTCCACTTCGGCGCCAGCCGCCAGCCCAAGACCAGCGCGCAGCGCTCCGAGAGCCAGGCGCTCAGCTCGGTCATGCAATGCATCCTCGCCGACTTCGAACTGGTCAACCCGCCCGCCGCCGGATGCCCGGTCCCCACCCGCCCGCCGCAGTTGCAGCCCGTCGGCACGCCCGAGATCGGCCCCGAAAACCTCGAGCAGATGGTCCACCAGGTCTTCGACGAAATGAAAAACCGAGGCCTGTTGTGATCGAAGCCCTCGCCTTCATCGAGATCGGCGGCTGGTCCCCCGCCATGGTCGTCCTCGACGCCATGGAAAAGAACGCCACCATCCACATCCTGCAAACCGAACTCAACGACGCCCCCGGCGTATGCATCAAGCTCTCCGGCCGCATCAGCGATCTCCACTCCGCCACGCGCGCCGCCGAAGAAACGGCAGCCGCCATGCAGACCCGCGTCCTCGCCCACGTCATCCCGCGCCCGGCAGAAGGCAGCCGCGCCGCGTGGGAAGCCGCCCCCGACTTCAATCCCCTCATCGAACAGCCGTCCGTACAAAGACCGGAGCACACCATGAATGACCAAGCCAACTTCGCCGTGGGACTCATCGAAACCCAGGGCTTCACCGCCGCCTTCGAAGCCATCGACACCGCGCTGAAGACCGCCAACGTCGAAGTGCTCGCCCGCGAAAAACTCGGCGGAGGCTACATCACCATCATCATCAAGGGCGACGTCGCCGCAGTCCGCGCCGCCATCGACGCCGGCAAATCCCACGTCGAAGGCCTCGGCAAACTCATCGCCGCCCACGTCATCCCCAGCCCCAGCAAAGGCGTCCTCGCCCTCCTGCCCAAGTAGCATCACAAGGAAACTCCGATGCAGTCAGCCCCCGGGCCAGATCCCGCAGTGCGTCTTGAAAAAGATGCAATAATCCTTCCGCATTCCGGAACGCGCCAGACCAAATTTTGGCCATCCGGACTCTCGGCTTTTCCAAACCGTTTGCCCTCGGCGACACGCGGAATCATCGCAATCTGCGGTGGCCATGAGCTCTTTTGATCAACTAATCTTCAAATGACGCCGTTAGCTTTCAGAATCAGGTTGACAGTCGAAGGGCTCGAAAACTAGGTTTATCACCTCATGTGAATCCACTTTTCCATGCAGTGTTCCCGGGAGATCTATGAAACGCATTGCCCTTTTCCTCTTGTTATTCACCGTCTCGTTCGCCTACGCGCAGGACGATCGCGGTTCCATTAGTGGTCTGGTCACCGACCAGACTGACGCCGTAATCCCCAATGCGGCCTTGTCGGTCACGAACGAAAGTACCGGCGTCACCCAGAGTGCCACCTCCGACGGGGCGGGTGCTTACAGCTTCAAATTCCTCATCCCGGGCGTTTACACCGTCTCCGTCAGCAGCGCCGGCTTCAAGCAATTCAGTGCCACCCATGTGCGGGTGGAGGTAGCCGGACACGTGGGCATCAATGCGAAGCTGACCATCGGCGAGCCCACCGAAACGGTCACAGTGGAAGGAACCGGCGGCGCGCGTCTGGATACCGAGGACGCCTCCCTTGGCTTCACCATCGAGGGCCGCTCCGCCCAGGAGTTGCCGCTGCAGTACAGCAATCCGTTCGAGCTTCAGTTGCTCGCCCCGGGCGTGAACAGCACAACGCTGACGGTGGCAAACCATACCTATGAAGGCGGCTCGGAGAGCGCCAAGATCAACGGCTCGCAGTCCGGGCAGACGGAGTTCACGCTGGATGGAGCGCCCGATACTCGCAACGGCGGCGCCGTAACCACCGCTTACATTCCGTCGAAAGACATGCTCGGCGAGTTCAAGCTGGTCACCTCTCCCTATGACGCGACCGTCTCGCACACCTCGGGCGGATCGCTCGACGCCAGCCTGAAGTCGGGCAGCAGCAAGTTCCACGGTGGCGGAACCTACTACTTCCAGCCACCAGACGTGGATGCGCCGGCGTTCTCGCTCGGCACCCAGGCCGCGCCAGTAGCCAAGTACAACCGTGAGACAGCCGAAGTGGATGGGCCGATCCTGAGCTCCAAGCTGTTCTTCATGGCCGGCTGGGAACGTCAGTTCAACCAGCAGGCCGCCAGCACCACCACCCAGACCGTCCCCACCGACGCCGAGAAGAAGGGCGATTTCTCCGCACTCCTTCCTTTGGGCACCATCAACTCCACCACGGTGGCCTGCACCGTGAACAAAGTAAACATGCTGGTCGCTCCATACAACACCTACCAGATATTCAATCCGTTCTCCACCCACCCCGATCCCAACTGCCCTGGACAGGTCATCCGCGACCCATACCCGGGCAACATCGTTCCGTCGATCGATCCGATCGCCGCGAAGATCATGGGCTACTACCCTGAGCCGACCGGCTCTGCAACTCAGAGCGCCAATGGGTTGAACAACTACGTCTCCAACGTCTCCAACATCGACAACTACTGGAGCGTTACGAGCCGGCTGGACTACACCATCTCGCCGAGCCAGAAGCTGTTTGGACACTACGTCATCAGCAAGCGCGTGCAACCCGGCAAGAACTCCTTCTTCCCCGGCGCCAGCGGCCAGACGCTGACCCTGAAGAACTATGCCGAAGCCCTCGACTACGTCAACACGCTGACGCCGACGACGGTGTTGAACCTGCGCTTCTCGTACACCCGGTTCACCACGGTCACATCGCTCACCTCGCCCACCACCTCAACCGACCTTGGCGTCAACGCGAATGCAATCGCGGGAGCGAATCCGAAAGCTGCGGGCTTCCCCCAGGTGAAGATCACCGGCTACGCGACGCTGGCAACTCCGACCCCGGCTACGAGGCGGACAACATTCCGCTGGCGCTGGCATCCATCTCCAAGTCCCTCGGCAGACACGATCTGCGGATTGGCGCGGAATGGCGCGACTACAAGGCCAACAAGGCCGACCTGACCCAGGAACATCTCTCCATCTCGGCGACCGGCTCCTTCATCAAGGGACCGGAGAACGTCGGCGCGGTTGCTTCGCAGTTGGGTCAGGGATTGGCCGGCATCGAGGCAGGCATCGCCGAGAGCACAGCCATGACCCTGAACGCCGCGACCGCCAGCGATACCAGCTACTGGTCGGGCTTCTTCCAGGACGACTGGAAGGTCAATCCGAAGTTCACCCTCAACCTGGGCCTGCGCTACGAATACGGAACTCCCATCCAGGAGCGCAACAACAAGAGCGTGGCCGCCTTCGCCTTCGACACGCCGAGCCCGATCGCCGCGCAGGCAATCGCCAACTACACCGCAAACCCCAGCCCGCTGCTCCCAGCCGCGCAGTTCAAAGTGAATGGCGGCTTCCAGTACGCGGGAACATCGGCGTACCCGGGCAGCAACCTGTGGGTATCGCAAAAGATGAATTGGTCGCCGCGCATCGGCTTTGCCTACAATCCAACTCCTAAACTCGTCGTCCGCGGCGGATTCGGCATCTTCTACAGTCAACTCGGCGAATACGTTCAGTACGGCAACCCACTCGGCTTCACCCAGACCACCAACACCATCGCAACGCTCAACAGCGGCGTTACCGTCACCGCGAATCTTGCCAACCCATTCCCCAGCGGGCTGGTGCAGCCCAGTGGAAACGCCAACGGCATGCTGCAAGGCGTCGGCACCTCCATCTCCGGCCTGTTCCTGCAACATCCCAAGTCGCCGTATACCGAGCGCTACTCTCTCGGCGCGCAGTACCAGTTGCCCGGAGACATGATTCTGGAAGCGGACTACGTTGGCAGCACCGGCCAGCACATCCGNNCCACGGACTCCACACGCACCGCAGCTCAGGTGGCCATCAACGCGGCGCTGGTTGCTACCCCAAAGAACCCCTTCGCGGGGATCACCGTGCCGGGCTCGTCCAGCCTCACCGGGAGCACCATCGGGCAGAGCCAGTTGCTCAAACCGTATCCGGAGTTCACCGGCATCACTGCCAGCGACCCGGCCGGCTTCAGCAGCTACAACGCACTGCAGCTCTCGGTGCAGAAACGCTTCTCGCATGGCTACAACATGAGCGTGTCGTACGCCAAGTCACGCGCGATGGATGCGATCAGCTTCCTGAACGCGGGCGATCGGAAGCCGTGGTACGGCGTCTCCAACGGCGACTATCCTCAGATGGTCTCCGTCGCCGCCATCTACGAGTTGCCGTTTGGCCACAACAAGATGTTCTTCGGCAATTCCCACGGCATCGTCGGGTCGCTCATCCGCGGATTCCAGGTGGAGGGCACCTATCGTATCCAGAGCGGGCAGCCCCTCACCTTCAACAACGCCAACGCGATCCTGCGGCCCGGCGCCACCTATGCCGACATCGGCAAGACAACCAACAAGACCTACCTCAACTGGTTCAACACCCGCGCCTTCATCAACAACCGCCTCCTGATCCAACCCAACCCACTTGGGCAGCCCGGAGACGCAACGTGTCCAGCCGGAGTTACCTGCGACACCTATAGCAGCACGGTGCTGCAATCCAACCTGCGCACCTACCCGCTGCGCTTCAACAACGTGCGGCAGGATTACCAGAACGTGCTAAACGTGGGCGCGATGAAGAAGTTCATCGTCAAGGAGCGCTTCAACTTTGTAGCGCGCGCCGAGGCCTTCAACGCGCTCAACCACCCCATCTACAACGCGCCGTCCACGGATCCGTCCAGCTCGGCATTCGGCCAGGTCACGGGCTTCGGCAACGCCTCGCGGGTGCTGCAGTTCGCCATCGAAGGCCACTTCTAACCCATCCCTTAAACCGCAAACGGAGCCGAGGCAAAGTCCTCGGCTCCGTTTTCATTTAACCCCTTTGTTGTCATTCCGCAGCGCAGCGGAGGAATGACAAACAAAAAGAGCGCCCCTGTCAGAGGGCCTCCTACTTCACCATATGCACGGCCGGCTGACTGGCGATGGTCGGCGACGCAGGCGCAGCATCCTTGGAGTAGTCGATCCGCGGACCCCATTCCGACAGCACGGTCATCGCCAGGACAAACACCAGACCCCAGCCAAACCTCCACAGCGTCTTCAGGGCCCCGTCCCCTTTATTCCCCTGAATCCCAAAGAGTTTCATCGCCAATCACCTCCATTCTCGCTGATCCCCGAGCCAGCGCTAAACCCAAGGAGATGCCTTTGTTCGTAAGAAGTGGGTAGGTAATTGGCTAAAAACTCGTAAGTTCGGGGCGCGCTCGACGCTCCAAGAAAGCTAAGAAACCCTTGACACGGCAGCTATAATTAAAGGAGCGGGTGGGGAAGGCCAGACGTGTGCGGGAGCGGGTGCTCCGGCCGCGAGTTGGTATATATCAATACGGTATANNATGGTATATACCGGGGAGGGGGTACCCCATGGCAACACCGACCGGCAACCTGCCCTCAGTTCGTCACGACATGCATCGCGAACCCCGCGCAGGCGATCGCAAACAGGTCTTCGGCCACCGCAATCGGCCAGTCCGAGCAGCCAAACCTCTCCACCAGGTCGCGCCGGATCATGAACCCGNNTCGCCGTCGCGGCGATCGAGCCGGCCATGCCGCCGAGGATCAGCCGCCAAAGCAGCGGTCCCGGCGAAGTCCGGTTCGGGCACCTGGGAAGCTTATCGACAACCAGCTCGGCAACCGCCAGCACCGTGATGATCACCGCCGCCCAAAGCCGCGCCGTCCACCACGCCCACGTACCGTCCACCGGCAGGTATCCGAGATACGCGAACCAGCAAATCACCGCCATCGGCGTCATCGACCGCAGCCCGGTGGTCAGGCCGAGCAGCGGGATTGCAAGCAACCAGGACATCACTGCTATCGCCATTCCACAATCCTCTGCGAACGCACAATCCGCGGCTGTCAACTTAGACGCGTCTTACGTCATCCGAGTTTCTGTCGTGGG
>PKWK01000035.1 GCA_003133205.1 Granulicella sp. | reverse complement strand
TCTACAGGCTGTTGAGGAAGCCAAGGAGTTGGTCCCCCGGGCGATAACGGATGAACTTGCTCAGCAGCGGTTCTGCTTTCTCGAGAGCCTTTTGCTTCATCGCCAGTGTGGCCTCGAGATAAATCTGAGTCGTTTCGACCGATTCGTGACCAAGCCACAGCGCGATGACAGATCGATCCACACCACCTTGAAGCAGGTCGAGGGCCATGGTGTGTCGAAGGACGTGAACGGTGACACGTTTTTCTGCAAGGGAGGGACAGGTCTTGGAGGCAGTTCTTACATGCCGTAGCAGCAGGTAATGCACGGCATCGGCACTCAAGGGTGTGCCGCGGAGGTTAGGAAACACAACCTGCCCGTCGCCGCGTGTTGGCTCGCGAAGCCATGTTTTCAACACGGCCACTGTGGCTTTGGCAAGCGGTACACATCGCTCCTTTCGGCCCTTCCCAACCACACGAACATGAGCTCCCGGCCCGAGAGCGAGATCATGGCGTGTCAAGGCGCTCATTTCCGACTGACGAAGCCCGGTCTGCGCCGCTACCAGGAGAAACGCGTGATCGCGCCGTCCGAACCAAGTTCGTTGATCAGGCGCGGCGAGCAATGCCTTGACCTCAGCGCGGGTGATGAAGTGCACCTGGGTTCGTGTAAAGCGCTTGCTGGGAATAGCCAGCACCCGCTGGATCAGGGCGGCATGGGCGGGCGCTTCGAACGCGGCATATCGAAAGAAGGAGTGGATCGCAGTGAGGCGCAGGTTGCGGCTGCGCACACTCAGCTTCCGGTGCTTCTCCAAGTGATCGAGAAAACGAGCGATCAGAGGTGCGTCGATTGCATTTAGCGCAAGCTGTGCAGGCGGCGTGTGCAACTGTTGATGCGCGAATTTCAGCAGCATGCGAAAGGTGTCGCGGTACGAACTGATCGTATGTGGGCTGGCTTGCCGTTGCTGCATCAAGCGCTGGGTGAAGAACCGTTCCAACAAGGGGGCAAAGCTGACAGTAGTGGTTGTTGTCATGACGGGTCCTCCCAACACCGTTCGAGACGGCTCATTGCCTGTTGCATCAGCTCAGGCCATGCACTGAGATACCAAAACGTATCGCTGACGTGGACATGGCCAAGATAGGCGGACAAGAATGGTAACCGCCGCTCGACGTCTTCGCCGGAACGGTACCACCGCAGCAGTGTCATCGTCGCGAAGCGATGACGAAGGTCGTGGATGCGCGGCCCATACTTATCCGAAGGGCCGCGCAAGCCGATCTGTCTCGACAACGTGTAGAAGGTGCGATGGACATCACCAGTATCGAGGCGGTTGCCCCAGCTGGAGACGAAAAGGTAGGAGGACACGGCTCGTCCTTCCCAGTGGCGCCGGCGTCTGGCAATGTACTTGGCAAGCACTGCACAGGTGGAGCGATGCAAAGGCACAAGTCGATCCTTGCCGAACTTGGCACCGCGGATGGTCAACACCGCCGTCTTCAGATCGACATCTTGCAGTTCAAGGTTGCATGCTTCGCCCAAGCGCAACCCCGAAACACTTAGCAATCCAAACAGGCAATAGTAGACCCACGGCCGCAGCTTGCCGCGTTCAAAACGGCAGTCCATCCGAAGCGCAGCGCGAAGCAAGTGCCGGATGTCGTCGTCGGTGTATAAGAAAGGCCTCGCCCGCTTCGGCCGGAAAGGTAATAGGCCCTGAGGCGGAATCTGCGTGCGTGGATCCGTAGCGCTGCGGTAATGCGCGAATCCGCGTACGAAACTCAACCGTTGAGCCCAGTGAGCCGGTTGAGTGTGCGAAGGCTGTTGCGCCCAGGCGAGCGCCAATGCGTGAGTGATGTAGCTGGCGTGGTGTTGCTCTAGAAACGCAGCGAAATCGACGAGCGCTCCGCCCGCATCTCGCAGCTTGAATCCCAGGCCGCGCCGCATGTCCAAGTACGCTCGAACTGCTTCTCGAAGAGTGTTCATCGAACACCTCCGGGCCATGGCAGTGCGAGAGGCCGCAGCGCGTTCAGATCGACCTTCGTATAAATCCGGGTCGTCTCTGGACTGCGGTGACCCAGCACTTCTCCAATCTCCGTCAGTGATGCGCCATGACGGAGCATATCCGTGGCCAGCCCATGCCGAAACTGATGAGCGCCCCATGTGGGCGCCTGAATACCGGCGCGGGCTAGGTTATGTCGAACCAGTGAAGCAATCGCTACAGGCCCTTGGAAGCCGCGGAAAGGGGCGCGGCACCGTAAGAAAACACTCCGTGAGCTGCTGTCGCGAGGCCGCCCTTGTCGCAGATATGCAGCGATCGCAGCACCGACGTCGGCGGGTAACGGGAGAATGCTATGTTGGCCGCCTTTCCTGCGAACGCTTATTGATCCCGCGCTCCAGTCAATGTCTTCCAGTTCGATCCTTGCCACTTCGCCTCCGCGCAGTCCCAGGCGTGCCAAAAGCAGCAGGATCGCGTAGTCACGGCGACCCAGCGCCGTGTGGCGGTTGATGGATGCCAACAGCCGGCGCACTAGATCCGGGGAGATCGCGCGGGGGATAGACGTCATCGACCAGCTAGCAACCGTGGGAACCGCCCCAGACAAGTCATGCAGGATCTCTCCCCGGTAGCGCAGATAATGGAGGAATGATCGCAATGCCGTGGTGAGGAGTTTTGCTTGCTTCAGATGCAACCGCCGTGCCTGACGCTGTACAAACCGCACGACATCGCCGGCGCATAGTTGTGACAGCTTTATGGGGCCCCGGAAGAAACGGTTGGCGAGGAACTGCCGAACAAATGGAGCGTAGCGGACAGCCGTTGTCGGCGCCAGTGCGCGCTCGTTGAGTAAGTACCGCTCGAACTCCTGTACCACTTGCTCGACAGGCGACTGATGCGACCGGATCCTTTCCGCTGGAATCACACCCTGACGACGCAGGAAGTCGATAAACTGCCTCAGTGCCGCGACATCGCCGCTACGGATCTTGAGATGGCGGGCGCGATATCGCAAATACCGAACCACATGCCCAGAGGTTACGCGGCTAGGGCACACCCCCTCATGTCTGAGCCAGCGGCTAAAGCACGCCGCAAGAAGAACCTGCCTCTGCTTGGAATACAACGCATAGCCCTCATCGCGGGCCCATCTCGCAAACCCGGCAATGTGAGCTGACAACGGGCCCTCCAGGGGCCTCAATAGAACCACATCCTCACTGACGATGCACTTCATAGCCAGACTTCCTTCCTCCGATCTCGTAGATCGGCGGAGCCATACTATGTCGCATTACAGCGAGAAACGAAGCTAAAAATAGGGCAAAGTCGAATTTACCCGGTAATAGTCCAGCGCGCGGAATAGTG
>PKWK01000258.1 GCA_003133205.1 Granulicella sp. | reverse complement strand
CAGATTCCTCCGCTGCGCTGCGGAATGACAACATAGGGGCGGGCTGCGGTTCCTCGGCGGCAGGTTGCGGGTCGTCCGCGAGCGGGACGGCTTCGAGCATCAGCGGTTGAGCGTAGAGGGAACTGCCCACGGAGGTCTGTTCCTTGACGGCGCGGACACCTAACGTGGAGAGGCGCTCGGGGCCAATGATGCAGCCGGATTGCAGCAGGAAGATGGCAGCGGCTGGTCCGGCTTCGGTGGCGATCCCCGGTGAAGCAGATCCCTCCCCCTTCGACGAACTCAGGGTGCGGGATGACAACAAAGATGCGGCTTCGGCGGCGGATTGCGCCGGCGGTTGGGTGGACTTCTGCACGACGATGGCGCGGAGTTTTGGGATGGGCTGGACGAGTTCGTCGGCGAGCGATGCTGCGGCCTTGACCTTCTGGAACTGCGCATGCAGTTGCGCGGCGCGCTCGAACTCCATCTCGGCGGAGGCTTGCTCGCGGTCGGCGGTGAGTTGCGCCAGCATAGATTCGCCGTGGGTGCCGAAGAAGGCTTCGACGGCGATGGCTTCGGCGGTGTACGCGGCGGCGCCCTCGGGCGTGCAGGCCTGGTTGCACGGCGCGAGGCACTTCTTCATCTCCTGATACACGCAGCCGGGATGCTCGGGATACGGCGCGAGATCCTCGACGCAGCGGCGGAGTTTGAAGAGGTCGAGGACAGCGTCGCAGTAGCGGTCGGCGGCGGCGCGCGAGGGGAACGGGCCGTAGAAGTTGTCCAGCGCGCGCTTTGACAGGCGGTTCGTCGAGTAGACCCGCGGGTAGGCGTTCTCGGCGGTGAAGCGGAGGAAGAACGGCGTGCGCAGCTTGAGGTGGCGGCGCGCTTCGTCGAGGCCGAAGATCGTCGCAGCAGCGTGGTAAAGCGTAAGCGTCGACTCGAACTCGGAGCCGGTGATGGTGTAGTCGATGCGGGCGACGCGGTCGCGCAGGTTGAGGCGCTTGGACTGTGAGTCGGGCGGCGCAAGGATGCGCGTGATGCGGCGGCGAAGGTCGGCGGCGCGCGTGAGGTACGGCTGATCTTCCTCGCGCGGGCCATGCAGCGCGAAGACTCCGGGCAGTACAGGAATGGCGCGCAGAATCTCGGGCGCGTTCTCCGGCGAGAAGGATACTGAGTGCTCGAATTGGAAGGGCAGGGCCATCTGGCTAGGAACCAGCGATCATCATGCCTTCGATGCGGAGGGTGGGGGCGGCGGCGGCGCTGCGGAACGTGAGGTCGTTGCCGATGGCGGAGATGTTCTGGTACATGTCCTTGAGGTTGCCGGCGATGGTGATCTCTTCGACGGGGTAGGCTAGTTCGCCGTTCTCGATCCAGAGGCCGGCGGCGCCCTGGGAGTAGTCACCGGTGACGAGGTTGACGCCGAAGCCCATGGTCTCGGTGACGTAGAGGCCGGAGCGTACGTCGCCGATGATCTGCTCGGGGGTGAGGGTGCCGGGGGAGAGGAAGAAGTTGCCGGCGCCGATGCCGGGGTTGGAGGCGAGCGAGCGCGAGGCGTTGCCGGTGGAGGCGAGGCCGAGCTTGCGCGCGGTGTAGGTGTTCATGACGTAGTTTTTGAGGATGCCGTTTTCGACCAGGACGGTGCGGCGGGTGGGCAGGCCTTCGCCGTCGAAGGGCGAGGTGCCGAAGCCGCCGGTCTTGATGTTGCCGGGGTGGTCGAAGACGAGCGTGCCGTCGTCGATGACGGTGATGTTTTCGCCGGCGACGCGTTGGCCGAGCATGTCGGCGAAGAAAGTGGCGTGGCGATAGATGGCGTCGCCGTTGGCGGCGTCGAAGATGTCGCCGATGATGGAGCGGGCGATCTCGGGAGAGAAGACGACGGGAGCCTGCTGGGTGGGGACGCGGCGCGCGCCGAGGCGGCGGAGGGCGCGGCGGGCGGCTTCGTGGCCGATGGCGATGGGGTCTTCGAGCAGGCGGGTGGTGCGCGCGTTCGAGTACCAGTAGTTGCGCTGCATCTTACCGTCGGCGTCGTGCGCGATGGGCTGGGCAGAGAAGCCGCAGTAGGAGCGGCGGTACTCGCCGGTGAAGCCGCGCGAGTTCATCATGATCTTGTGCGAGGTGGCAGCGTCGAAATCTCCGCCGCCGGAGTTCTGGATGCGGGTGTCGAAGGCCATGGCGGCGGCTTCGACCTCGCGCGCGATGCGGATGCGGTCGGCGGGCGGCTGGAGGTTGACGTCGTCGAAGTAGAGGTGCTGGGCGGCGACGTCGTGTTGCCCAAACTCGCCTTCTTCCGGTAGACCGGCGAAGGGGTCCTCGGAGGTGATGCGGGCGAGGGTCACGGCTCCGGAGACGAGGCGGTCGATGGACTCTGCGGAGAAGTCGGAGGAGGAGGTGCTGGCGGTGCGGTTCGCCTTGCCGGACGCGATGAAGACGCGCAGGCCGACGGCGCGGGAGCCGGATTCCTTGAGGGTTTCGACCTGGCCGAGGCGGACGCGGGTGGAGAACTCGTCGCCCTCGTAGACGACGGCCTCGGCGTCGGTGGCTCCGGCCTTGAGGGCGCGGGCGAGGACGTCGGAGGCGAGTTGGCGGAGGTCGGTGGCGGCGATGGCTTCGGTCGGCAAGGTGCGTCCTCGGGTGGTCGGTGGAGCGGGTATCGGGGGTTATCCCCCCTCCCCCGGTATATACCAATGAAACACTCAAAACAAAGGGGTAATTCTTTGGTATATACCGATTTGGTATATACCATTGTCTGTGGCTGGCGTGTTGCGCTGCCGGCTCTTGCGTAAAAACCCCCTACTAGTATTTTACAGGATTGGCATAACTAAACCGCCAACTCTATTTCTATTGGAATGAGCGAGTTAGGTCGTTTGGGGGCTTGACAAGCGAGTTTGGCCCCATTTTCAGGGGTTTCTCGGGTAGCGGGCAGTTGATGTCCCGGGAGAGCGAACTTACCGAATGTATGGTCCGCCGTCTGA
>PKWK01000204.1 GCA_003133205.1 Granulicella sp. | reverse complement strand
TTCCATCACCAGCTTGCCCGAAGAGTTGAGAACCGCGATCGAGATCGAGTCCTTGTGAACATCCATTCCGATATACTTCGTGCCTTCCATAAGAGCGCTCCTTTCTGACGGTGAGATACCGCTCACAGCCTAGCCCAAGGGGGCGCCTTCTTATATTGCGTCGCATTTTGAGCAAGTTCACCGGGCCAGCGAGTTCGGCGCGTTAAACTTGGCGAAATCGCCGTATTGCAGGAAGCTCGCATCGACTCATCAGAAGCCCGGTTCAGTCAACTGAGACTTCTCCCATTGCACTTCGACGATTGTTGGCCGCCGCTATTGCGAAGCTGGCCCCCTTGCGGGGGAAACTGGGTTCGCTTTTCGAGCAGTTCGGTTTTCAGATCTTAGATCGCAAAGCCAACTGTTGAGTGACCTCCAGAAGATCTGGGACTCATTGCAAGATGTACATCTCTGACGAGGTGTCGAAAGACAATGAATTGCCTCGCACGAACGGGAGCCTGATCGGAAACACGTACTTGATGTCAACATGCACACGGTTACCTGGGACGTTGGTGCCATTGGGAAGAAAGGTTGTGGTCACATTGAGCGTGCCGCCGCCGATATTCGGAAAGCCCAACCCCTTTGCATAAGTGCTGACAGCGGTCGACGTCGCCGAGCATGACGCGCTGGCACTTGTAACGCATGTCGACCCGTGAACGGCGGAATAGCGGGTTGCTTCCCGTGCCGATTCGGAGACCATGCTATACGTGTAGAAGGCCGTGCAAAGCTCCATCAGAGTGAAAACGAAGCTCATCAAAACGCTGAAGGTTAGAGCAAACTCAACCATCGATGATCCGCATTCGCCTTGCTCCATTTTGCTGTTCCGGCCACGCCACGCGAAGGATCGGCTCACAGCCAGCCATATGCGGGCACACCGGCCCACTGGCGTATCGACCACCCGCCGCAATGTATCTTGAACGGTCATGGCTACTCTTCGACCTCCATGATCGACACACTTTGCAGCGTGTATGTACTTGCAAATCCTGGGAATTTTCCCGGAGGAGTGACGGATGCACTGACGAGGACTTTAATGAACTCCAGACTGTGATTGGTGCCACCTGTGCAGGCGGTGTTTGCGGCCGGCTGAGTCGCATATTGGGTGCCACCGATCGCAGTGGAGCAGGCGTAATAGATGGTCGGCGTTACAGTCAGATTGGAGCCAAGGCGATTGGTTTCGGCCTGGGCAGCGGCGACGATGTTGGCAGTGTCCTCTGCAAAGGTCGAACTGGCCATGGCGTACATGGCCCCCGCGTGAGCGGCGTTGGATACCTCAATGTTATCGAGGAGCAACGTCCCTAAGTAAACCGTCCCGAGCAGCAGGGGGGCTCCGAGGAGCCCCAACATTAGACCCAGTTCCACCAGGGCGGCACCCGCGTCGTCGCCCAAACCTCTGCAACGCGCCAGCATCACCGACCGCCATCGATCGAATCGAAGTAATACGGCTTGGCTCATAGGGCTCATGTCTTACTCGGTTATTTTTGCGACAGAAATATTCAAGGTTCCAAAGTTGGCGGTTGCCGTGCTACTTAGCGTGCCCCCACCATTCATAGTCAGCGTTTTCGCAAACAGGTCCGCACCGATGGCCGTGCCGCTGCCGTTGCCCAGCGTCACGTTGGAGGAAGGAGCATAGATGGCTCCGTTGAAGCTGGTGTTCGAACCTCCCTGGATCGATATCGCCTGCGTGTCTGCGGCATCCTGAAAGACCACGATACCGGAGTAGGTTCCGCTGCTCGGAGCAGTGAGGTTGACATTGGCGCCGTTGTCGATTAGCAGATTGGCAGTGCCGACCAGGTAGAAGAAAACGCCGTTTCCTCCTGTATTCGAGGCGTTATTCGCCCCACTTTCAAAATGGAGGGTTCCGCCATTGATGACGTAGATGCCGGCGTTGAGGTTGACCTTATCTCCATTGACGCCGACGGTGAGCGAGTTGTAACAGACCACACCCCCAGCCTGGGTAGTACTGTTGGCGGAACCCGGCCCCACGCTGTAGGAGCTACCGCCGTTTCCATTATGGCTGAGAGGGTCCGCAGTGCATTGTGCAGCGGAATAGGAAGGTACCGCCGGTAAGGGCGGGGCGCACGATGTCGAGATTCCCTCGACCACCTTCGTGCCCGATGCGATCGTTCCGCCATTATTTACATTGGTGGAGGTGTCCCAGTTCGTCGACACGCTGCCAATCGATAAGCCGCCCAACGTGGAGCCTCCGACGATCGTCACCGCATTGCTGCTACTGGAGTCAACTGTGGTCCCACATCCCGTGGGGGTAAGCTTGGCGTTATTGCTCAAGTTGAGATCGGTGCCAGTCGTGCCCGCCAGGCAGACGCACGTAGGACTGGTTTGGCCGGCCGCGGCCACTGCCCGGGCGGTCACTGTCACCGTCGACTTATAGTTGAGGACGTTCATGAAATAGGTCGAAATGGGCTGCGAAACGACCGCCTGAGTATAGGAGGACGACCCCGAATAACTACCGGACGACGGTATCCCCACTGTAACCGACGCAGGGTTTTTTGCAAGGGTGGTGTCGAAACCATTTAGTTTGGCAATTGCCACGGCCGCCGCCGTTTCACTTGCCGTGCCATTGCTGTATTCCTCGGCGGCGGCAATGGCCGCCGCATCAGCTGCTCCCTGGGCCATCCTCTTTGCATGGAACAGATTCTCCACACCGACCCCCATCGCGATGAAGCCGCACAAGAAAGTCGCCATGACAAGAGCCATAATTACCGTGGTTTGCCCGTCCTCGCCGCTTGATAGCTTCGCGGATTGGCATCCGATGGACTCCTGAGGCTCGGGATTATCCCTCATGTGCCGGCCATTCCCTTGAGAGGTAAATGCTTGCCGGGCCACCGTGCCTTGTTTACCGTTACCGCGTGGTAATCTCATGGCCTTCTCTCTCCAGGCTGCGTCGAAATCTGAGTGGCGAACCTGCTTGAAATTGCCGCATATCATAGTGACGGTCATTGCTGTCTGTCTTCGATCACTCGCAGGCTGCCGGAAAGCGTTCGCGCTAGAGATGCTTGTCTGCGCATGCGTCACTCCCCGGCTAAGCAGAATCCCATGTCTCCATGGGGATGACCGTGCCATGTAGCTCATACGAGCAGCCGTAACTTATCGACATGCTAGCGTTTGGGTGTTTGTGGGGATATTACCCACAAGTGCTACTAACTCACTCGTTAACATCTGTGCCCGAGGCCACCGATGGCCAGGACTGGCTTCGTTGTTACTGCACGACCGGTTACGGCTGATATTGCACCTGTGTTGCTGCAGAATTGCCATTGCTGTCCTGAGCGGTGATCTGCCAAAGATAGGTCTTGCCGAGGGTCAGACTTCCTACCGCCGGGTTGCTCCCGCCTCCAGTGGGATCCGTGCCCCATGGGATGGATGTTATGGCGCTGGAGAATCCGTTTGAAGTGGAGTTGGTTGCAGGCACCTGCCAGATCACATTCCCGTTGGAATCGTTCATATAGAACTGGTAGGTATAGCTGCTCGCGTTGAGGGGATCGGTCCAATTGAACGCGGGCGTGACGCCGGGATACATCGCGGGTCACTCTGTTTTACTCTGGGGTAAGTGCCCACAAGAGTTTTTCAACAAGTTCTTCACGACAGGCTGGGTTGACGCAACAACTAACCACTAATTCACCCTGAACTACGAGGCTAGTTGCAGAGAAGCACAAGGCCCATGTCTGCGATTCGGCTTTTCTGGCAGAACGTGGTTGCCTGAGCCGAGCGGAGTCCATGAGGCATCCCGGGCCTATGTCCCAGCGCGATCCCCGGACAGATCAACGTCAGAGGACGGCCTAAGCACCGGCGGCGATCATCAGCCCGACCGGCCCAGGCAGGCGCACCCGCCGCACATCCGAGAAGCCCGTGTCCCGCAGCCAGTGCATATATTCCGGTTTACTTTAGCTGCTACCAGCTCGCGTTCCCTATTGGGAAGCCGCTTCCGATGTGCGAACATATGAGAGAGACTGCAGCAGTTATGAGAAAGCGGCAAACAGATTCCAGTGGAGTCCAGCCCGAAGCTGATGGGGACTGTCGTTCAGTGAGCCTGAACAAGTTGGCCGTCGAGCCGAATACCCCCTTCCCGTTCGGCACCATCCATGCGGAAATACCCGAGTCCAGCCCGGCAGCCTCTGCCCTCGCCTCCGTTCGGGAAGAGATTGCCGAAGAGGATCTGGCGGGTCGCGGCCTGGACGTCGGGAGTACCCACATCACCCTCCGCTATGGTGTCCAGGGGGAGGACATCTCCGCGGTCGAGGCCCTGCTTAAGACGCAGGGCCCCATTACGGCCACACTGGGCCCTACCTCGTACTTCCCACCCTCTGGGAGCAACGGGGTTGCCGTCATCATCGCCACGATTGAGTGCCCAGAGCTGCATGTGCTCCATGAGCGCCTCGGGGAGGTCGTGGATTTCATNNGCGGAGAAGTACGTCGGCAATCCGATCACCGCTGGCCATACTTTCGTTATTTCGGAAGTGGTCATCCGCACCAGGTCTAAGGACGAAATCATCGTCACGCTGAACGGGTAGGACTTGGGTTATCGGACAAGACGCGTCCGAGGGTGGCTATGCAACGCCAGCGGCTCCAGTAAATCAGCAATGTGGCCCCGCAGACGCGCCAACGCCAGATGGATGTGGTATCGATTGCCGCGATCCTCGACTATGCAGAGCTGGAGCTGAGCAACAACCTTGCGAGGCCTCAGTCTGGACCCGAACCAACGTCAGTGTTCCGAACGCCACAGGGGTGCTGCACGTCAACAGCGCCCCACAGAGCCTGGCGTGGGCTCCAGGCACGCTATGCGGTGTTCACCGTTGACGTACGGCAGGGCGGACCTCCCAGCGCCCCTTATCGGCGTCTCCTGTTTCAGTCACCAGTCGAGGAAGTGCGCGAAGATAGTTTTCTACTTGGGCGCCGCCGCCATCGACGGCGGTCAACTGGCGTCCGCTTGGTCCCCCACACTCCAAGACCGGAACCCGATCCTGAGATTCGCTCGCCTTGCGCGCAGCCACAGGAGAAAATAAAGTGCGATGGAACCCTGAATGTGGGGTGTAACCGTGGGCTGCTCTGAGATAAAACAGAAGTTCCGGTCTTTCCCGATGCCGCGCCTCGACTACGCGACGAGGGTCATCCTCGGCCTGCTTCTTCTCATCTGCACAGCCGTTGCAGGCGGCCAGTCGTCAGCCATTCGCGCGCCGGTCCTCTTAACAGTGGTGGACGAGAACGGTCTGGAGGTTGTAGGCGCTGAGGCTGCCATCCTCGAACCGGGACATACAGAAACCCGGTTATGGACCGACTTTGCCGGTCATTGCACGTACATCCTTCATCAGGACGCGCCGTACCAGATTCGCGCGGGGAAGGCCGGGTTTTACCAGGCCGTAGAGAGCGGGATCGACGCGCAAGCAAACCGAGTGCGTATCGTGCTGACGCACGAACAGATCGTAGTGGAACAAATCAATGTAACCGCGTCGGTTCCTGGTATCGATGTCGAACAGACCTCCGACAAGAGCACCATGAACACGCTGGAGGTTGTGAACATTCCCTATCCGACCTCCCGCAACATCCGCAACCTGTTGCCATTCAATGCCGGCGTAGTGCGGGATGCGACGGGGCAGGTTCATGTGGCCGGATCGGAAACCTGGGCTACGCTGGACCTGATCGACGGATTCGACGTCCGCTCGCCGGTGGATGGCACTCTGGATATCCGGGTCAGTACCGATGCGGTCCGTACCATCGATGTGGAGACCGCCCGCTATCCGGTCGAGTTCGGACGAACCAGCGGCGGCGTAGTGGCTTTTTACACCGGCATGGGCGACAACAAGTTCCGCTTTAATGCGACCGACTTCTTCCCTTCGTTCCGGCAAAGCAACGGGATTCGGTTCGACAAGCTGGTTCCCAGGCTCACGTTTTCCGGACCTCTGGTTCGCAACCGGGTATGGTTCTTCGACGGCCTGGAGACCGAATACGACCACATCTATATCGCAGAACTTCCAGCGAACGCAGATTCAGACGAACTGATGCGCGCGAGCAATCTGACCAAGGTTCAGGCCAACCTCACATCCACCGACATCCTGATCGGCGGCCTGCTCTTCAATGCAGAACACTCGCCTTATGACGGCATCTCACCGCTGACACCCCAACAGAGCACGGTGAAGCTCAACACAAGCGTATGGCACCCGTATCTGCGCGATCAGTGGAGCCATGGTGGCGCACTGATCGACGTAGGTGTGGGAATGGCGCGCTTCCGCGATGGCTACGAACCAAACGGGAATCTTCCTTACCAGATCACCCCGGAGAGTTCCGAGGGCAGCTACTTCGAGAGCCTGACCGGACACTCGCAACGAGTGGAGGGAACCGCAACTCTCTATCTGCCTCCGCGGCACTGGGCTGGACAGCACAATGTGAAGGCTGGCATCGATCTGGACCATATCGGCTTCGACGAAGACGTCACACGTGCACCGGTGAGTTATCTGAGCGAGGACGGAACCCTTTCGCGCCAGAGCGTCTTCCCGCAAGCAGCGCCATTGACACTCCACAACGCTGAGGTCGGCGGATACGTTGAGGATCGCTGGCAGACGCGGATGGGACTTCTTGTCGAGCCGGGCCTGCGCTTCGACTGGGACGAGATCATCCGGCGGCCACTTCTGTCACCGCGGATTGCCGCGACTTACTCGTCGCCAGGAGGCAAGGACACAACCAAGCTGTCGGCCGGCATCGGGCTTTACTATGACCACACTCAACTGGAATACCTGACGCGCGCACTGGCAGGAATCCGCTATGACACGTTCTACGAGCCAGACGGGGTGACTCCCACGGGCGCGGCGCAGGAGACGCAGTTCTCCGCCAACGATGCCTCCCTTCAGGAGGCCCGGACGATCAACTGGAGCGTAAGCCTGGAGCAGAAGCTTCCCGGTTCGATCCTGGCCGGAGCAAACTTCCTTGAGAAGCGCACATCGAATGCTTTCACGTATGCGAATCAGGGCGGGGCTGAGGCGTCTTCAGGAAACTATGTACTCACAAATGCGCGGCAGGACCGCTACGACTCCGTGGAGTTCGATGCGCGGCGCGTCTTTGCGAGCGGCTATACGGTGTTTGCTTCGTACACGCGCTCCTCGGGGCGCACCAATGCGGCGCTCGACTACATGCCCACCCCATCGCCGCTGGGAGCGCAACAGAGCGGGCCCCTGGCCTGGGACACGCCGAACCGCGTGATCTCCTGGGGCTGGATGCCCTTGATGCTGCCAAAGCTTAGGAAGAGTTGGGACTTGGTTTACACGCTTGACTGGCATTCCGGATTCCCGTTCACGTCAGTCAACGCAAACCAGCAAGTTGTAGGAGCGGCGGGATCGCAACGGTTTCCGGACTACCTCAGCTTCAGTCCGGGGCTGGAATGGCGATTTCACTTCCGCGGCGCATATTTCGGACTGCGCGGCGTGCTGCAGAACGCCACCAACAGCGGAAATCCGGCGGTCGTCAACGATGTGGTGGATTCCCCGGAGTACGGAACCTTCAGTGAATTCCTCGGCCGAGCCTTCACGACGCGCCTCCGTCTGATCGGAGCGAAGTAGAGCTGAGCCCACACGTGTCGCTCGCGAATGAGAATTCGACACTGAATGCAATCGTCATCCCAGAAGTTGGTTGCTTCCCTACTCCGGGTGGAATTCGCGCGCCTGGGTGGCTCCAATGTCCTGCCGGCCCTGCTCGACGTCCGGCAGGCTGCCACATATCTGGGCAGGAGTGAGCAGGCCATCCAGCACATGATCTTCCAGCGGGATCTTCCAGTGGTCAGGGTGGGCCGCAGGGTCCACCTGCACCGCATCGACGCGCCGGGCCGGAGTACCCCAGGTGATCCGCATGGCAATCAGCGGACACAAGACAGACTCAATGGAAAGACGCTACAATATCGTAGATGGCGAAGATCTGAGCATCGCCAAGGAACTCATGGAGCGGCGCATGAAACCAGCCGCACCAAATCCAGATTTTCCCCGGACACATCCGGCCCCCGGCGCGTCATACCGCCGCATCCCAAGAGTTTCGAGGTCCCAAAGCAATCCCGATGATCTATCTTCTGGTTGTGATTCACGTCATTGTCTGTCTGTTCCTGATCGGCGTAGTGCTGCTGCAACAAGGCAAGTCGGCCGACCTGGCCGGCGCGTTCGGCGGACAAGGTTCGCAGACAGCGTTCGGCCCGCGCGGCGCGGCCAACCTGCTGACCAAGCTGACCACCTATGGCGCGGTGATCTTCATGGTCGTCTCCATCTCGTTGACCGTGATGCTGGCCCGCTCGAGCGGCGACCGCTCCGTCCTCTCCGGAACTCCCACGCAGCAGACCACGCCGAAGAAATAGCCTCGACCGAGTCCCTGCTGCTCTCCTCTACGAACGATGCGCAAGCTATGAGCTTGCGCATTTTTTGTCTGCGACGATAATCATCTGATGCATCCTCTGCGCATCCCACGCCGCATCGCGCGCGCCCTGCTCTTGCCGCTGTCCTTTCTCTTCACCCTTCCCGCCGCGACACAGGCTCAAACCGCAAAGTCCTCTCCGGCACAAGCCGCCAAGACCCCCAGCATTGCACCCGGCTCGCCGTGGCTCTTCGCAGGATTCAAGCGCGACAGCAAGGACGGCGTCTACTACGCCATCTCGCTCGACGGCTACCACTGGAAGCTCGTCAACGGCGGCAAGCCCCTCGTCCCGCCAACCGAACCCGGCGAACTCATGCGCGATCCCTTCATCCAGCGCGCGCCCGACGGCGCCTTCCGCATGGTCTGGACCTGGGCCTGGTACGACCCGCAGATGATCGGCTACTCCGAATCGAAGGACCTCCTCACCTGGACGCCGCACCGCCAACTCCCCGTCATGGCCGGCCAGCCCGGCGCCCGCAACGTCTGGGCACCCGCCCTCTATTTCGAACCCGCGCAGAAGCGCTGGCTCATCTTCTGGGCCTCCACCATCCCCGGCCGCTTCCCCGGCGACGACTCAGGCGACGGCGGCCTCAACCACCGCATCTTCTCCACCACCACCACCGACTTCCAAACCTTCACGCCCGCCAAAGTCTTTTTCGACCCCGGATACAGCGCCATCGACGCCACCATCCTCCCTCCCATCGCCCCCAACAAGCCCTTCACTCTGATCTTCAAAGATGAGCGCAAGACGCCGCTCGAAAAGCACCTCCTCACCGCGACCGGCCCCACCCTCGAAGGTCCCTGGACCAAAATCAGCGAGCCCATCTCCGAGACATGGAGCGAGGGCGCCGCGATCATCCACGTAGCTGACGGCTATCTCGCCTACTACGATCACTACTCCCAAGGCCAGCACTACGGCGCCATCTTCTCCCCCGACCTCGTCCACTGGACCGACGCCCTCTCCAAGATCGACTTCCCTGCCGGCATGCGCCACGGCTCGTTCGTTCAGATCACCCAGGCCGAGTACGACCGGCTCAACGCGCTCACCCCGCCGACCACCCCGGAAGCAGCCCCGCCCGCAGGCCCTAAATGATCCACGAAATCCTCCCCGTTGGCATGCTGCAATGCAACTGCTCCATCCTGGGCGACGAAGCGTCCGGTGAGGCGATCGTCGTCGATCCCGGCGACGACATCCCGCGCATCCTGGCCATCCTCGAGCGGCACAAACTCACCGTAAAGCAGATCCTCATCACCCACGCGCACATCGACCACATCGCCGGAGCCGCCCGCCTCAAGCAACTCACCGGCGCACCCATCCTCTACAACCCGCGCGACCTCCCGCTGGTCAAGATGATGGATGTGCAGGCCGGGTGGCTCGGCATGCCCACGCCTGAGGTCCACCCACCTGACGACACCCTCGAGGACGGCCGAGTCATCGCCATCACCGGACTCACCGGCAACATCCTACACACCCCCGGCCACACCCAGGGCAGCGTCTGCCTGCACCTCCCCACCCAGAACCTGCTCCTCGCCGGCGACACCCTCTTCGCCGGCTCAGTCGGCCGCACTGACCTACCCGGCGGTGATGGCCCCATGCTCCTTCGCTCCATCCACAACAAAATCCTGCCACTCCCCGACGAGACCGTCGTCGTCCCTGGCCACGGCCCGAAGACCACCATCGGCGAAGAGCGCGAGTCAAATCCATTCCTCGCGTAGAAATACCCTCTGGGCTCGAAGCGCTGAAAGCGCGCCATATCCCAGCCTGGGCCGAAGGCCCAGGTTAGGATCGCCCACGGATCCAGAGGGCTGAAAGCCCGACATAGATACACCCCATGTCGCTGTCGTCATTTCGTCACACATCATAATATAACTATGTTTAATATCAATTTGTTACGTAACTTATTCTAATGTCATACATGATATATTCCGGCGCTATGTTTATTACTTGAGTTCATCCGAGACTTGAAGTCTTTGGCCTGTGGGAATCTCAGATGTGGCCCTCTGCATGCCTGCCTCAAACTCCGCCGCTGGCCCGATCAGACTCACCACCACACGGCTCCCTTCCGCCATCCCGTAGAACCCGCCGGGATGCACCACCACCCCACACTCCCGCACCAGACGCTCCGCGCAGTCCGCCTCCCCTACGCACCCCGGCAGTCCCACCACAGCGCTCCAACCAGCATCCACCTCCAGAACCTGTAGCCGCCCGGGCGCTCCCTCAGCAATGCGACGCAGCGTCGCCAGGTTCCCCCGTGCACGCTCCCGAATCTGCTGCTGCATCTCCCCCGCCCCCGCGAGCCACGACCCCATCGCCAACTGCACCGGCGCATTCATCGACAGAAACGTGTCCGCCACAATCTCCAGTCGCCCCAGCGCCTCGGTCGGCGCCCGCTCCGGCCCCAGCGTCGCAATCCACGCCGCCTTCATCTGCGGCAGACCCGCAATCTTGCTCAGCCCACTCAGCACGAACGTCAGCGCCGGATGCGTCCCGCACGCAAAACTCCGCGCCGCCGCGTCTTTCGATTGCGGTGCGAAGCACTCCCGCAGCGGATAATCCAGAAACACCTCATCCACGATCAGCGCCAGCCCATGCCGCGCGCACATCGCCTCCAGCGCCTCCCTCTCGGCCGCGCCGGTCCAGTGGCCAGTCGGATTATTCGGATGCACCACAATCACCGCCCGCGTCCGAGGCGTTATCGCCCGCTCAAGTTCCGCGAAGTCGATCCACCACCCATGGTCGTAGAACAGCGGATACGGCCGCAGCCGCACATCGTCGAGGTCAGCCAGAAAGTCGAACAGCGGATAGCTCGGCTGCGCGACCAGCACCTCGTCCCCCGGATCGCACAGCAGTCGAAACAGAAAGCTGTAGCTCTCACTGGTGCTCGTCGTCAGCACCAGGTCATCGACGGCCACCTCCGCCCCGTGCCCGGCGTAGTACCCCACCACAGCTTCCCGAGCGACCCTCATCCCCCGCGGATCGGGATCATAGACCAGCGCACGCGGATCAGCCAGCGCACCCAGCAACGCCTCCGCATCGTACGAAAACCCACACTGCGTAGGATTCGATACGGTCAGGTCGTACAGCCGCTGCCCCGAAGCCCGCGCCTCGCGCACCGCAGCCGCATAGCTGCTCTCACCTGCATCCCACGAAGTGCGTGAAGAGAATCGGCTCACAAGACCATGGTAGGGCATTGCCACAGCAAAATGCCCCACCACAAGGTGGGGCACTCTACATCCAACATTCACGACGAGCCTTGCCAGCTACAGTTTGTAAGCCTTCCGTACCAGGTTGACGGCCAGATCCTTTACCACCTCAAACGCCTCCGACTCATCCAGCCGGTGTTCCGCAACCAGCCGCGCGAGGAACGCGCAGTCGACCCGCCGAGCGACATCGTGCCGCGCAGGAATCGACAGGAACGCCCGCGTGTCGTCGTTGAAGCCGACGGTATTGTAGAAGCCCGCCGTCTCCACCGCCGTCTCGCGGAAGCGCATCATGCCTTCCGGCGAGTCGAGAAACCACCACGGTGGCCCCAGCTTCACCGACGGAAAATGGCCCGCGATCGGCGCGAGTTCGCGCGAAAACGTCGTCTCATCCAGCGTGAACAGGATCAGCGTGAAGTTCGCCTCATTGCCGTACTTCGAGAGCAGCGGCCGCAGCGCGCGCACGTACTCGGTCGGCGACGGAATATCCGCGCCCTTGTCGCGCCCAAATTTGTCGTACACCACCTTGTTGTAGTTGCGCACCGAGCCCGGATGAAGCTGCATCGTCAGCCCGTCCTCGACGCTCATACCCGCCATCTCGGTCAGCATCTGCGCCTGGAAGAGTTCCACGTCGCCCGGCTGGATCTTGCCCGTGTAAATGCGACTGTACAGCCGCTCGGCGTCCTGCAGTGAGAGGTCGGCAGTCAGCGCGGTCAGATGGCCATGATCCGTCGCCGTCGCGCCGTTCTTCTTGAAGAACGCCCGGCGCGAACGCAGTGCCGCAAGGTAGCCCTTCCAGTTGGAGACGTCCTCGCCAGAGACTTCGCCCAGCTTCTTCAGGTTGTCCTGGAAGCCCGAATACTCGGCATCGATCACAGCATCAGGCCGAAACGTGGGCAGCACGCGACCTTTCCATCCCGAGGCCTTGATCGCCTGGTGATACTCGAGCGAATCGACCGCAGCGTCCGTAGTCGACAGAACCTCGAGCTTGAAGCTGTCGAACAGCGCGCGCGGGAGGAACTCGGGCGTCTGCAGCTTTTTCGCGATGATCTCGTAATACTCATCGGCGTTGGCGGGAGACAGGCGGTCGGTCAGCCCGAACTGCTCGCTGAACGCATAGTCGAGCCACAGGCGCGTAGGCGTGCCGCGGAACAGGTAGTAATTTCTGGCGAAGATCCGCCACACCTCGCGCGGATCGGCACTCTCCTTGCCATCCACCTGCGGAATCCCCAGCGATTCCAGCGAAACGCCCTGCGAGTACAGCATCCGGAAGATGTAGTGGTCAGGCTGAATGAAAAGCGCCGCCGGATTGGGAAACGGCTTGTTCTCGGCAAACCACCGCGGATCAGTGTGGCCATGCGGCGATAGGAGGGGCAGGTCGCGAACAGTCTCATACAGCTTGACGGCTATGGCGCGGGCGGTGGTTTCGGCAGGAAAAAGCCGGTTTGCATCCAGCATTGGGTCACTTACTCCTCTAGTTCGGCGCTGCTCCCGGTCGTGGCGTCATTTCTGACGCTCTTGTTGGTCTTCAACCCGGCACGGGGCAATATTTGCGCCGACTAAGAAGTCTAAAGGCTGACTTAACATAGGTCAACCTGCGCGGCGAAACTGCGTGGTTAGTAGGGCGAAGAAGCGCGGGAACTCCGCCTTGCCTCGTCGGTCACGCCATATCTCACAAAGGTGAACGCCAGCGTGTAGGCCAGCCAGGCAGCGAATGCGAGATCGTAGAGAAGCGAATACCCATCCGCCGAAAGCCCGGCCGACGTGACCACCACCAACGCACATGAGGCTGCAATCCGCCACGCCCTGCCGCTACGTTTCCGATGCCTTTTCCACGGCAGAGTCAGCGCCAGTAGGGACAAAGTGAAAGCCAGTGCAGCACCCACGCCAAGCGCTATCTTGAAGAATCCGTACCCCTCAATATCCCCGTCCAGTTGCGGAAAGATCGTCGCCAGCTTCGGCAGCAGCGCCATGCTCGAATAGAAGCCCGCAGCTCCCCCCACCGGGATAGCAACCACCGCGTAAAACATTCGGGCCGGCAAACTGACTGCTCTCATCCGATAAGCATAATCCGCCGTCCGTAGAACCGGACACAAATGTGGTGACTCGCGTTCCTCGAGCCGTTCTCAGTAATTCACGGTATTCGCCGTGGCCAGCCCGGAGATCTTCAGCACCCGCCGCGCATACGTAAAGTCTAGTGCCCAGATGTTTCCCGCATTGTCGATTCCCAACAGGCCCATGCTGGAGTTAGGGCTAAAAACTGCTATCTGCTCCGTCACATTCGCCGACACATTCATACCCAGCCCAGTGGGCTGATACCCGTACGTGTTTGCGCCCGCGTTGAACGGCGAGAGCACCGCGCCGCTCGGACTGATTTCACCCAACCACGACGAGAAGTTTACCGTGCCGTTGAACGTGGTAATGCTCGTGGCCGTCCCCGTCGCGAACGACCCGCTTGTTATGAACCACAGGTTCCCCGCACCGTCCAGCGCCGCCGAGTCGATCAGCAGACCGTTCAGCGAAACAGGATTCCCGGGGGTCAAAAGCGAGAACGATGGCGGAGTGATCGTCGGAATCGTCGAGGGAGTCGCGTCGCAGAACGACAGTGTGCCGCCGTCGCTCATTACCCCCGCACCAATCTGCGAATATCCCCATACCTGCCCGTTGACCCGGTCGTAAGCCAGCGACGTCGTGCTAGGGTAATTCGAGCTGGACCCGGCAGAGAAACACCCGGAACTCAACGGCGCGGTTGCAGCCACGTTGCCTGCGGAATTCACTTTGACGATGCTCGACGAACCGGATGCCCACGCATTCCCCGAGCCATCCGGCGCGCCCGCGCCTACCACCGGCGCACCCAGCGTCGTGCACGCAGTTTCGCTCGCCGGAGTGATCACCGTCCCGCTCGAGTTCATCTCGAAGTAGCAGTTTCCGACCGGATTCTGTATCTTCCCCCAGATATTCCCCGCCGCATCGATCTTGATCGGTCCCGCCTGTACGGAGCTCGTCTGGTACAAGTCCCCCGAACCCGTGCCCGTAAAAACGGTGGTAACGCCGGTGCTCCATCCCCCGGACGGAGAGATCGCACCTCCTGACGAGTTGAACTCCGAGATGGTGTTGTTCGCATTCACCGCGAAGACGTGCCCCGAAGAATCCGCCGCCATACTGTCCGGATAATAAAGACCTCCGGTTCCCGGTGACACAGTGAAAAGCTGGTTGAAGTTATTGTCGTACACCGTAATCACGCCCTGCGCGTCGGTGCTCACATCGTTAACCGTGTCGTACGTCCACCCACCCGTGTAGATCCAGATGCGCCCGCTCGAATCGAGAGCCCCGGCCCTAAAATTCGCCGGAAGGGCAAATCCGACCGTCGTTGCGAAATTGGATGGCACACTTGCGAAGTAAGGCTGGAACGGCGGTGTCGCGGTGATCAGCCCATACAGCGCCGTCGCGTTGTTCGACGGCGTCTGCGTCATCTCCATCGCCGCCGTCGCCGTATCCGTACTGCCCGTGTTTTGCAGCAGCTTGCCGCACGCCGAGCCGTCCCCACTAGTCCCGCCTGAGGTGTTCACGCACGCCGCAAGAATATCGGAAAACGTATTCAGTTCCAGGCCCAACAGCGATGAAGCCGACGCCAGGCCGTTGGGCTGGTCATTGAAGCTTGCCGCAGTCGTGAACCAGAGCGCCATGCCGCCAAAATTTGTCGGCGATGCCCCAATATGGGTCGCGTCCTGCATGAAAGGCGCCACTAGATAGGCCATTGCCACCGTCGAGAACTCGTTGATCACCACATACATTGAGCTCGTCACCTTGCTGCACAGCCCCAGAGACGCCATCAGCACGATGTCGGTATTGTTGCCGGACAGTCCTGGATTCCCGCCCGTCGAAACCAGGTACACCGGAGGATTCGTCACCGGACACGTATAGTCGCCCGTGATCGAGAACGAACCGTCACTCCCCGTCGTTACCGTCGAGGTCAGCAAAGGCGTCGATACGCCCAGGTCCGTCGTCATATTCGCCGCGTACAACTGGATGGTCGCGCCGGAGACAGGCTGCTGCCCGCCATGCACAACCCCCGAGATCTTCGGCAGCATGGACACTGTTGGCGGCCCATTCAGATTGCCCAGGGCACACCCGGAGAGAAAAAGAAACCCAAAAGAGAATACGAAAGGAAGATAGCGACGCAACGCGCTCACGAGACACCTCAGAAGATGAATTCGCAGCTAGCAGGGCCCGTCAAACAGAATTAGGTCTCTGATTTCAACACATTCAAAGGCACGGCGTCTAGCTGGCAGCCTCACAAAATGAGGAAAAATATGTTGAATAGTCATTCGTCAGGTAGCCGACACAAAGCCTCTACGGCTTGATCACAATCTTCATCGACCCCGCCTGCGGGTGCGACGCCAGATCAATCGCCTTCACCGAATCCTCCAACGAAAATCTGTGCGAGATCAGCCGCGTCAGGTCAAAACTCCCATCGCGATAGCCCGCAAACACGAGCTGCGCCACCTCGTCATTGATCGCAACCGACGCCGAATACGACCCCATCAGCGTCTTCTCGTCCATGCACACCGCCGCCGGATCAAACGGCGCCTCGCCGTGCTGCGTCGACGCAAACAGCATCACCCGCCCGCCAGGACGAATCGCCTCCATCGCCGTCCCAATCAGCGCATCCGCGCCCACCGCGACCAGCGCAACGTCCGCACCCCGGCCCTCAGTCGCAGCCTTTGCCGCAGCAACCACATCGTCCCGCGCGTCGAGCGGATGATTCAGTCCAAACGTCGCCGCAATCGCGTGCCGCTCCGGATACAGATCACTGGTCAGCACAGTCGCCCCCGTACGCCGCGCAAGCGCCGCCAGCAGAATCCCAATCGGCCCCTGTCCAATGACGAGCACCGTCTCATCCGGCTGCAACTCAAGCAGCCGCACTGCCTTGAAGCACGTATTCACCGGCTCAATAAAGGCCGCCTGCTCGAACGGAATATCGTCGGGCACTTTGATCAACCCAGCAGTCTTCCCCTCCCTGCCGACGATCCAATCCATCACGCGAATGTACTCGGCGAAGCCTCCGCCCGCCGGCGCGAAGCTCGCAGTGCATCCGACCTTCTTGTACGTCTCGCACTGCGCAAACGTCTGCTTGCGGCAGTAGTAGCACTTGCCGCACGGGATGTGGTGATACGCCATCACGCGGTCGCCAATCTCAAAGCCAACGACGCCCTCGCCCACCATCGCAATCGTCCCCGCCATCTCGTGCCCGAAGATGCGCGGCGCCGAGTGCGACCCCGAATGAATCTTCTTCAAATCCGTCCCGCAGATGCCGCACGTATCGATCCGGACCAGCACCTCGCCCGCACCCAGCGACCCATCATCGTTGAGCGGCACCGGGACCGTCTCCACCCGCACATCGTTGATCCCGCGATACACCGCCGCCCGCATCGTTGCCGGAATCGTCGGCAGCACAATAATCGGCTTCGCGCTGATCTTCGCCGCGCCGATGGCATCCGCGCCAATCCGGTCCGCACTGATCCGCGCCGCGCTGATGCTGCCTGCAGCAATTCCCGCTGCGCTAATTGAAGCCGCGCTGATAGGCGCCGTGCGGATTAGTCGCTCTCCGCCTGCGTGGACGCTATGCGCGCCCTGTTCCACTGAGCCGTTCGACATTCTCTACTCCGATTCCATTTTTTCGTACCAGTCTAGCTCGGACTCGAGTACCTCGGTCAGCGCCGCAAGTGCTTTGCCACTGTTGCGCCCGAGAGCGATCACCTTGCCCCACAACGCGGGCCGCAATGCAGCATGCAGCGCAAATGCCCCTTCGCGGAACTGCCCATCCGCCGTCGAGAATCGCGAAAGACCCTCCACTTCGAAGTCAGCCTCATCCGAAATAGCCTTGATGGCTTTGAATTCGAGACTGTGTGCCCGCGCGAGACGAGCGACTGCGGCCGCCTCCATATCAACAGCCGCTGCACCGAACAAGGTGTGCAACCGCGCCTTCTCGCGCACGCTCGCAATTACATCCGTAGTTACCAGCACCTGTTCTAACTCCGAATTCGAATTGCCGAACCTTTCTCCGCTCCGGCTGTCGATCACAACTCCCGCGCGCACAATGTCTCCGACTCGCAGCTTCGGATCGCAAGCCCCCGCAAGCCCCACAGAGATCAGCGCCGTAACGGGCATAGCATCCACCGCCGCCTGCACCGCCAGCGCCGAGCGCGCCGCTCCCATCCCCGCGCATGCAATCACCGCATGGCCATTGGTGTAGACAACAACACGCTCAGGAAGTTCCTGCCGCTCCCACCCCTTCACCAGCGCGCTCACCTCGCGTGGCAGCGCGGCAATAATCGCCGGACACGCTGTCATCGCGAGTCACTCGCAAACGGCGGCGCATAGCCATTCGCGACGAACCACTCAATCGCGGTACGCATCGCGTTGTAGACGGGCAACACACGGAAGCCGAGGTCTCGCTCAGCCTTCGCCGACGACGCAAACATGTACTTCCGCCCCATCCGCACGGCCTCGACCGTCGCGCGTGGCTCCTTGCCGCGAATCTTGCCGGTGATCGTCTCATCGAAGAACGCAAAAATCATCGCCACCGCATGCGGCACCTTCATCGTCGGCGAAGGCAGCCCCGTAATCGCGGACATGCGGTCAAGTATCTGCTTCAGCGTCAGATTCTCCCCACCCAGAATGTAGCGTTCGCCGGGCGTCCCGGAATCAAGCGCAACCACATGCATCCGCGCCACCTCAGCAACATCCACGAGGTTCAATCCCGTATCGACATACGCAGGAAACTTGCGGTTCAGAAAGTCCACCACGATCCGCCCCGTCGGCGTGGGCTTCGCGTCACCCGCGCCGATCGGCGTAGTAGGATTCAGGATCATCACATGCTGGCCGGCCCGCGCCGCCGCAATCGCCTCCTGCTCGGCCATGAACTTCGACCGCTTGTACGGGCCAATCATATCGGCCAGCGAAACCGGCGTTCCCTCATCCACGATGCTGCCGTCCGTCTTGAAGCCCATCGTCGCAACGCTCGAGGTGTAGACCACCTTGCCCACGCCCTCCTCACGCGCAATCCGCAGCAACTCGCGTGTGCCATCGACGTTGGCCGCGTACATCTCCTTCGGATCGCGCACCCACAGCCGATAGTCCGCCGCCACATGCACCAGCGCATCGCATCCGCGCAGCGCGGTACGCAGTGACTCAGGTTGCCGCAGGTCACCTACAACAACTTCCGCGGCCAGCCCTTCGATCGCCGTCAGCTTACTGGTTGCGCGAGCGAGCAGACGCAACTCCGCCCCCGCAGCAACATACTCGCGCGCCACGTGACTACCGACAAACCCAGTGGATCCGGTAAGAAAAACTTTCATGATGGAACTTGCCTTGGACGAAAGCGCAGCCTAGTCCAGCTTCTCCGGCTCAATCTGAATATTCTTTTCGCCGGCAGCCTTCTTTTCCCAGTACTTCTTCACCCACGCGTCGAACGTCTTGCCCGCTGCAGTATCGCGACCGCTAAAGGCAATCGCAGCAATGTCGGAGTACGGAATGTTCACCCTGCTGCCTTGATCCGATGGCATGATGCGAACGATCGAATCAGCCAGCGAAGCGCCGGTGCGCCGGTCGTAGAGATAGCCCTCCACCCTGCTGCCATCCTTGCGCGTCACGGTGATGTCGCCGCGATAATCAAACGCCTTTTCCAGCGCCTCGCGGACTTCAGCATCGCTGGCCAACGCTGGCACCCAGCCCTCAAGCTGCTCACGCTCGCGCCCCGCGGCTACCTCAATCTCATCCGGACTCTCGTGCGAGAGTTGCTCCAGCTTTCCTGCTTCCTGCGTTTGAGTCGACATTCGTCAGTCTCCTGAAATCTCTTGCAGCGCCGCGCTCGTCTGGCCCGCAACTGGTTCCGCGATCTGAACCAACGGCGCAGGATGCGAAGGCTTCCACTCGTTCAGCAGTTTCATCGCACCATCATCCGCATACGTGTCGAAGAAGATCGCCTTCGCGGTTTCCAGCAGGCCTTTGATCGACCCGAACGTGTAGTTCACGCCGCTCGCTTCATAGCCCGAATGCACCATGCAGTTAGCGCACTTTGGATTGCCCGATTCCGTCCCGTAGTTCTGCCACTCCACCGTCTCCATCAGCTCCTGGAACGTATCTGCGTAGCCATCCTGCAGCAGGTAGCAAGGTTTTTGCCAGCCAAAGATCGAATACGTCGGCATGCCCCACGGTGTGCAGGTCAGGTGCTTCTTGCCCATCAAAAACTCCATGAACATGGGCGATGCATTGAAGCGCCAGGTCTTCTTGCGATTCGACAGAATCGACCGGAACAGCTTCTTCGAGCGCGCGCGGCCAAGAAAATGTTTCTGGTCAGGCGCCTTGTCATACGTGTAGCCCGGCGACACCATCATGCTCTCGACGCCCACTTCCATCAGCTCATCAAAGTGCGCGCGAACGCTGTTCGGATCGGCGCCATCAAACAGCGTCGTGTTCGTAGTCACGCGGAATCCCGCGGCAACCGCCGCCCGCACACCCTCCATCGCAATGTCGTATCCACCCTCGCGGCACACCGAAAAATCGTGGTGCTCGCGCTGGCCATCGACATGCACCGAGAACGAAAGGTACTTGCTCGGCGTGAATAGGTGCAGCTTCTCCTTCAGCAGCAGCGCGTTCGTGCACATGTACACGTATTTCTTGCGCGCAACCAGCCCGGCCACGATCTCCGGCATCTGCGGATGCAGCAGAGGCTCGCCGCCCGGAATGGCAACCATCGGCGTACCGCATTCCTCGGCTGCCTTGAAGCACTCCTCGGGCGTAAGCTCCGCCTTCAGAATATGCGCGGGGTACTGAATCTTTCCGCATCCGGCGCAAGCCAGGTTGCAGCGAAACAGCGGCTCAAGCATCAGCACCAGGGGGTACTTCTTGCGCCCCTTCAGCTTCTGCTTCACCACATAACTTGCGACGGTCCAGGCTTGCGATACAGGCACTGCCATCTTATGAATCTCCTTTTGAGCCCCGGCACTCACCCTTACCGAAGCAGTTACTGACAACTGACAACCTGCAACTGCTCCAAGCTTGCTTACGCACGGTCCTGAAGCGCCGAAAGAATTCAAAAAGCGCTGAAGGCCCGCTCATATACCAGCCTAGGGCGAAGCCCTAGGTTGGGCTATTCCTACGCGGCTTCCCGTTCCATCATCCGCTTGTACGTCGTCAAAGCAAGCAGCGGAAAGTAATCGCGATACAGGTGATACGCCAGGTAAAACACCCGGGGAAATCCCGTCCCGGTATAAATCGCTTCTCCGTTACGGCCGTCGGCGGATTCGTCCCACGTGCCGAGCGGCGTCTGCTTTGAAATCAGCCATCGGATGCCCTTGGCCACCGAGTCCGAACGAATATCCCCTGCCGCGAGCAGCCCCAACACCGCCCATGCGGTCTGCGACGGCGTACTTGGCCCGATCCCGCGCTGCGTAGGATCGTCATAACTTCCACACGTCTCGCCCCATCCGCCATCCGCGTTTTGCACCATGCGAATCCACTCCGCGGCCTGCACAATCGGAGGCTCGTGGCTCCACACGCCCATCGCCTCAAGCCCGCGCAGCACCAGGAACGTCCCATACAAATAATTGACGCCCCAGCGCCCGAACCAGCTTCCGTCGGACTCCTGCTCCTTCAGCACAAACTGGATCGCCCGCTCCACTCGCTTGTCGCGCCGTGTGTAACCGTAATTCGCCAGCATCTCCAGGATGCGCCCGGTAATATCGACGGTCGGCGGATCGAGCATCGCGTTGTGGTCGGCAAACGGAATGTACTGGAAGATCATCTTCGTGTTGTCGCGATCGAAGCTCGCCCATCCGCCGTTCCTGCACTGCATCGCAAAGATCCAGTCCAGCGCGCGCTGCGAGACCTCATGCTGATAGCGCTCGCGCGGATTGCGCACGTAATTCAGCGCCAGCAACACCTGCGCGGAGTCGTCCACGTCCGGGTAAAACTCATTATTGAACTCGAACGCCCAGCCGCCCGGAACCACATCCTTCACGCTCTCGGCCCAATCGCCCTTGTGCCGCACTTCCTTGGACAGCAGCCAATCCACCGCCTTCAGCAGCCGCGGATCGTTCTTTGGAACTCCCGCCTCGCCCAGTGCGTAGACCGCCTGCGCGGTGTCCCACACCGGCGACATGCAAGGCTGCATCCGGAAGGTCGGCGTCGGATAATTCAACTCTCCATCCGGATTGTCGATGCCCAGCTTCTCGAACTCGTCCATCGCGCGAATGAACTGCGGATCGTCCTGCGTGTATCCCAGGCAGGCCAGCGCAACAATCGCATTCAGCATGGCCGGATAGATCGCGCCAAGCCCGTCGGACATCTCGAAGCGCGCCAGCAGCCACTTCTCCGCCTTCTTCAACGCCATCTTGCGCAACGGCCGGATGTGAATGCGCTCAAACCAGTGCGTAACCCGATCAACCACAAGAAAGAAGTTCCGCCAACTGACCGTCTGTCTGCGATTCCACCTCAGGTGCAGGTCGGCGTTCTCGCGTCCACCCACAAAGAGTTCGTCGATTCCCTGCTCCGGCGGTAGCTTCTTGAATGGCTTCTTCGCGTAAATAATCGAAAGGGGCACCAGGATCGCGCGCGACCACGCCGAAATCTCGTAGATATTAAAGTAGAACCAGTTCGGGAATAGAACGATCTCCGGCGGCACAGCCGGCACGGCGTCGTAGTCGTACTGGCCCAGTGCGCACAGATAAATCTTGGTAAAGGTGTTGACCTCGGTGACGCCGCCGTTCGCCAGGATCCACTCCCGCGCCTTCACCAGCACCGGATCGTCAGCCGACCAACCCATCAGCTTCAGCGCGAAGTAAGCCTTCACCCCAAGCGAGATATTCGATGGTCCATGCGGGTAGATGCTCCATCCACCGTCCTCGTTCTGGTGGCGCAGAATCTCATTGATCGTGCGCTCCATCTTGCCGCGGTCTCCCGTGCCCAGCAGAACGTGCATGAAGATATAGTCCGACTCCAGCATCGAGTCCGCTTCCAACTCGCCGCACCAGTAGCCATCCGAATGTTGCAGGCCAAGCAGCCAGTCTGTCGACCGCGCTATGCCCTCGGAGACCTGGCCGAGGCCAACATCCATACGCCCATAGCGAGGCTGCGCAGGCGCTGCCTTCGAATTCCGTGGAAATGTGCTCATCTAGTTCAAACTCTCTGATGAATCTCCAGACGCATCAAATCATCTGCCTGGCCGATCTGGAATTGCAACTCGCAAGCTCTATAACAAATCCGGCTCGCGTAGATTGCGCTCTACTGCTGGAGCGGTGGGGCAGACGCAATCGCCTGAACGATCTCCGGAGGAAGCCCGAAGCGTACATTCTCCGGCATCACTTCTACCTCGTCGACCGACCCGTAACCCATATGCTGCAGATAATCAACCACGTGCTGCACCAGCACCTCAGGCGCAGATGCGCCCGCCGTGACGGCGACCGTGTTGACGCCCTCAAGCCACTCCGGCCGGATCGCATCCGCCGAGTCGATCAGGTACGAATTCGTGTCCAGATTCTTCGACACTTCCACCAGCCGGTTCGAGTTCGAGCTGTTCTTCGACCCCACCACCAGCACCAGGTCGGCGCCGTGGGCTACATTCTTCACCGCAACCTGGCGATTCTCCGTCGCATAGCAAATGTCCTGCGCGGCCGGCCCCGCGATGTTCGGGAACTTCCGCTTCAGCGCCTTGATCATTGTCCCCGCCTCGTCCAGCGAAAGCGTCGTCTGCGTCAGATACGCCACCTTGTTCGGGTCGGGAACCACCAGCGCATCCACCTCTTTGACCGTCGACACTACCTGGGTCACGTTCGGCGCCTCGCCTTGCGTTCCCTCCACCTCTTCGTGGTCGCGATGTCCCACCAGCACAAGTGAATAGCCCTGCTTGGAGAACTTGATTGCCTCCAGATGGACCTTGGTCACCAGCGGGCAGGTCGCGTCGATCACCTTCAAATTCCGTTCCTTGGCGCGCTCGCGAACCGCCGGCGATACGCCATGGGCCGAGTAGATGACGCGCGCCCCCTCGGGCACCTCGTCCAACTCGTTCACGAAGATCGCGCCCTTCTTCGCCAGGTCGGTCACAACATAACTGTTATGAACGATCTCCTTGCGTACGTAGATCGGAGCGCCAAACGTCTCCAGCGCAATCCGCACTATGTCGATGGCGCGCACCACGCCTGCACAGAAGCCTCGCGGCTTCAAGAGCAGAACGCGTTTGGTTGGGGTTGCCGAGTCTTTTTGGCCAAGGCTGGGAGAGTCTAGGGTGATTGTCGTCACGTTATTTAGTATACCGTGTCTTGCGGTGCGGCAACACCCCCGCTGTACCTGTTCAGGTGCAGCCGTCACACCGCCGCAACGCAGTCCGCCTCAAGCACCCGGGGCGCAATACAGCAGACGGCGGTGGGCTTCAACCGGCACAATTCAAAACCTCCGAATGTAGCCGTGCCCGCCGCCGTCAACTCATTAGAATCACGCCTTTGCCTTCTCATCACAGCCGACATGGCCGCAGTGGCACGTCAGGGTCGTCATACTCTTTGCGTCCTCGCAGTGGGTCGAGCAAAACTTCTTGCCTGCGGGGGCCATACAGTTACATGCCATATGAGCGCATTTGATCGGTGTGTTCGGCATCGGATCCTCCTGAAGTGGTTCAGCTCCGAGTTCCGGAAGCGCCAACATTCTACTCGCTGTCTGGATTCATTGGCACAACTTTCTAATTTGCTAGTAAAGACGCGTGCGCTCCGGCAAAGGATGCCTTTGCCGGATATCCCTCGACGCGGGTGCCCCATTCATCGCGGCCTCATCGCGATGAGTGGGTTTGCTCCAACCCTACCGGCTCGACGCCAGCAGGTTCCGCGCATGCTCCAGGCTGGTCTCGGTCAGCTTCGCGCCGCTCAACATCCGGGCCACCTCGCGCGCACGCTCCGCCTCTTCCATCCGCCGAATGCTGGTCCGCGTCCGCCCATCCTTATCCGCCTTCTCGATCAGGAAATGTTGGTCCGCAAACGCCGCAATCTGCGGCAGATGCGTAATGCACACCA
>PKWK01000220.1 GCA_003133205.1 Granulicella sp. | reverse complement strand
GAATAGCCGGTTCGTCCCGGTACCCGAGGGTCTTGGCGAAGATGAGCACTCCGCCGGGCGTGAGGTCAGCCGGCAACTGCGGAGGTGCGGTGTCCTGGGTTGGATTCATCACCAATCCGGAGGCTGCATTCCCCAGTCCATTTGGACCCCAGTTGCGAGGCGGTCGCGGCGGTNNCTTAATCTACTGCCCGATTTGTGTGGAGGAAATGCGTCGGCGAGAGGAAGAGTGACGGGTGCGGCGCGTCCGGCTTTCGACATGGCGGGTCTCCGATGCGAAACAACGAGATCTTTCACGTCGATAAGAGTGAAGATTCGCTGTCAGGTTCCTGCGATTACGGCTTATTGAACATATCCGAGATGGAGCTTGCTTCAGCGACCTCTGTCGGAGCGAAAGACGGCGCTCCCGCATAGAGCTTGAGACTGTGTCGCAACTGCCTCGCCACAACACGTTGCTGAAGGTTGGTGCTCAAATCCAGCGTGCAGATCAGCAGCTTTCCTGAACCGACCTTGAATTCGAACACGACCCCGAGCTTGTCATTGCGCGGCGCGTGATCGACCACCTGCACGATGGGGCGATAGCGGTGCTCTGTCCAGTTCAAGCGAGCTGCGTTAGCGCGGTTTGACACCAACTCCCACCATTGCCAGGAGGTGTGAGACTCGGTAGGGAATGCAGCCAGGGCCGGATGCCGGGGATTGCAGAGGAATCCCATGGACTTCGGCTGGGTGCGGAACATGATGGTGTTCCAAAAGGGTGTCGAATAACGGATTGGCTCTGGGTCCTTGAGATGGCCGGCGGCTAGCAGGATCACACTGCGTCCTGCGGCTGCTTTCTGGATGGCGTCCGATGGGTCCTCACTGAACAACACTTCTGTCGCGGCGCTTTCATCCGCGTCGGAAGGATAGACCCATACATCCCAGCTATTGGAGACCGGAGACGATGCGATCCCGGTTTCCAGCGTGAGTCTTTGCGGAGCTGGAACTCCGCTGAGGTCTGCCTGAAAAGTCCCAATCGGCTGGAGGCCCCCCTGGGGGATCGTCATCTTTGGGAAGCTCTCTCCGGCAAGCTTCGTGCCTTTGCTGTCGCGCAGGCTCCAGTAGGGCACTACGTCGTGGAGATCGCCCTGACCGTAGTTGGCAATATCCAGGCTACCGTTGAATTCATCATGCGACTGCCAGACGTAGCTCTTGAGACGGGCTAGCGGAACAACGGGGGAACAGTAGCGTCTGTGATCTTCGGGCGTCAGCAGCCCTTTGGAGTTCCAAAAGACGTTGAGGATGCCGACCAGCGAGGTGCCTTGCCCGGGATAGTCGTGCAGGTCCAGTAGCTGGAAGCCGCCGAAGCCGGGAGTGCGCAAGGCACGCTCAATCTCCTCCCGATAGAGCCGCGCGGCGAGTGTTCCGGACGCGCGTAGGAAGTCTTCCGACTGATCGAGCATTCCCTTTCCGGTGAGCGACTCGCGGAATGCCTCGAAGTTGAGTGGGCGCAGCACTCCGGTATAATCGGCGATCTCGCGGTAGTCGGGGTAGACGCTCCACTGCCCCACCTCATGCGAGACGACGGGAATCGAGATGCCGGCGAGAGTCGACCGGTAATCGCTGGCGGTTTCAGGCTGCGTTCGGTCGAACACGCTCTCCATCCTTCGGGAGACATGTTGCCCGTTGATGCGTCCTGAATGCGCGACCTGATACTGATCGAATTGGGCGGGATCGAATCGCCGCAACGATTCCGGGTTGCTGAGGCTGGTGTAGAGGTGGCGGGGGTCCTTGTCGCGGCCGTGTTTGACCCACTGGTCTAACTGCTCTTCTCCACCCCGGAACTCATTGCCCAGGCTCAGCAGGCAGAAGGATGGATGGTTGCCATAGGTATCGAGAATACGGTCCAGTTCCGCGGCATAGAACGCATCGCGGTCCGGAACGCCTCGCGGAGTCCCGACAAATACTGTCCCCGCGGGCAGTTCCACCTGCAGGATGATTCCGGCCTCGTCGGCAGCGGTGAAGGCAGCCTCCGGCGGACAGTAGGTGTGATAGCGCACATGATTCAAGCCATAGGCTCGGACGGTCTGATAGACGTGGCGCCAACTCTCAACGTCCATGGCAGGGTAGCCGGTCAATGGGAAGGCCGCAGCGTCGTGCGTGCCGCGGAGGAACGTCGTGCGGCCGTTGAGAGCGAACTGCGTACCCTTGACGCTAATCTCGCGGACGCCGAATTTTACGGCGGCGTGGTCGCGATAAGGTCGGCCGGTGAGAGAGACGGTGAGATCGTGCAAGGAAGGGGAGAACTCGTCCCAGGGGCGGAGGCTGTCCTTGAACTTGAGCTCCGTCTCAACCTTGGTTTCGGGATCAGGCGCGGAGAATTTGACGGTCCTGTCTTCGATGTCCGCGCCGGCCGTGGTGGAATGGAGCCTCAGGGTGCCTGCCTGGGGTTGGCCAGTCTGGTTTGCGATGGAGACGCGGACCCGCAGCACATGGCCGCTAAGGTCGGGATAGACCTGCACATCCTGGATGGACACCGGATCGTGGGCGCGCAGAGAGATTTCGCCGACGATCCCATTCCATATGGTCTGAGTCATCTCACTATAGGCGTGCGTGTTGTCGGTGTATTTGTGGATGTTGGAGTTGTCCACGCGGATGACGAGACGATGGCGTCCGGGGTTGAGCGCGCCGAGGTCATAGATGTGGGGTGCGCTGAGGCTATCTTGACTGCCAAAGGATTGGCTGTCCACCCAGACCTGGGTCTGCCACAAGCATCGCTCCAAGAACAAGGACACGTGTTTGCCCTTCCAGTTTGCCGGAACGACGATCATGCGCTCGTACCAGGCAGGCCCCGTGTAGATCACCGGACGGCTCAACCCGACGAGGTGCTTGTCAGCGATGGCCGGATCTATAAATCGCTGCGCAGATTTCTGCGAACTGTCCACCGTATCGGGGAGAGGAGAGCCCTTTCCCGCCTGGTCGGTCGAGCCGGGCAGCTTGATGCGGTCCGAAAGGTCCCGGGTAAACCACCGATTGTTGATTCCTTCGTTCTTTTCGTCGAGAGAGAAGGACCATTCGCCGCCCAGGGCCTCGCCGGGGCTCGTCGCCGAGACAGAACTGGAAAAGGCTTCCCCAAGAAGCAGGTTCTGTACGCTTAGGATTGAGACTCCAGTTGCAAGTAACTTAATTGCCTCACGCCTTGTCCGGTCAAACTTCTTTGCCATCGATCCTCCTACCTGACTGCTCGCGCACTTACTGAGTTTGAAGCTTCGATTGCTGCTCTGGCACGCGTTCTGTCGCTCCGCGTTTTCAGCGATTGGGAAGCAGACGTACTGTGGTCTTCCTGCCGGTGTAGCGCACCGTCTGGTCGGCCGTGGCCGTGAGGTCATTGCCGATGCCGTGACGGGACGCGACCAACACGACGCGGAAGGTGCGTTGCTTCAACATGCCTGGAAAGCTGCCGGTACACGCCGATTTCCAGGGTATGTCTGGATTCGTTCCATGAGATCGGAATTTCAACATTCTTGGTAACCATATCCGCATCTAGGCCGGAGGCACGAATCACGCCTCGCCTACCCCCGGGACGGCTGGCCGCAGCTGCACTTGCTTGGTCGTGATCGCCAACCTGGACGGCGTGCGTCCGGCGGCTTGCGGCCCCCGAGCGACTACCTCGACTTGAATCTCGCCGGCGCTCTTCGTGCTCTGAACGATCGCCTGCGCCAGCCCATTGAACAGGGAGCGCCTCGGCCCCTTGTCGCCCTCCTGGCAGTTCGGGTCACCGTTTCCGACGCCGATCAGCTTGCCGGCGCCGGTGACATTGAAGGTCACCGTATTGCCCGCTGTCGGTACCAGCCGCCCCTCGCTATCGAGCGCCTCCACTCGCACCATCGACAAATCTTCCCCATCGGCGTTGATCTCCGTGCGATCGGCCGTCAACCGGAAGGAAGCAACCGGCCCGGTGGTCTCCCGCTTCTCGGTCAGCACCACCTTGCCGTCTTTCATTCCCCGCGCCTCGATCGCCCCGGGCTCGAAGTTCACCTTCCATTCCACATGGCCAAGTTGTGGCACCTTCTGGCTGCCAACGCTCTTGCCATTCACAAGTAACTCCACCTCATCCAGGTTCGAATAAACCCACACCGGGATCTCGTCGCCCTCCCGGCCATGCCAATTCCAGTGGGGAAATAGATGCAGCGACGGCTCCTTTCGCCACCATGCTTTGTAGTAGTAGAAGTAGTCCTTCGGAAATCCGCACATGTCCACGATGCCGAACTGCGAATTGATGGAAGGCCATCCGTAGGGAGTAGGCTCGCCTCGATAGTCGAAGCCAGTCCAGGCAAATCCACCCGCTT
>PKWK01000162.1 GCA_003133205.1 Granulicella sp. | reverse complement strand
AGTTCAGCATGTCGTCCTTGCTTGCGATGCCGGTCTGCGCCGCGAACACCGCGCCGCGGTACTCGTCCCCCGTCTTCGGCGACACCTTGTCCTGCAGGTACCGCGCCCACACCGCCGCGTCGAGGCTCCAGATGTGCATTCCCCCCAGCGGAAAGTCCCGCCGCACCAGCGGAATATCGTAATGCGCCGCCGCCGCATGAACAATCGGAAACGCATGGGCGCACGCCGGGCACTCCAGGTCCTCGAACTCGACGATCGCCACCCTCGCCCCAGCCGGCGGCTTGAACATCGACGTATCCTTGAACGTATCCCCCGTTCCCGGAGGCGCAGCCCTCTGCGCAAATCCGGGCACAGCGGCAAAGGTCAGCATCGCCACAACAGCAGCGGCGACAATCAAAGAGCGGTAGATTTTCGTTTGGGTCAGACGCATAGCATTCACCTCACTATGCTAACAAACCGCGCCCTTGTCTGTTCTCCTACGAGCCTCCCGAAACCGCGGTATCTCGACCGAGGCGCAGCGCAGTGGAGAGCCCCCCGCATTTCGCTTTTGCTGTTGCTCGTTTTTGTTTGTCATTCCGCAGAGCAGCGGAGGAATCTGCTTCTCTTTTTCTTGCTTGTCATTCTGAACGCAGTGAAGAACCCCCGCATTGGCCTTTGCCGTTGCCTGTTCTCCTACGCCCCTCCAAAAAACTGCGTCATCTCGACCGAAGCGAAGCGCAGTGGAGAGACCCCCGCATTTCGTACTTGCCTTCGCTGACTAGCTAACTCGCTGACTTGCTGACTTGCTTTCTCCGCTAGCTTTTAGAGTTGCAGATCATGGAGACGCTGTGGACGCGGGGCGAGGCGTCGATTCGGGAGATACGAAGGGCGTGGTGCAGCGGGTGCGGAAGGTGGGGAACTTCCACATGTTTGCGGCGACGGTTTCGCGTGATCGTGATGTGGCGCAGCGGAGGCTAGTGGATGATCTGCTGGCAATGTTCGCAAGCCTTCGAAACCTGTCAACTATTTTTCGCGAAATTGCTCAGCAAAATCGCATGTCAAGCCCCCCGGCTCGCAAAAAAACGCGAATCCCCAATAACCACGCGCCCTTTCGCACAAAAGATAGTTGCCGATTTCACCCCTTCAAACCGGTACAATTAAAGAAGGGGAAAATTAAGGGAGAGTCGGCTGCCAGCCAGATCGCACCCTTGGTCGCCATAACTCCTATAGAAAGAATATTTTAGCAGTAACCTGAATGAATAGAGCATTTTAGCCGCCAACCCGGGCACCTTTTGCCCGTAACTCCAATGGGTAGACTATTTTAGACGTAACACCAATGGAATGAGTATTTTGCAGGCACATACCGTCGCTAACCAGCACAAACAAAGCGACTTCCCTGCAAGATACCCCGTGTGAGAAAAAAACAACTATGAGCATCGCCGAAAACATCAACGCCGACATCATCACCGCCATGAAGGCGAAGGACGAGCACCGCCTCACCACCCTCCGCATGGTCAAATCCGCCTTGCGCTCCAAAGAGATCGACAAGCGCCAGCCGCTCACCGACGCCGAGCAGACTCAGATACTTACCACGCTGCTCAAGCAGCGCCGCGAGTCGGTCGAGAGCTTCACCAAGGGCAATCGCCCCGAACTCGCCGCCAAGGAGCAAGCCGAGATCGCCATGATCGAGGCCTACATGCCCCAGGCCGCCGGCGAGGACCAGATCCGCGAGATCGTCGTCGCTGCCATCGCCCAACTCGCCGCCTCAACCGGAGCCAAGCCCGGCCCTCGCGACATGGGCACCGCCATGAAGCTCGCCCAGCAGAGCATCCAGGCCACAGGCCTGCGCGCCGACGGCAAACTAGTCTCCGAACTAGTCAAAGCCGAACTCGCAAAGTGAGAATCGCCGCACTCCGCAACGTCCCATCCGAAAAACCGGATATCGCCCATTTGTAACGAAAAGCGCCGCTAAGGCTGGATACAATACAACTATGATCCGAAAGACCCGCCTCTTCACGCCAGGCCCAACGCCTCTGCTTCCTGCCGCCCAGTTCGCCATGGCCGCGGCCGATATTCACCACCGCACACCAGAGTTCCGCGCGATGTACACTCGCGTGCTTGCGCAGTTGAAAGAGTTCGTCGGCACCAAGAACGACGTCATCATCCTGTCGAGTTCCGGAACCGGCGCAATGGAAGCGTCCGTCTCGAATCTGACCTCGCCCGGAGATCGCGTCCTCGTCCTCACCGCCGGCAAGTTCGGCGAACGCTGGACCGCTCTCGCCAAGGCCTTCGGCTGCGAAGTCGATGTCGTCTCCGCGCCCTACGGACAGACCTTCTCGCTCGACCAGGTCAAGGCCGCGCTCAAGCTCGAAACCCGCGCCGTCTTCATGCAGTCCTCTGAAACGTCGACCGGAGTCCGCCACTGCGTCCCTGCCGTCGCCCAGTTGCTCAAGGACACGCACTCCGAGGCGCTGCTCATCGTCGATGCCATCACCGGCCTTGGCACCACGCATCTCGACATGGACGCGCTCGGCGTCGACGTCCTCATCGGCGGATCGCAGAAGGCCGTAATGATTCCGCCCGGACTCAGTTATCTCGCAGTCAGTCAGCGCGCATGGGACCGAATGGAAGCGAGCTACAATCCGCGCTACTACTTCGACCTCCGCAAGGAGCGCAAGAACGCGAAGCTTGGCGAGAGCGCCTACACGCCTGCCGTAGCCCTGATCGCCGCGCTCGCCGCCGCACTCGACTGGATCGCTGCCCAGGCCGACGGGGACCTCGTAGCCGGCCGCAAGAAGCTGGTTGAGAACGCAGAGACCGTCTCCGCCATGACTCGCGCCGCTGTGCAGGCGCTCGGAATGACGCTCTTCGCTCCTGACGCGCCGTCGGCCGCCGCAACCGCGGTCCTGCCGCCCGCAGGTGTCGACTCCGGCGTCATCGTCAAGGAGCTCAAGTCGCGCTTCGGAGCGATCATCACCAACGGCCAGGGAGAGATGAAGGGCAAGATCTTCCGCATCGCTCACCTCGGCTTCTTCGACTTCATGGACACCATCGCCATCGTCGGCGCGCTGGAGCAGGTCGTCGCAAAGTCGCTGCCTTACCCCGGCTTCGCCTTCGGCAACGGCCTCATCGCCGCGCAGAAGGTCTTCGCCGAGCGCTCCGCCACCGCAGCCGCCGACGCATCCTGCCTGTGTGGCCGCACCGACGTCTGCTGCTCGCTCAAGCACGCCGACGTAGGCGCCGCGCTGGTCGGAGCGAAGTAAGCCCGCAGTTAAAGCGGCAGGACGGGCCATTGTCCTGCCGCGTCTGCAGAAAGCCAAGATGAAGCGCTCAACGCACGTCGCCGCTCCTCTGCTCGCCTCCGCGGCACTCTCGATGCTCGCGGGCTGCCGCCAGCCGCAGATGAAGCGCTGCGTCGACGAGCACAACGTAGTGGTCGACGACAGCTTCTGCGAGAACCAGCCCGGCCAGCAGAACAACAACTACTACCACCCCGGTGTGCCCGGAGTCTTCCGCTACTACTACGGCGGCTGGGGCGGATATGCGCCAGGCATGGCAGTCGGCGGTGGCGGTTTCGCACCCGTCCCTGGCACCTCCTACTCGACTGCGCGCGGCGGCTTCGGCAGCACGCACGCCAGCGGCGAACACGGGGCGGCAGAATAATGCAGCGAATCACCCTAACCCCGCGCGCCGATTGGCAGACCAAGGTCGAGTCCGTCGGCCTGACGTACCACTCGCCCGAAGCGATGGCGCCCCGCACCTACTGGGACGAGTCCGCCTGCTACGAGTTCACCGCCGCTGAAGTTGATACGCTCGAAGCCGCGGCCAACACCATGCAGGAGATGTGCCTCGCCGCCGCGCAGCACATCATCGACAACAAGCGCTATGCCGAACTTGAGATTCCAGCCGAAGCCATCCCCGTGATCGAGTGGGCATGGAACGCCGAACCGCCAGCACTCTACGGCCGCTTCGACTTCAGCTGGGCCGGCGCGCAATCGGGCCAGGCTCCCAAGCTCCTCGAATACAACGCCGACACGCCCACCTCGCTGCTCGAGGCCGCGGTCGTCCAGTGGCACTGGCTCGAAGAAGTTGGCCCGTCGCTGAGTTCGACCCCACACTTTCTGACCTTCCTCGCCGCAAAGCCTGACCAGTTCAACTCCATCCACGAACGCCTGATCGCCAAGTGGAAGGACATTGCGCCGTACCTCAACGCGACGGTCTACTTCGCGGGCACAGACGAGCCCGAAGACATCCTGACGCTCGCCTACCTGCAGGACACGGCGCAGCAAGCGGGTCTTTCCACTCAGCCGATCGCGATGCTCGACATCGGCTGGAACGAGGCCCGCAACTCCTTCCTCGATCTGAAGGAAGATCGCATCGACTCCATCTTCAAGCTCTACCCGTGGGAGACGATGATGGAAGAGCAGTTCGCCGCGCATGCCCTCGCGACCTACCGCGACATGCACTGGATCGAGCCCATCTGGAAGATGCTGCTCTCGAACAAGGGCATCCTGCCGATCCTGTGGGAACTTTACCCGAATCACGCAAACCTGCTGCCCGCATACTTCGATTCAAACGGGGACGGTGCGACCCACGGCATGCGCGATTTCATCCGCAAGCCGCTCCACTCGCGCGAAGGAGCTAACATCACGGTGGTCCGCAACGGCGTCGCCACGGTCAGCACCGACGGTCCCTACGATGGCGCGCGCATCCTCCAGGCGCTCGCCCCCGAAGCTGTGTTTCACGACACGACAGGCCAGGCGCGATTTCCCGTCCTCGGCCTGTGGATGATCGACCAGGAGTGCGGCGGCATGGGCATCCGCGAGTCAAGCGGCCCGGTCACCGATAATTTAAGCAGCTTCGTTCCGCACTATTTTCGCTGAATCAAATGATCCCTTAAACTGTAAGTCAGCGACAACATCACGCACTTAAAGCACCACCCAAAAAAGGATGTTCATGAAGATCGTACTCGCAGAAAAAGTCTCGCCGGCGACGCTGGCGGTGTTGAAGCAGGAACCCGGCTGGAACGTCGTCACCTCCGACCAGATCGCCAAGCTCGGCCCCGGCGGCCTCGAGGCCGAACTCGCCGACGCTGATGCGCTGGTCGTCCGCTCCGCCGTGCAGGCGGACGCCAAGCTGCTGGAGTCTGCGCCGAACCTCCGTGTCATCGGCCGCGCCGGCGTTGGCGTCGACAACATCGACACCGACGCAGCCACGCACCGCGGCATCGTCGTGATGAACACGCCGGGCGCAAATGCGGTTGCCGTCGCCGAACTCACCGTTGGCCTGATGATCGCGATGGCGCGTTCCGTTCCCCGCGCCAACGCCACGATGCACTCAGCCAAGTGGGAGAAGAAGTCGCTGCAGGGCTCAGAGCTTCGCGGCAAGACGCTCGGCATTGTCGGCCTCGGCCGCATTGGCCTCGAAGTCGCCCGCCGTGCGCGCGGCTTCGGCATGGAACTGATCGGCTACGACCCATTCATTGCGCCGGTCATCGCGCGTGAGAATGAGGTCACGCTCGTGCCCATCGACGAGATATTCAAGAAGTCCGACTATCTCACCCTCCACGTGGGCCTCACTACGCAGACCGAGGGCATGATCAATGCTACGTCGATCAAGATCATGAAGCCCGGCATCCGCATCATCAACTGCGCGCGCGGCGAACTGATCGTCGACGACGCGCTCGCCGAAGCCATCAAGTCGGGCCACGTCGCAGGTGCAGCGCTCGATGTCTTCCGCCAGGAGCCGCTCAAGGATTCGCCCTACTTTGGCCTCGACAACGTGCTTCTGTCGCCACATATCGCAGGCTCTACCAACGAGGCGCAGGAGGCGATCGGCATCCAGCTCGCCGAGCAGGTGCGCGACTACTTGAAGCTCGGTGTCGTGCAGAACGCCGTCAACGTTCCTTCGCTCTCGCACGAGGAGTACGTCAAGATCGCGCCGTACATCGACATGGCCGAGCGCCTTGGCCTGTTTCTCTCGCATGCGGCGCCCGGAAATCTTGAGAGTATCCAGATCACCTACGCCGGCCGGCTCGCCCAGGGCAAGACCGACCTCATTCGCAACGCTGCCATCTGTGGCGTCTTCGCAAACGAGGACGCGGTCAATCGCATCAATGCGGCGGCCATCGCGCAGGAACGTGGCATCCGCATTCAAGAGGACAAAAAAGAATTCACCACCGGCGGTACCGGAAGCACACTCAAAATCGTCCTGCACTCCACGGACGGCGACGCCAGCGCATCGGCGACCGTTCTGCACGGCAACTCGCCACGCCTGCTCACCTACGACGGCATCGACATCGAGGCCCCGCTGAATGGCACACTGGTCGCGATCCGCAACCACGATGTTCCCGGCGTGGTTGGGCGCATCGGCACTATCCTGGGCGAGCACTCGCTGAATATCGCGAACTTTGCCCTGGGCCGATCGACCCGCTCGCAGCGCGTTCCTCAGGGTCAGGCGTTGGCCGTTGTCCAGATCGACGTGCAAAGTCCAAGCGATGCCGCAGCAGCGATTGAAGCACTCCGCAAGGTCGAAGCCATCGCCAGCGTGCGCCTGGTGGAACTTGGAAAGGTATAGCAGCCACGTAACGAACAAGTCGAGTTACAGATAATTCTGTTTGTAACGGAATACGATGTATAAAGCATCGCCGACCCTTGGGCTCTTCATTTCAAAGTTCTCTTTTAGTTGCATTTCTTTGAGATACTTCACCAGGCCGGAAGAGAGATACGATATGCCGCTTTACGAATACGAATGCACGCAGTGCCAACGTCGCACGGAAAAGATTCAGAAGTTCTCCGATCCGGAGATCACTGAATGCCCGCACTGTGGAGGCCTGCTGGGGCGGGTAATCTCCGCGCCCGCAATCTCCTTCAAAGGCGGCGGCTGGTTCGCGGATGGCTACGGCAACGCCAAGCCAAAGTCCTCCGGCGACAGCGCGGGAGCGTCCACCAACTCGGGCAGCGCAACCGGGTCGTCCACCGAAAGTACCGCGTCCTCAAGCAAAGACACCACAACAGCGCCGGCTTCGAGCGGTACTAGTTCCCCCGCTGCGCCCGCTGCAGCCGCGCCCTCCACATCCAGCTCTGACAAGAAGTAGCCGGTCTCAAGCAGCCTTTGGCGGAGGCACTTTCTTGCCCGCCTTGCGCGCCTCGGACAACCCGATTGCGATCGCCTGTTTCGGGTTCGTCACTTTCTTGCCGCTTCGCCCACTCTTCAGCTTGCCCTGCTTCATCGCCTTCATCTCGCGTTCGACGCTCTTACCAGCCGCCGGACTGTATTTGCGGGCAGAAGGTTTTTTCTTCGCAGCACTCTTTTTTGCAGCTTTTCTGGTTGCCATGGGTTTGCCTCCACCATGCTTGGAAGCCGGCACACGCAGGATAGTTGTACAGGCAATCGGCGCTAAACAGTGCCGCCCAGCGCATCCAGCTTGCGCGTGACAAGTTCGTTCAGCATCGCCGGATTCGCCTGCCCCTTCGACAACCGCATCACGTTGCCCACGAAAAACGCCGCGACCGTCTTTTTGCCGCCAACATATTGCGCAACCTGCTTCGGATTCGCCGCGATCACCTCGTCGATCATCGCCTCGATCGCGCCCGCGTCCGAGATCTGCTGTGGCTTGTCGCGCTCGTACACCTCGGCGAAGTCCTTGCCCTCGGCGAAGCAAGTGTCCAGCAGTTGCTTCAGCATCTTGCTCGACAGGTCGCCCGACTCCGCGAGGTCCGCCGCCATCACGATCCCCTTCAGCGACACAGGCGACTGCTCCAACTCAAGCCCTGCTGCATTCAGCCGTCCCGTCAGCTCGCTTGTAATCAGAGAAACGACGCGCTTCGGACTCTTCGCCGCCTTCGCTGCGGCCTCGAAGCTGTCCGCAAACGCGCGCGTCGCCGTCAGCGTCATCGCGTCCTGCTGATTGATGTCGTACTCCGCAATCATCCGCGCGCGTCGCGCCTCGGGCAACTCCGGAAGTACGGTGAGAATCTCACGCTGCCACGCTTCGCCCACCACCAGCGGCGGCAGATCCGGTTCAGGGAAATAGCGATAGTCATGCGCCTGCTCCTTCGAGCGCATCGAATACGTCCGTCCCTCCGCGTTGTTCCACAGCCGCGACTCCTGCACCACGCGCCCGCCGCCTTCCAGCACGTCAATCTGCCGTTCAATCTCATATTCGAGTGCCGCGCGAATATAGCGAAAGCTGTTGACGTTCTTCACTTCCGCCTTCGTGCCGAACCGCTCCGCACCCTTGAGCATCACGCTCACGTTGGCATCGCAGCGCAGGCTGCCCTCTTCCATGTTGCAGTCGCTCACACCCGTGTAGAGCAGGATCTCCTTCAGTCGCGTGAGGTACTCAAACGCCTCGTCAGGCGTACGAATGTCCGGCTCGCTCACAATCTCGATCAGCGGAGTTCCGCAACGGTTCAGATCGATATACGTCCGCGACACCGAGTCCGCAAACCCGTCGTGAAGACTCTTGCCCGCGTCTTCCTCCATGTGCAGTCGCGTGATCCCAATGCGTTTCGTCACCGCAGCACCCGTCGCATCGAATGCCGGCACATCGATCCAGCCGTGCTCCGCGAGCGGCTGGTCGAACTGCGAGATCTGGTAGCCCTTCGGCGAGTCGGGGTAGAAGTAATTCTTGCGCGAAAAAATACTGGTCTCGCGAATCTCGCAATGGATTGCCTTGGCCGCCAGCGCCGCCAGCTCCACTGCCCGGCGGTTGAGCACCGGCAGCGCACCTGGCAGTCCAAGGCACGTCGGGCAGACATGCGTATTCGGCTCGCCACCATAGCGATTCACGCAGCCGCAAAACGCCTTCGACTCAGTCAGCAGTTGAACGTGGACTTCCAGCCCGATCACAGGCTGGTACTTGGCAAGAACCTCAGGCGAAACTGCACTCATCGTCGACATATTCACCTCGATTCTAGCAACAAGGCCCATTTCCCGCGTTCCGCCGCTTTCTGCATCTCATCCTCATGCGCGCCATCTTCCGCCGAACGCCTGCAGCACCGCCACCCACGCTCGACGCGCAAAAGAACCTCGAGCGCCCCAGCGCGCAGGACATCTACGAGCAGGTCGCCAACAACGCCCGCCAGGAGCTTGGCCGCTCCAGCATCTCGCTCGCCATCTCCGGCCTCGCCGGCGGCATCTTCATGGGCCTTTCTGCCTTGGGCAACGCCATCGCAATCGCGCTGCTCACGCCTGCAGGCACGGCGCCCACACCCACCACGCTCTTCATCGCAAAGATGTTTTATCCGCTCGGCTTCATCGTCGTCATCCTCGGGCGCTCGCAGCTCTTTACCGAGAACACCCTCTACCCCGTCGCCCTCGTCCTCGCAGAAAAGAGCCACTTCTGGAACACCGTGCGCCTGTGGGCCGCTGTCCTGCCGGCAAACGTCCTCGGAGCTTTTGCGTTCGCCGCGCTGGCCACACTCACCCACGCGCTGTCACCCGGGGTCGTGCAATCACTCGCCCAGCTTGGCCTCGATGCGGCAACCCGCCCCGCCCCCGCGATCTTCTGGTCTGGCGTCATGGGCGGATGGATCATCGCCACCGTCGCGTGGCTGGTCTCCGGATCGCACTCGATCACCGGCTCCGTCATGATCATCTGGATGCTCGCCTTCGTCGTCGGCCTGGGCAACTTCGCCCACTGCATCGCGGCCAGCGGAGAGGTCTTCGCTGCCATCCTCACCGGCCGCGCCCCATGGCTGGCGTTTCCAATGTGGTTCCTGCCCGCCGTCGCCGGCAACATCTGTGGAGGCGTCGGCATGGTCACGCTGCTCGAATATGGACAGGTCATCATCGGCAAAGACGCCGAATCGGCAGCCCTCGTCCCCGCCCCGAAAGACGACTCTAAACCCGAAGAGTCCAATGCCTGATTGTTAGCGGATCGCCCCTGCCACTGAGACTCCGTTTCAACAGGTAGACTTAACTCAGCTTATGATTCTGCCTTTCGTCCGCGAGCTGCTTGCGGACCTTGAGAACTCTGTCCCCTTCGATCGTGTCCGTCGCCACCTGAGTGCCGGCAGCGGGCGAAGACGCGTCTCCGGCCTCACCTTCACTGCCCGCGCGCTGTATCTTCCGTTGTTCGTCCGCGCTGCGAACACGACCTCCCTCATCCTCGTCGCCGATAACAAGGCAGCAGAGGCCCTCCACGCCGCCATCCTCTCCGCCTGCGAGTTGACCGGATCACTGGCCGCAGAGTCCGTCCTCCGCTTTCCCGCACATGATGTGCTGCCGTTTGAGAATCTCTCACCGCACCCCGAAATTCAGGAGACCCGCGCCGCGACGCTCTGGAAGATCGCCACCGGAACCGCCCGTCTGGTCATCGCGCCCGTCGAAGCTGCCTGCATGCGCCTCTTCCCGCGTGACTACTACGCTGCCCTCGCGCTCCATCTCAAGCGTGGCGAAGAGTATCTCCCAGACATGCTCGTCGAACATCTCCTCTCCGTCGGCTATACGCGCGTCGATGTGGTCGAGATGCCCGGCCAGGTCACCCTTCGGGGCGGCATCCTCGACGTCTACTCGCCCGAGATGGAGCGCCCCGTCCGCATCGATTTCTTCGGCGACGAGATCGAGTCCATCCGCCGCTTCGATCCCGATACCCAGCGCTCTGCCTCTACTCTCGACGAAGCCCTCCTGCTCCCACTCACGGAAACGCCCGTCACCGAAAAAATCCTCACGGCGATCAACGCTCGACTCACCCGCTCGGGCCTCGCAGGAGCCGAGCTCGAAGGCGGCGAAGAACCCTCCGAACTTCTCACGCACGCCTCGGCGCGCACTGGCGACGCTACCATCTTCCCCGGATGGGAGTTCTTCGCGCCCGTCGCAGGCGCCAACCTCACTTTGCTCGATCTCCTCGGCTCCGCCACTCGCGTCTTCGTCGAAGAGCCGGCCATGGTCAAGAACCAGGGCGAGCGCTGGTGGAACAAGGTCGAGCAGCGCCACGAGCGCTCCGGCATCGGCTCGCTCGTCCGCACGGAAGACATCTACATCTCACCCTGGGACTTCGACGATCGTCTGCGCAAGTTCTCCGGCATCGAACTCGACCAGCTCGGCGCTGTCGACGTTCTCGATGCAGACCGCAGCGATCTCTCCGAGGTCGACTTTGCCACCCGCCCCACGCAGCGCTTCCACGGCAGCATTCCAGCTCTCGTCGAAGCCATCAACTCCCTCATTCATCGGGACGCGCGCGTCCTGATCGCCGCGCCGAATCAAGGCGAAGTCGAGCGCCTTGCCGGACTCCTGCAGGAGTATCAAGTCCCCTACCGCCTCGGCTCGCGCACCATGGCGCCCGGCAGTGCCACTGTCTACTCCGAGTCCAGCTACCTCGCTGGAGACCTCCAGACCCCCGTCATCGTCCGCGCCGCCATTGCGAACGGTGTGCAGGTGCTCGACCTGCGCGACGCGGACGGCCGCGCCACCGCACGCCAGCTCATCCTCTTCGGTGCGCAGGACCTCGTCGACGACGCCGACGTTCAGGCGCGTCCCGTCACTCGCAGCAAATCGAAGATGTCCGCCTTTGTCTCCGACTTCCGCGATCTCGCAGTCGGCGATTACGTTGTCCACGTCGAACACGGTATCGCACGCTACTGCGGCCTGCGAGTGATTGAAGAGAATGATCAGCCGCCGCTCGAACTCATGATCCTCGAGTTTGCCGACGAGGCCAAGCTCTACGTTCCGCTCACTCGCCTCGACCTCATCCAGAAATATCGGTCCACCGACACCGGGCCCGCTCCGCAGCTCAACAAGCTCGGAACCCAGGCCTGGCAGAAGACCAAGGCCCGCGTCAAGAAGGCGATGGCCGACATGTCCGCCGAGCTGCTCAAGCTCTACGCGCAGCGGAAGGCGGCACTCGGCACCGCCTTTTCCGCCGACACCAACATGCAGCGCGAGTTCGAGGACGCTTTCGACTTCAACGAAACTGACGACCAGATCACCGCCATCGCCGACATCAAAGCCGACATGGAGTCCACCCAGCCTATGGACCGCCTGCTCTGCGGCGNNGTCGGCTACGGCAAAACCGAAGTAGCCATGCGAGCCGCCTTCAAGGCCGTGCAGGATGGCAAGCAGGTCGCCGTCCTCACCCCCACCACGGTCCTCGCCTTCCAGCACTTCGAGTCCTTCAAGCGTCGCTTCGCCAACTTCCCCGTCAACGTCGAGATGATCTCGCGCTTCCGCTCCGCAAAGGAGCAGAAAGCGATCCTCGAAAAGGCGGCCGCCGGCAAGGTCGATATCCTCATCGGCACCCATCGTGTGCTGTCGAAGGACCTCAAGTTTCAGGACCTCGGCCTGCTTGTCGTGGACGAGGAGCAGCGCTTCGGCGTGCGCCATAAGGAACGGCTGAAGCAGATACGCGCGCAGATCGACGTGCTAGCCATGTCCGCCACGCCCATCCCGCGCACGCTGCACATGTCGCTCATCGGGCTTCGAGATATGAGCGTGATTGAGACGCCGCCCAAAGACCGTATGGCCATCCAGACCATCGTCGCCAAGTTCGACGAGAAGCTCGTCCGCACCGCGATTGAGATGGAGCTCGAACGCGGCGGCCAGACTTACTTCGTCCACAACCGCGTCGAGACCATCTACGAACTCGCCTCCAAGATCCGCGAACTCGTCCCTCAGGCGCGTGTCGTCATCGGCCACGGCCAGCTCCCCGAGTCCGAGCTGGAACGTGTCATGCTCGCCTTCATGAATCACGAGTACGACGTGCTCGTCGCCACCAGCATCATCGAGAACGGCCTTGACATCCCGCTCGCCAACACCATCATCATCAATCGCGCGGATCGCCACGGCCTCAGTGAGCTCTATCAACTCCGTGGCCGCGTAGGCCGCAGCAATCGCCGCGCCTACGCCTACCTGCTCATTCCTCCCGAGACTGAGCTGACGGAGATCGCGCGCCGCCGCCTCGCCGCGCTCAAGGAGTTCTCCGACCTCGGCGCCGGTTTCAAGATCGCAGCGCTCGACCTCGAACTCCGCGGCGCCGGCAACATGCTCGGTGGCGAGCAATCCGGCCACATCGAGGCCATCGGCTTCGAGATGTACACCTCCATGCTCGAGGAGGCCGTCCGCAAGATCAAAGGCGAGGAGGACAAGCCGGCCCACGCCGGCACCAGCATCAACCTCGGCATCTCCGTTCGCATCGACTCAAGCTACATACCGGAAGAGAACCAGCGCCTGCGCATGTACAAGCGCATCGCTGGAGCGGAAGATATCGCCACCCTGACCGATGTGCGCGCAGAATTGCAGGACCGCTATGGCGACCCGCCCGAGTCCGTCCTCAATCTGCTCGCCGCCGGCGAACTACGCCTGCTTTGCGAGCGCCTCGGCATCGCCCAACTCGACCGGAAGCGGACCCAGATCGATCTCCCGCGCCCCGGCGCAATCCCCAGCGGAGGTCCGCAGCACACTATGCTCTCGCGAAGAAACCCGCCGCCAAGACCCACCCCAAAGACCTTTGTCGAGATGCTCCACATCCGCTTCGCCGCCGCCGCAGCCGACACGTCTCAGCTAGGCAACACATCCCTGGCGCGAACTGCGGTCGACCCAGCCGCAATGATGAAGCTCGTTTCTCGCAACGCCAAGCGCGGCGCGCAGTTCACTCCGCAGGGAGTCCTTCGCTGGCCGCTTACCTCCGCCAAAGCCCAGGATGTCCTCGCAGAAACTCGCACCCTGCTCGAGTCCCTCAATCACGAATAATTGCTGCGGTTCCGCGCTTACCGGTGGCGAAAGGTATCGCGGATGCGCTGGGCGTCATGACGGCGCTCGGATGGCTGCGCAATCATGGGTGAGGAAGTATCCGCGCCTGCGGGGTAGAGCACCACAAAGCGCCCCGGCCCTTCTCCGCTCGAAGCGGTTGGCAAGCCCGATTCGCTCAGAATCAGGTGAAGCATCCGGCGTTCCCGCGAGGTCATCGCCGGAAACGAGTGCGGCCGCCCTGTTGCCAGCACGCGCTCGACCGCAGCCGCAGCAGACTCGCGCATCTGGCGATCACGGTTCGCTTTGAAGTGGTCTGCGTCAAACGACACCAGGTCGTGCTCCTCCGGTTCGAGCCGCAGGATCTTCGCCGCGATATGCTCGAGCGCGTTCAGCACCTCGCCATTGTGCCCGGTCAGCACAGGGGCGTCGGGACCGGAGAATTCGACGTACAGATTGCGCGGACCATCGCTCCCCGCGCCTTGCGCCGAGCGGTCGGCGTCAGACTCGGAAGCCTCCGAGCCATCCACGTTGCTCGGCTTAACGCCGCGCAGCTTCACGCGATACCGGAGCCGCAGCCCACCGTTCAACGTGAAGGTCTGAAGGAATTTTGCAATTGTCTGGGCTGCCTGGGCCACATCTTCCATGACGGTATTTACCTTAGGAATAAAGCATATACCAAACTTTCGCGGCGCGAGCGTGACTAGCCTCACACCCGCTCGTGCCCAGCGAGTCGGTGCCTTCGGCAGCGAGTCGATTGGAAACCGCGTGCCTTACTTGCCGGTAATTTCGGCCTTGGCGTCGGGTTCCGGGAAATCGGTATCGTTGTCCTTCAGCATCTCATCTTGGTCGCGATGACCCAGCTGATCGGCGAAGGAGCTGAGCTGCCGGCGGGGCTCGGCGTCGACGGGATTGCCATCGTCTTCCGTTGCGCCCTTGAACCTTGCTTCGTCGCGGCGAGTCGTTGCACCGTTGATCATGTCATTCTCCTGTACCGGTAAACGGTTGGATGTCAACCCGCGCCCTGCGGGCTGTCTGGGGAGCTTCAGAAGGACGTTCGACCTAGCTTAGGGTCTCCATCAGCTTGTTGATCGTGCGGTTCATGTCCTTGTCGGAACGGCGGTGTTCGTCAATCTTGGCGATAGAGTGCATCACGGTAGTGTGATGCTTCCCGCCGAACTGACGGCCAATTTCCGGCAAAGATGCCTCGGTGAGCTGCTTGGCCAGATACATGGCGATCTGGCGCGGCACCACAATCTGGCGCGAGTTGTTCTTCTGCTTCAGTTCGGCGACGCGCATGCCAAAGGACTCCGCGACGGCGCGCTGAATGGCCTCGATGGTGATCTTGCGGACCTGCGTGTCGATGAACTGCTTGAGGCACTGCTGGGTCACCGCGAGCGTGATTTCGACGCCATGCATCGAGCACCACGCGATGAGGCGGACGAGCGCTCCCTCCAACTCGCGAACATTGGTCCGCACGTTGCTTGCGATGAACAGCGCAACGTCGGTGGGAAGCTGCGTCTGCTCGGACTCCGCCTTCTTCTGCAGAATGGCAACCTTGGTCTCGAGGTCGGGCGGCTGGATGTCGGCGATGAGCCCCCACTCAAAGCGCGACCGCAGACGATCTTCAAAGTCGGGCAGTTCTTTGGGCGGGCGGTCCGACGCAATCACGATCTGCTTCATGCTTTCGTGGAGCGTGTTGAAGGTGTGGAAGAACTCCTCCTGGGTGCGCTCCTTGCCGGCCAGAAATTGGATGTCGTCGATGAGCAGGACGTCCACATTGCGGAACTTGTCGCGGAAGCTGGTCATCTTCTGGTAGCGAACACAGTCCACCATCTCGTTCATGAACTTCTCGCCGGAGACGTAGCAGATGGAGGCGTGGGGCTGGCGGCGCTTCACATCGTGGCCGATGGCATGCATCAGGTGGGTCTTGCCCATGCCGACGCCGCCATACAGGAAGAGCGGGTTGTATGCCTTGGACGGGCGCTCTGCGACTGCCTGAGCCGCGGCCATGGCGAACTGGTTGCCGCTGCCGATCACGAAGGCGTCGAACTGGTAGCGCGGGTTGAGCTGGGAAGCAGTGTTCCAGTCGAAGCGCGACTGCTCGGGCGCGGGGGCCGCCAGGCCAGGTGCCCGGCGCGAGTGTGGCGCGTTGGAATTGTGGCTGGGGACCGGCGCAAATCCGCCGTCTTCGCGTACGCGAGGCGCACTGGGGTCTTGTTGCGGCGTGGTGAAGGTTACCGTCTCGATATCGAGGCCGAGATTATCGATGGCCTCCTGGATCAGGTCCGCGTATTTTTCACAAACATCCTGAAACTCTGCGGAGGGGATCCGCACGTACAGGGTCTTGCCCTGAATGTGGGAGAACCTGGTTGGCTTGAGCCACGTCTCAAAGGACTGGCGATTGATCTTTTTCTCAAGCGCACCGAGGATGCGGACCCAATAATTCAGTACGGCAGTCGCCGTGGGAACGAATGACATGCTCTTGTTTCCTTCTTGGATTTGATTCCAAGTTTTTCTTAATTCAAGATGAGTGAGACTGACCCCGAAAAACGAAAGAACTGCAATCGTGACTGCAAAGGCAACAAACCTCCACACCGCCGGTAAAGGCGAGTTGAGAGGAACACTGTTTGCTGGAGATCTTCGCGCCGGGATTGACAACCCCTTTGCGAAGCGAAACGACAACGTGAACCAAAGTACGATCCAGATGAATGGAATTCGTCTTTAGTAAGCGGGTTTGATAGTAGCACGGAAAACCAAGTCGATTTCAAGCCATTCAGTGACATTTTTTTTGTTGCACCATTCCTTGTGAAGATCAACGTGAAGATCATTTCGCCCCGCTTGGAATCTGACTTTTTGACGCATGCTCGAGCCGCTTTTCGTGGCGCGACTAACTCCTTTCCTTTGCTTCCCTGTTGGGGATCGCGAAGACTTTGAGGTATACTGGAGGACTGTTGCATACCGCAAAGAGATTGAGCAGGAGTCGAGTCAAATGCCGAAGCGTACCTTCCAACCCAACCGCCGCCACCGCGCGAAGACCCACGGGTTTCTTACCCGCATGAAGACCAAGGCGGGCGCAGCCGTGCTGAGCCGCCGGCGTGCCAAAGGACGCCACAAGATCGCCGTCAGCGCCGGTTTCCGCGACAACTAAACGTCGCGATCCGCGCATGTTCTCAGCTTTTCGTGGGCAGTTGTCGCGGGGCTGAACCTTGCCATCACCCAATCATCGCACTCCAGTAAGGCCGTCTGAAGATTGCACACTTGTTCCTCGTGTCAGTCAGTCTGTCGCCTGCGCGACCGAGGGGCACTCTATGATCGCCGCCACCTGCCGGCTGCGCAAACACGCCGATTACCAGCGCGTGTACACCGCCAGTCGCAAGCAGTTCGGCAAGCAGATGAGCTACTTCTTTGTGCTGCGAGCGCCGCTCGGTCCCGACCGAAGTCCGGTGCGCGACGCACCTCCCGATTCCGACGCACCGCGAGTCGGGCTTACAGTCCCCAAGGCCATGGGCAAGGCCGTGGATCGCAACCGCATCAAGCGGCGGATGCGCGCGGCGGTTCGCAAGCAGCTTTCCCTCCTGCGATCGCCCGTCGACGTGGTGCTTCATCCTCGGCGCAGCGTGATTGATCTCGACATGGCAGCCCTTGAACGCGAGGTGGCCTCGGTGTTCCGCGCGATTCAGAGGGCTTCGGAAAAGCAGGCGGTGCCTCTCCCGCCCGCCGTGAATTGAGCAGCGCCATGGCAACTGCACAGCCAGCCCCGGAACAGTTAGAGCTTGCATCGACCGCAAGCGGCCCGAAGGAGGTCGCGCTCCGGTTCGCCTTCCGGCTGTACAAGGCCACCCTTTCTCCCGTGCTGCATGCGATCTCTCCCAGCCAGTGCCTTTACCTGCCGACGTGTTCGGAGTACGCCTACACGGCGATCAGCCGGTTCGGGGTCATTCGCGGGTCATGGCTGGCGCTGCGCCGGTTTGCGCGCTGCCATCCATGGGGCAAAGGCGGGCTCGATCCGGTGCCCAAGCGTATTTCGTCTGTAGCGCAATCGGCTTCTTCCGGCGCGGGCCAGAAGAGCGCAGACCATTTACCATAGACAACAGGCTGGGAGTCGCTCGGCCGCAACTTCCAGCTACCTACAGAATAGGAAATCCCTTGGCAGAGTTCAGCAACCCCAATCAGCATGGCGGACAGGACAACAGGTCGCTTATCGCGATGATGGTCGTTTTTGTAGCTGTCCTCTTCGGCGCGCAGTACTACCACACGAAGATGAACCCGCAGCCGGCATCGCCATCGGCACCCGCTGCTACCGCGGCTCCGTCGCCGGTACAAACTGCGGCGCCTGTGACAGCCGCAGCGCTGNNGTCATAAAGGCGGCCGACCAGTAGCTGTTGTCAAGGCTGCACTCATTCACCCTTTGCATCGAGCCGGTCTCGGCGTTAATGAACATATTGCCGCCTATATAGACGCCCACATGCGTGATATTATTATGCCCGCCGTCGGTGTCAAAGAACACAAGGTCGCCGGGCTGAAGATTGGCTCTGCTCACCGCTGTGCCGAGTGCCGCCTGCTGCGCCGCAGAATGCGGGAGGCTTATCCCAACCTTGCCATAGGCATAGAGCGAGAGGCCAGAGCAGTCAAATCCGGCCGTTGTCGTACCGCCGAATACGTATTTTACGCCGATTACCCTCTGAGCCGCGTCGGTGACAGCCTGAGCATTTGCGCTGCCTGAGATGAAGGCATTGCCAAGCTCGAGATACTGCCCGTTTACCCAGCCTGTGCCGCCATAGCAGGATATCTTAAACCATCCGCTTGAGCTGCTGTCGGTTATCGTAACAAGCGTTGCGTTATAGAGCCTGCCTGTGACAGCCGCAGCGCTGCCGCCTGCTGCCGCCGCCGCCAATGCAGCCGTGCCCGCAGCGCCCGTGGTCCAGGCGAGCGCGGAGACGACGACCGTCATCGAGAACGAGCTTTACCGCATCACGTTTTCCAACCGCGGTGCCCAGGTTATCAGTTGGATACTGAAGGGCCCTTACACCGACGGGGACGGCAAGCAGCCGCTCGACCTGGTGCATACCCAGGCGGCGAAGCTGTTCGGCTATCCGCTGTCGCTTTATACCTATGACGGAACCAACGTATCCATCTCGTCCGTGACGCGGAACGGCGACCATGTTGTCACGCTGACGACCTCGGGAACTCTGCCAGCCGGATTGAATGGGCGGGCGGTCGCGATTGCCGGTGTATCCGACAGCAGCTACAACGGAACGTATGTTGTGACCCAGACGGGTCCGAATTCGCTAACCTACTCGCAAGGCTATGGCGACGCCGGCATCAGCACGGGCGGCAATCTCTCTACGTTGAACGGTTCTACGGGCGAATCGCTGAGCCAGGCGATGTTTGTGCCTTCGGCGACGGGCTCGCTCACTGCGCCGGCCACGTTGACCTTCAAGTACTCGAACGGCGACCTGCAGGCGACTAAGACCTTCTCCTTCGACGGGACCTATGTGCTGCATGCGGAGGTGCAGGTCACGCGAGCGGGCGCGCCGACCCAGGCGCTGCTGAGTTGGCCGGGCGGCTTTGGCGACCAGAACGAAGATCCCAAGGGCATGGCGTATGCCAATGGTCAGTTCGACAACGACCGCAACGGCAGCGACGAGCACCTTGCGCCGAAGAAGGTTTCGGGCGGACAGACGCTGACCGGGCCGTTCGACTGGGCGGGCGTCAGCGATCCGTTCTTCGCTGCGGTGTTTCTGCCGGACTCGCCCGCGACGGCGATGGTCGCGACGCTGCACGGCGACCTCGACGTCTCCAAGACAATCGTGCGCGTGGGATTCGGCTCTGGTTCGCCGCCCACGAAAGCTCTGCCTGAGCCGATCCTCGGCGCTGCGCTGGGCGACAGTAGCGGGTCTACCAAGACGCGCATCTTCGTTGGGCCGAAGTCGATCAGCATTCTCAAGAAGGTCCATGCAGCCAATGCGAAGGTGACGCTTGAGCCGATGCTGGAGTTCGGCTTCTGGGGCCCGATCGGCAAGTACCTGTTTGTCTCGCTGCTGCTGATTCACGACCACATCGTGTCCAGTTGGAGCGGATCGTGGGGTTGGGCGATTGTGCTGCTGACTGTCGCGATCAACCTGCTGATTCTTCCGTTCCGCGTCAAGACGATGCAGAGCGCGCTGAAGATGCAGCGCATTCAACCGCAGATGGACGCGATCAAGGAGAAGTACAAGAAGTTCAAGGTGACCGATCCGAAGCGCAACGAGATGAACTCCGAGATCATGCAGTTGCAGAAGGACAACGGCGTGAACATGTTCGGCGGATGCATCCCGACGCTGATCACGATGCCGCTGCTGTTCGCGTTCTTCACCATGCTGCCGCGGGTGGTGGAACTGCGCCATGCGAATTGGTTCTGGCTGCCGAACCTGCAGGCGCCTGACCCGTGGCACATCCTGCCGATCCTGATGGTGGTGTCGCAGTTTCTCGTTCAGTTCTACACGCCGTCTCCGGGCGTCGATCCGCAGCAGCAGAAGATGATGGCGTTCATGATGCCGGCCTTCTCCGGATACATGACCTGGTACTACGCTTCGGGCCTGGCGCTTTACTGGTCCGTCGGCAACCTGATCGGCATCGCGCAGCAGGCGGTGATGAATCGCACGTCGCTGGGCCGCGAGATGCGCGAGATTGCCGCCAAGCGCGCACGCCGCAAGGCAGGCACGATTCAGGGGCGGAAATGACACCCGCTGGTGGCGACTTTCAAACCCTAGCTATCGCATAGCTCGGAACCGCCGCTTCATGGCGTCGGCGAACTTCGTTCTTGCCGTGCCCGGCCACCGCGATGACCCGCAAGTCGAGAAGCAAGTGAGGTTTAGCCATGAATATGCATACGCTTACAGCCCAAAACCCCTTGACACGCTGCGTATAATTGAAGAAGCAGCAATCAACAACCAGCGTCGTGCCGGAGGGGTGACTCAGGCCGGACCTGCCACTAAACAGACTTCCAACCTTCTCCGGTCAAAACCACGACCACAAGGCCTCAGTCATGTGACGATCTCTTGGGATAAGCCCGCGTACCCCGGGAAGTATATACTAATCGGTATATACCAACTTGCAAGTAGCTTTATTTTGAACAAATACATGGTATATACCGGGGGGAGGGGGTATCCCCGTCAGGTGGTTCTCATGAGGCGCGTCAACTTCGGGGCGGGTGGGCATGGACGGGGCGGTGCCGGGGCGGGTGACGGAGAGGCCGGCGACGGCGCATCCGAAGCGTGCGGCGTGGAGGAGGTCTTTGCCCTCGGCGAGGGCGACGGCGAGGCCGCCGGTGAAGGCGTCGCCTGCGCCTGTGGTTTCGACTACCGGGCCGGCGTTGAAGGCGGGACATGCGCGGCGGTGGTGGCGTTCTTCACGAACGCGCCTTGTGCGCCGAGGGTGACGATGACGTTGCGAACGCCAAGAGCGAGGAGGGCGTCCGCGGCTCGTTCCGCGTCGGCGAGGGTGGTCACCTGGATGCCGGTGAGGATCTCGGCCTCGGTCTCGTTTGGGGTGATGAAGTCGCAGTGGGGAAAGATTGAGGCCGGGAGTTTACAGGCCGGCGCGGGATTGAGGATGGTGGGCACGTTGAGGGAGCGGGCGAGTTGCAGGCCGTGTTCGACGGTGGGCAAGGCGAGTTCGAGTTGGGTGACGAAGATGGCGGAGGCGGCGATGAGGTCCTTCATGTTGTCGACTTCTTCGGGCGTGAGTTCAAAGCAGGCGCCGGGGACGACGATGATGGCGTTCTCGCCGGTGTGCGCGTCGAGGAGGATGGCGGCGGCGCCGGTGGGGGTGCTGGTGGTGAGCAGGTGGCGGGTGTCGATGCCTTCGTGGCGGTAGGTGGTGCGCGCGAGATCGCCGAAGGGGTCGTTGCCGAGCTTGCTGATGAAGCTGACTTTCGCGCCTGCACGCGCGGCGGCGACAGCCTGGTTGGAGCCTTTGCCGCCGGGGCCAAGCTGGAATGAGCGGCCCATAAAGGTCTCGCCCCACGCGGGTAGCTCGTCGGTGCGGAACGCGAGGTCGGCGACGAAACTTCCCATGACGGTGACCCACGGTGCGGGCATTCGTTCCCCCGATTTCAGCTTCAGGAGCGGCGTAGCAGAAGGCTGTCGCGCAGGCCGAGGTTTTGGTAGATCTGGCGTGTAGCGTCCGACCTGTTCAGGGTATAGAAATGAATGCCGCGCACCTGATTGTCCAGCAGATCGCGGCACTGTTCCGTTGCCCAATGGATGCCGACGCGCTTGACAGCTTCAGGATCATTCGAGGCGCGGCCCAGGGCACGCAGCAGCTTGGCGGGAACGCGAGCGCCGAGTGCAAGCTGCGCCATGCGCTTCATGCCGCCGAGCGACGTGATGGGCATGATTCCCGCGATGATGGGCACGTGAATGCCTGCCAGCTCACAGCGTTCGCGAAAATCGTAGAAATCATGGTTATCGAAGAAGAGTTGGGTGCAGATATAGTCCGCTCCGGCGTCGACTTTGGCCTTGAGGTGATCCATCTCTTCCAGCCGGTTTGGAGTGTCCGGATGACCCTCAGGAAATCCGGCGACGCCAATCCCAAAACCCCTGCTGTCCGGATGCACGCCACGCTCATTGAACCGACGAATGAAGGTGACCAGCTCAGAAGCATGCTGAAAGGCATCGGCTTTTCGATTGTAGTTCTGGATATCGCGAGGCGGATCGCCGCCTAGCGCCAGCATGTTGCTGACGCCAGCCTCAGCGTATTTCGTGAGAATCTCTTCGACATCCTGCTCTTTATGACAGACGCAGGTGAGGTGCGGGATGGGATCGAGGGTGGTCGTCTGTTTCAGGCGGACCACCAGATCATGAGTCAGTTGACGCGTGGAGCCACCTGCTCCGTATGTCACAGACACAAAGGAAGGCTGGAGAGTCTCCAGCCGAGCGATGTTCTCGTAGAGAGCCTGAGCGTCCGCTTCCGTCTTTGGTGGGAAGAACTCAAAGGATATGGTGGTCTGATCGGAGGCGAAAATGTCGCGAATGTGCATTAAAGGCCAATATACGCGAACCCCGCGAACACTTCACGGAGAACAAGATCGTCGTGCGCGGGTGGGCTTTGCTAGGATTGACAACATAACGGAGCAACGAGGCGATTTCTACCAATGAGTTATCCAAAGATTCGCAAAGCAGTTTTTCCGGCCGCGGGCATGGGCACGCGCTTTTTGCCGGCAACGAAGGCGATTCCCAAAGAGATGCTGTGCCTGGTCGATAAACCGCTGATTCAATATGGCGTGGAAGAGGCGGTTGCGGCCGGATGCACGGAGATCATCATCGTGACCGGGCGGGACAAGGCCGCGATGGAAGACCACTTCGATCGCAGCCCCGAGTTGGAATCGGTGCTCGAGGCGAAGGGCAAGAAGGATTTGCTGGACGTAGTTCGTTCGGTGTCGAAGCTGGCGCGGATTGTGTACACGCGACAGGCCGAACCGCTTGGGCTCGGGCATGCGGTACTGATGGCGAAGGAGTTGGTCGGCGATGAGCCGTTCTGCGTGCTGCTGCCGGACGATATTGTCGACGCCACGGTTCCGTGCATGAAGCAGATGGTGGAGGCGTTTTATGAGACGGGGTCGAGCATTCTTGCGTCGGAGGTTGTGGAGGGGCCTGCGATCTCGGCATATGGCTGCCTGGACTGTACGACGGTGCCTGGAAATCCGCGGCTGCTTGCGGTGAAGGGGATGGTGGAGAAGCCGAAGTTTGAAGATGCGCCGTCGCCGAATGCGATCATCGGGCGGTACATTCTGACGCCGCGGATCTTCGAAATGATCGAGAGCGTGAAGCCGGGAGCGGGTGGCGAATTGCAGCTTACGGATGCGATCAAGGCTCTACTGGAACATGAGAAGGTGTTTGGCTTCCACTACGAAGGCAAGCGGCACGATGCGGGCGACAAGCTGGGCTTCCTGAAGGCTACGGTGGAGTTGGCGCTGAAGCGCGAGGACCTGGGGCCGGACTTCCGCGAATGGCTGCGGGAGTTCAGGTACTAGGTTCGCGGTACGGGTACGAGGGTGGGCAGACAATAACTTGTTGAGAAAACCAGAGGAGAGAGCTATGTCTACGTCGCTTTATGAGATTCCTGTTCAGACCATTACTGGTGAGTCGACTTCGCTGGCAGCGTATCGCGGGAAGGTGCTGCTGGTGGTGAACGTTGCGTCCAAGTGCGGGTTGACGAAGCAGTACGATGCGCTGGAGCAGTTGTACGCGCGATTCAGAGACCAGGGATTGGTGGTGCTGGGCTTTCCTGCGAACGACTTCGGGGCGCAGGAGCCGGGGTCCAACGAGGAGATCGCGACGTTCTGCAAGGAGACATTTGCGGTGGATTTTCCGATGTTCTCGAAGATCGCGGTGACGGGGCCGGGGACGCACCCGCTCTACGAGGCTTTGATCGGCGCAGAGCCAAAGGCGATAGGCGCGAAGCGCGAGGGATTTCGCGAGCGGCTGACTGGATTTCTGGCGAATAGGGGAGAGACGACGAATCCGGAGCCGGGAATTTTGTGGAACTTCGAGAAGTTCCTGATTGGCCGGGATGGGAAGGTGCTGGTGCGTTTTTCGCCCGAGGTGGTGCCGGACGATCCGGCGGTGCTGGGGGCGATTGAAGCGGCGCTGGCGGGGTGATTTGTCGGGGCTGAAGGGCGAGCCACTCCGAGGCTAACGGCGCCCCTCTGAAGGCGTGGCGGGGGCTGCCAAAATAGTCGTGGCGGTGATACTCTGCTTTGGTTCGATCTGAGAAAAATCTGATCCAAAGAGAGGTCATCTGTATGTCTGAGACATTGTGCAAGTGCAGCTTGTTCGTGTTGGTGATGGCTTACACGGTTGGCCTGCAGGCGCAGGGCGGCGCGATTCCGATTAAACCAGGTCTTTGGCAGACGCAGATCAACGGGACGAGCTCGATGTCGCTTCCGGCGGACCAGGAGGCGCGCATTGCGGCTCTGCCTGCGGCGCAGCAGGCGATGATTCGGTCGAGCATGGGCGGCGGCAAACCGACGACGGTTACAACGAAGTCGTGCATTGCTGAGCAGGCGAGCATGGATACGCTGTTGAACCAGGCGCAGCAGAAGAATATGAAGTGCACCTTCACGAATCGGGTGCAGACGGCGGCCGGTGCGTCGTTCGACACGAGTTGCACGAGTCCTCAGGGGACTGCGTCGGGACACGCGGAGTTTCATATGTCCGACAGCGAGCATGTGACTGGCACAATACACATGACCGCTGACATGACCGGGCGTTCGGGCGGCACGGCGCACATGACGATCGACAATACGATGACGTCCAAGTACCTGGGCGCGGACTGTGGGACCGTGAAGCCAGGCACTGCAGAGGTCGTGCAGTAGCGTCTCGGTTTGGATTGAGTGAGGCGAACGGATGAGCGGCGCCCTGTCCCCGGCGCGCCGCCTTTGTATGATGGACTATGCACAGTTCTTCGGTCCGCCTCCGCAAAACGAGTTTCATGAAACTATTCCAGTCACGCATTGCTGCGGTTTGCACCGTGGCCGCGGCTTTCTTCGGACTTTCCGCAGTGGGTCTGGTGGCGCAGCCGGCTTCGAACGCAACGCCGATCCAGATTGTGGCGGACCTGACGGAGGCGGGTCGGAAGCTCTATCACGCGGAGATCGATCTGCCGGTGAAGGCGGGGCCGCTGACGCTGATCACGCCGCAGTGGATTCCGGGGAATCATCGGCCTACGGGGCCGGTGAGCGACATTACCGGGGTGGTGTTTACGGCCAATGGACAGACGCTGGAGTGGCGGCGGGACGATGTCAATCTCTATGAATTCCATCTGACGGTTCCGAAGGGCGTGACCAGCGTTCATACGCATCTGGATTGCATTGTGACGGCGCGCGCGACGACCAAGCTGGCGGTGCTGGAGTGGGAGAAGCTGCTGCTGTATCCGGCGGGTGTGCCGGTGAAGGAGATTGCGGTGCAGCCGTCGGTGACGGTGCCGGCGGGATGGGGGATCGGGACGGCGTTGACGCCGGTGGCTGCTGGGCTGGCTCCGGCGCTGGTTACGGGAGTGGATGAGAGCGGGCACGCGCCGGCGGCGGGGAGTACGACGACGAAGTATGCGGCGACTACGGTGGAGCAGTTGCAGGATTCGCCGGTAATCGCGGGGCAGTACTTCCACGAATTCGCGCTGGCGCCGGAAGTTACGCCGAAGCATTATCTGGATGTGGTGGCGGATGAGGAGCGGGATTCGGAGTTGCGGCCGGAGTTTCTGGCGGAGGTTGCGAACCTGGTGCGCGAGACGGGAGCGATGTATGCGTCGCGGCACTACAACGTCTACCACTTTCTGCTGACGCTGTCGGATGTTGCGGGTGGCGAGGGATTGGAGCACGGGCAGTCGTCGAACAATGGCGCGGATGAGAACCAGTTTCGCGATGCGCAGCACCAGTTGGGCGAGGCGGATTTGCTGGCGCACGAGTTTACGCACTCGTGGAACGGCAAGTATCGGCGGCCGGGGCGGCTGTATCAGCCAGATTTTGAGACGCCGGAGCAGGGCGATCTGCTTTGGGTGTATGAGGGGATGACGCAGTACCTGGGCAATGTGCTGGCGGCTAGGACAGGGCTGAAGTCGCCGGAGCAGTATCGCGACCTGCTGGCGATCTCGGCGGCGAACCTGGACAACATGCCAGGGCGCGAGTGGCGGAGCACGGAGGATTCGGCGATCTCGTCGAGCATTCTGCGAACGAACGGCATGGCGTGGTCGAACTGGCGGCGTGGGCACGACTACTACCAAGAGGGGGAGTTGCTGTGGCTGGATGCGGACACGTTGATTCGCAAGCTGACGAACGATCAGAAGTCGCTGAACGATTTTGAGCACATTTTTCTGGGGAAGGGCGGGAATACCGGGCCGCTGATTGTGCCGTATGAATTGCCGGAGATTGTGGCGGACCTGAATCAGGTAGTGGCTTACGATTGGGCGAAGTTCATTCACGACCGGGTGGCCGGTATCAATGCGCGCGCAGACCTGGCGGGGATTGTGCAGGGCGGGTACAAGCTGGCGTATGCGGACAAGCCGAGCAGGGGCGAGACGACGCTGGGGGCGAGTGGGAGCAGGCGGGGCTCGGGGACCGACGTTTGGTACTCGATCGGGATTCGTGTGGGGGCGGACGGGACGATCAGTGATGTGCTGTGGGACGGGCCGGCGGACAAGGCGAAGCTCGCGCCGGGACAGAAGATCTTTGCGGTGAATGGGGTGGTCTTCTCGGGCGATGGGCTGAGGACGGCGATCCGCGAGGCGAAGGGCAAGCCGGAGCCGATTCACTTGATTGTGCAGACGAACAGCTTTGTGTCACTGATCGATCTCGACTATCACGATGGCGAGAGGTATCCGGTGCTGGTGCGGGTGGATGGGACGCCGGATTATCTGGATGAGATTACGAAGCCGCTGACCGTGGCTCCGCAGGGGGCGAACGTGCCGGTCCCGAAGTAGAGGCGGGCTGCGGGGGTTAGCGACCGAGGAAGAGGTCGCCGATGGGTGGGAAGGTAAGCAGCAGGCCGAGGGCGAGCAGGGTGAAGCTTGCGGCAGTGACTTTCCCGAAGGCGCGAGTTTTGGTCTTCCAGCGGACGGCGAGGATGGCCCAGGAGATGAGCCAGAGAGCGATGGCTACGGTGGTCACTCCGGAGAGTGGGCCGGCGGGGTTGTAGAAGTTGAGCGCAGCAGCGAGGGATTTGGAGCCGTCGGCGGCTACGGCGAGGACGCCGAGGAGGAAGCAGCCTAGCCCGCAGGAAAGGACTGCGGCGGCGACGGGGCCGTTGGCGGGATTCTGTGGGGTCGGCTTGATCTCGGTCATTTGGCGCTCCCCATGATTTGGAACGTTTGTCCGCCCTGGACGGGCGCTTTCTTGTTGATCATCGCTCCCCAGCCTCCGGCGATGGCAGCCGCGAGGAACGCGGTGGCGGCGAATCCGAGGACGGCGCTGCGTACCTGGCATGAGGCGTTCCATGCGGCGCGGTGTTTGATCATGACGAAGGCGACCATGGTGGCGGCCATTGGTGCGATCCAGGCGACGTGCTCCTTCCACTCCATGCCGAGGGTGTGCCAGCCTGCGGTGGAAGGGGCGGTGAGGAGGAACTTGGGATAGAGGGCGAGGTCGGCTCCGGGTGGGGCTACGGCGCGATACCAGGGATAGATGATGTATGCGCCGGAGAGGACGGCGGCCCAGCCTAGCGCGACCATCGCGATGAGATAGATGGTCTGCCAGCGCGGGGTGGGGTGAGCGGCTGATTCAGATGCGCATAGTTCTGGGTTGCTGAGTTGCAGGAGCAGGACGAAGGCTCCGAAGATGGCCATGAGGAAGAAGCTGCCGAAGAGCATTCCGTGGATGGCGGTTACGAGTTCACGCTGGGTGAGTTCCATGCTTGCTCCTTGTTTCAGTTTAGAGACGAAAGACAAATACAGGGATCCTTCACTGCGTTCAGGATGACGACAATTCTACCCGCGCTAGCGGGGCCGAAGACGGCAATTTTGACCGCGTGCTAGTGCGGCCGGAGATGGGTGAGGGCTGAGAGCATTTTGGAGCCCGTACCGCTGACGGGCTGGTCCTTGTCGCCTGTGTTGGCTGCGTCCTTCGGGCCCCAGGTCCAGTAGAGGGAGAGGTAGGTGTAGGTTTCGGGTTGGCCGTAGATGCTTTTTCCGGCGGCGAAGAGGAGGTCGAATCCTTCCTTGAACTCGTAGATGCCGCCGAGGTCGAGCATGGTGGAGGCTCGGTTTGTGTCGGGAGTTTGTGGGCCATGGCCAAAGAGTTCGGCGCCGAGAGTGATCCTCTTGTTGAACTGGCGCTGGACGAGCCATCCGGCGAACGGGTAGTTTGTGAAGCCGTCCTGCGAGACGACGGCGTAGCCTCCGCCACCGTAGGTGGTCCATTCGTGATCTTCGGGACCCCAGGATTTCTGTAGCCAGACGGGCATGCGGTACCAGGTTTTGCCGACGCCGAGGCCCTTGTCTGCGTTGCCGCTGGGGAATTCGAAGAAGGGGAAGATTCCGATCTGGGGCGTGTGCTTGGTTTCTTTGACGAAGCGAAGTTTGACGCCGAGTTCGGTGTCGCCGATGCCGTGGACGGTGGGACCGTCGGGCGCGAAGACGGTGGTGAACGGCAGCACGAGGTGGAGCTGCACGTTGGGGACGACGCCGTAGTTGACCTCGTAGGCGGGGGCTGAGAGGGTGGTGCCGCCGGAAGTTGTGCCGTCGGAGAGGGTGAAGGCGTACATCTCGAAGTGGCGGTAGTCGACGGGCTCGGGGTCGTCGGTCTGGAAGGGTGGGCCGGCGTGGGCTGTGGCACAGGTGAAGAGGGCCGTCAGGAGGGAGATGGCAGCGCTCAGGCGGGCGGATGGGAGGCTTGGACGTGTGTGGGGCATCGATTGGTTAGATTACCGGATTCGCGGGTGGGTTGGGGTGAAAGTTGCGATAATGGAAGGATGAGCGCCGTGAGCCAGCCAGAGACGATTGCCGTGGCCATGTCGGGTGGGGTGGACTCGTCCGCGGTGGCGGCTCTGCTGCACGCGCAGGGACACACGCTGGTCGGCCTGACGCTGCAGCTCTGGAACCAGCGGCGGCTGGCGGGGCACGAGGGCATGCCCGAAGCGGTGCGGGGGCGGTGCTGCTCGATCGACGACGTATACGACGCGCGGCGAGTGGCGGAGCACATTGGGATTCCGTACTACCTGGTGAACCAGGAGGCGCGGTTCGAGGCGGAGGTGGTGCGGCCGTTTGTGGATGAATATCTGGCGGGGCGGACGCCGATTCCTTGCACGCTGTGCAACAACCATCTGAAGTTCGACGCGCTGATCACGACGGCGCGGCAAATTGGCGCGGACCGGATTGCGACGGGGCACTATGCTCGGAACCGGTTCGACGAGGCGCGCGGGCGATGGATTCTGTCGCGCCCGGAAGACAAGACGAAAGACCAGACGTATTTTCTGTTTGGTCTGACGCAGGAGCAGTTGTCGCGAACGATGTTTCCGCTGGGCGAGATGCAGAAGCCTGCGGTGCGGCAGATGGCGGCGGATGCGGGGCTGGAGTTGGCGGCGAAGCCGGATTCGCAGGAGATTTGTTTTATTCCGGGCGGGGACTATTCGGCGTTTCTGGCGGCGTACCTGGATGAGCAGGGCGAGGCGATGCCAGACTCATCGGGCGAACTGGTGACGGCGGGCGGCGAGGTTCTGGGGCGGCATGAGGGGATTCATGCATTCACTGTCGGACAGCGGAAGGGGCTGGGTGGCGGCCTGGCGGTTGCGCCGAATTCTGGGCCGAAGTACGTGCTGGCGATTCATCCCGATTCGCACAAAGTGACGGTGGGCGCGGATGAGGAGCTGATGTCGCGGGAACTGAGGGCAGAGCGGCTGAACTGGATTTCGGTGGCGGGGTTGGATGGCGAGATGCGGGTGCGGGTGAAGATTCGGCATCGGCATGAGCCGGCGTTGGCTGCTTTGCGGGCGGATGGGGTGGATTGCGTGCGCGCGGTGTTCGATGAGGCGCAGCGGGCGATTACGCCGGGGCAGGCCGCGGTGTTTTATGACGGGGATGAGGTGGTGGGTGGTGGGTGGATCGTCTGAGGTCGTGGGGCGCGCAGGATCACGATCTTATTTCCTTTGTTTGTCCAGGCCACTTGGGACACAGCTTTGCGGCTTGCGGATGCAGCTATCGTCGGCGTTCAGCAAGTCGCCTCCGAGATCGGATTTGAAGAGCTTCTTTGCGGTGATTTGGTCGTAATGGGAGACCACTCTGCCGCTTGGCAAGGCGATTTCGAAGGCCTCGAATGTGCCCATGCTCGCGCAACTGGAATGCGGAGGAACCTGGACAGCGATCAACAGTGATCCGGAGTCCACCCCCATCCATTTGATCGCTCCGACATTGAGACGTTCTGGCTCGAAACATCGCGGCTGAAATAACGTGCGCCCGTTCGGAATTGGCTCGACGACTCGAAGACCGGAGTCAGTCACGTAGAAGATCTTTACGTGGTAGGTTCCAACATTACCGCCGTCGCTGTAGGTTGCGAAAAAGGCCTTTGAATCGGGTGCCCATGCGGCCTCGGCATTGACCCATGAACCTATGTAGGTCGGATAGCTCTTGCCGTTAGCACGGAACGTCACGCTGTGGGTTTCGTCAGAATTTGGATGGTGGGGCGGACCTACGGAGATCATTTTCCGACCATCCGGCGAAGGTATTACTAATCGTTTGCTGCCCCAGATGTCCTTGGCGGAGCGCGAGTAAATACCGCTCGTGATGTCTGCGGTCTGGGCGGTCAGGCCAGCGACAGTGAATAGCATCAGCGTGATTGCTCGAAGACGTGGACGCATCGCACCCAAAGTGTACGCCAGGGTAGGGCGGGCTCGAACGGGCACTGGTAGAATCGGGCCTGACGTGACTATTTTGTTTTCAATGACGTGCGGCCGATGAGGTGTCCCTACTGCGGGTTCGCGCAGGACCGGGTGGTGGATTCGCGCGAGAGCAAGGATGCGGACGCGATCCGGCGGCGGCGCGAGTGCGAGGGCTGCAACAAGCGCTTCACGACGTATGAGCGGATCGACGAGATTCCGTACATGGTGGTGAAGAAGGACGGGCGGCGGGAGAAGTTCGACCGTCAGAAGATACTGGGCGGGCTGTTGCATGCGTGTCAGAAGCGGCCGGTATCGGGCGCTGCGCTGGAACGAATTGTGGACGAGACCGAGGCGTATGTGGTCGATTCTGCCGAGCGGGAGCGCACGACCAGCGAGATTGGCGAGTTGATCATGTCGCGGCTGAAGGAGATCGACACGGTGGCGTATATACGTTTCGCGAGCGTGTACCGGGACTTCAAGGACGTGCGCGAGTTCAAGCTCGAACTGGAAGAGTTGTTGAGCGGGAAGGATTTGAAGAGGCGGAAGTAAGGGAAGTTGCAGGTTGTTGGTTGGAAAAGCGGATTCCTGTGCTGCGCTACGGAATGACAAACAAACTGCGCTGAGGAATGACAAACAGGTTTCGGCGGGAAAATTTGGAGTAGGTGAGAACGATGGCGACGATGAAACACGCAATTACGCTGATTCCTGGCGATGGGATTGGGCCGGAGGTTTCGGCGGCAGTGGTACGGGTTTTGGAGACTGCGGGCGTGGCGACTGGAGTGAAGTTCGAATGGCATCCGTTTGCGGCGGGAGCGGAGGCCTTCGAGCGGTTTGGGGAGTACATTCCGCAGGCGCTTTACCGGTCGATTGAAGAGAACAAGGTGGCGCTGAAGGGGCCGGTGACGACTCCGGTGGGCGGCGGGTTTTCGTCGATCAACGTGGCGCTGCGGCAGCGGTTCGAACTGTTTGCAAACTTCCGGCCGGTGAAGAACCTACCGGGATTGAAGACACGCTATCCCAACATCGACCTGGTAATTGTGCGCGAGAATACGGAAGACCTGTATGCGGGGCTGGAGCATGAGATTATTCCGGGCGTGGTGCAGTCGCTGAAGATTATTACGGAGAAGGCGTCGACGCGGATTGCGGAGTTTGCGTTTGGGTATGCGCGGAAGCATGGGCGGAAGAAGATCCACGCGATCCATAAAGCGAACATCATGAAGCTGTCGGATGGGCTGTTTCTGCGGTGTTGCCGGGGCGTTGCGATGACGTATCCGGATGTGACGTACGCGGAGCACATCGTGGACAACACGTGCATGCAACTGGTGATGAATCCATACCAGTACGACATTCTGCTGACGGAGAATCTGTACGGCGATATTCTTAGCGACCTGTGCAGCGCGTTTGTGGGCGGGCTGGGACTGGTTCCGGGAGCGAACCTGGGAACGGAGTGCGCGATCTTCGAGGCGGTGCATGGATCGGCTCCGGATATCGCGGGCAAGGACCTGGCGAACCCGACGGCGATGCTGCAGAGCGCGGTGTTGATGCTGCACCACATTCATGAGAAAGAGACTGCGGAACGGGTCCAGACGGCGCTGGAAAAGGTGTATGCCGAGGGCAAGGTGTTGACCAGGGATGTGGGCGGGACGAGTGGGACGACGGCGTTTGGGGATGCGGTGATTGCGGCGATGGAGACGGCTTAGGAGCCGGTTCAGGTCGGAGGACGATTAGTCGATATGAGCTTTCATGTGCTGATGGTGATTCATACGCTGCCGCTATGGTTCCTGGTGTTCTCGCTGTTTCTGCCGCGGATTGCGCTGTTCTTGCTGTGGCTTGAGGCTTCGCTGACGCCGTTTCATCTGCATGGACTGGTGCCGCTGGTGTTTGCGATTCTGCTCCCGAGGGTGCTGGTGTTGTATCTGATCTATCTGGATCAGGGGATCAGTTTGTGGTTCATCATTCACCTGGTGGCCGCGCTGATGGCCTGGGGCGGCTCGGGCGGTTACTACTCGCGGCGAAGGCGCTATCGGGAAGATTACTAGGTTCGTTGGATAACGGAAGGGTTGGGCGGAACGTCTCTCGGATTGGTATCAATCTGATTCGGCTTAATCTGATTTCCACGAGGACAATTTCATGATGCGTCTGCGTTCCGTTGTTCGCGACCTGGCTTTGGTGTGCCTGGCCGTTGCGATTGGCTGGTGGTTGCGGGGTGCGGGGACGACCGTGCTGGCGCAGAGGTCGAGTTCGTCTTCGTCGGCTCGCGGCTCGTCGGTCGGCGACTCTATTCTGGCTTTTCAGTTTGATGGGGACGGGCCACAGCAGTCGCTGGCGGTGTTTAACCCGGCGAACCACACGATCTATGTGTATCCACGGGTTGGGGTGGGGAACTCGTACATCAACTGCGAGTACAGCTTGACGATTGCGATCCCGGGGGCGCCGATTCAGCGGCAGAATTGCCCGATGGGAGAGCAGGCGCCGCCGCGGTAGGGGTCTGAAGAGGAGATGGCGGGCGTTGGTCAGGGCAACTTGCGTTCGCGTGTCGCAAAGTAAACGATGGGTGACGTCAGTGAGCCCACAAGAGAGTAGAGAATCATGTTCTCTGCGGCGAGAATTGAATAGATCTCCGTTATATCGAGCATGCCACGGGGAGTTGGGCCATCAAGCCTCATCAGAAAGATGGAACTCGGCCACAAGATTACCTGCAACTCGCCAAATCCCCAGCCGAACACCTTCCAGCCCGATGTCAACAATAAGGGCATCACCAGCCCGAACGCACCCCAGACCAGGATCCATTTTATGAGTCTTCGTTTCACGCATCGGATGTTAGGACAAGCCGGGCGAAGTTGCAATTCGGCGGAAGGGAATAGCCCACGATAGGCGCGGAGGAGCCCGCGCCGATCATGGGGCACCCGATTCGCGGCAGATTACGGTGGGTCTGCGGTATTCTTAAGAGATATGGAACGACGCAAAGTTGGCATTCTTGGCGCTACCGGCATGGTTGGGCAGCGCTTCATCCAGTTGTTGAACAATCACCCGTGGTTTGAGATCGCGTGGCTTGCGGCGAGCGATCGCAGCGCGGGCAAGACGTATGGCGAGGCCTGCCGGTGGAAGCTGGACACGCCGCTGCCGGCGCGCATTGCCGCGATGACGGTGATGCCAAACGTTCCCGAGGGCACGCCTGAGGGCGAGTTGCCGAAGATTATTTTCGCGGCGCTGGACGCGGAGCATGCGCGCGAACTGGAGCCGAAGTTTGCCGCGGCGGGATGCGCGGTGGTGTCGAACTCGAGCGCGTTCCGGATGGTGGCGGACGTGCCGCTAGTGGTGCCTGAGGTGAACGCGGATCATCTGGCGCTGATCGAGGGACAGAGCTGGCGCAGGGATTCCGGCGGGACTGGCGGCTACATTGTCACCAATCCGAACTGCTGCGCGATTGGGCTGGTGTTGGCGCTGAAGCCGCTCGAGGAGCGATTCGGGATTGAGAGCCTGTTTGTGTCGACGATGCAGGCAGTGAGTGGGGCAGGGTATCCGGGCGTGGCTTCGCTGGACATTCTGGGGAACGTCGTCCCGTACATCAAAAACGAGGAAGAGAAGCTGCAGGAAGAGGTTGGCAAGCTGCTTGGCAGGCTTGGGCGTGGCGGCATCGAGATGCTGGATGCAAAGTTGAGCGCGCACTGCAATCGCGTGGCAGTGGAAGACGGGCACATGGAGTGCGTGTCGATCAAGCTACGGACGAAGGCGAGCCGCGAGGAGGTACTGGCGGCGTGGAGCGAGTTTGCGCCGCTGGCGGGACTGCGCCTGCCGACCGCACCGGAGCAGCCGGTGGAGTTTGACGCAAGTGTGGACCGGCCACAGCCGCGGCTGGACCGGATGCGCGGGCATGGCATGGCTGCGACCGTGGGACGGCTACGTGAGTGCAATCTGCTGGACTGGAAGTTTGTGGTGCTGTCGCACAATACGATTCGCGGGGCGGCGGGAGCAGCGGTGCTGAACGCGGAGGTGCTGGCGCGTCTGGGCAAGCTGGATATGAAATCAGTCCAGCGGGATGCGGTGCTCGTATGAGCGAGGCGGTCAGGGTGGGAGAGGCCAGAACCGACCTCGTCGTGATGAAGTTCGGCGGCACGTCGGTGGAGGACGCCAAGGCGATGCTGCGTACGTCCGAGATTGTGCGTGGGCGGCGGGAGCGCGGGCTGAAGCCGGTGGTGGTGGTGTCGGCGATGGCTAAGGTGACCGACCAGTTGCTGGCCGCGGCTGCGGCTGCGGGGCGAGGCGACAAGGTGGGGGCGCTGGCGATTGCGGCGCGGCTGCGGAACCGGCACATCGAGACGACGGCAGATTTGTTGTGCGGGGAACTGTACGTGGAGGTTGAGGCGGCGATCCGGCGCGGGTTCGATTTGCTGGATGATTTGCTGCGCGGGATCGCGGCGGTGGGTGAACTGACGCCGCGGACGAGCGACAACGTGGTGAGCTTTGGCGAGCGGATGTCGTCGCGGATGGTTGCGGGGGCGTTTGCGCAGCATGGGTTGAGCGGCGTGCGCGTGGATTCGCGGGCCTGCATTATTACGGACGACCACTATGGCAAGGCAGTGCCGCAGGAGGCTGCGATCGAGGCCAAGCTGACGGAACTGGTGCTGCCGCTGGTGGAGGCCGGGCACACGCCGGTGATGGGCGGCTTTATCGGCGCGACGGCGGAAGGCATTACGACGACGCTGGGACGTGGCGGCAGCGACTTTACGGCTGCATTGGTGGGCGGTGGGCTGCACGCGGGCGCGATCGAGATCTGGACCGACGTGAATGGGATTATGACGACCGACCCGCGCATCTGTCCGGATGCGCTGCGGGTGAAGACGATCAGCTTTGAGGAGGCCGCGGAGCTGGCGTACTTCGGTGCGAAGGTGCTGCATCCGGCGACGATTCTTCCTGCGGTGCAGAAGAGCATTCCGGTGTGGGTGCTGAACTCGCGCAACCCTGAGAACGAGGGCACGAAGATTACGGCGATGGCGCCACCGTGCGCGAGCCCGTTCAAGAGTATTGCGGCGAAGAAGCGGCTGACCATCATCGACATCGTGGCAAGCCGGATGCTGATGACGCATGGATATCTGAAGTCCGTGTTCGATGTCTTCGACAGGTATCACTGTGCGATCGACATGGTTTCGACGAGTGAGGTGAGCATCTCGCTGACGGTGGACACGAACGAGCGGCTGCCCGAGATCTGCGCTGAGCTGGGCAAGATTGCGGACGTGAAGCTGGAGGGGCACAAGGCCCTGATCTGCATGGTGGGCGAGGATATTCGCGGGCATAACGGCATGGCGGGGCGAGTGTTTTCGGCGATTCGGCACATCAACGTGCGGATGATCTCGCAGGGTGCGAGCGAGATCAACATGAGCTTCATGATCGAGGAGTCGGATGTGGAAGAGGCGATCCGATCGCTGCACGCGGAGTTCTTCGTCGATCCGGATCCGACCGTATTCGATACCGAGGCCAGGGTAATTGCTAAGGTTTGAGCGCGCTCTTCGTTGAATCGCGGCTGCTCCACGGTAGACTTTGATTATGCGGATATTGGTGCTTGGGCAGGGCAAGACCGGCAAGCTGGTTGCGGAGGTGGCGGCCGAGCGCGGCCACGGCGTCAATGTGCTGGATGAACTGGAGAACACGGGCGCAACGGCGTTGACGCCTCCGTTTGTGGCGGGATTCGATGTGGTGATCGACTTCACGACGCCTGAGGCGGTGGTGCAGAACATGCGCGCGTGCCTGGCTACGGGCGCGAAGATGGTGGTGGGAACCACGGGGTGGTATGCGTCGCTGGCGGACATGCGCGGCCTGGCGGAGCGCAAGCAGGCGGGGCTGCTCTACGGGACGAATTTTTCAATTGGCGTGCAGGTGATGCTGAAGCTGGCGGAGCAGATGGGCGCATCGCTGACGGCTGCCGGGTACAAGTTTTCGATCGTGGAGACGCACCATGTGAGCAAGCTGGACAAGCCTTCGGGGACGGCGATCTCGATTGCGGAGATGGTGGAGCGTGGCGCGGGGAAGAAGATCGAGGTGCCGATCGAGTCGGTGCGCGAGGGCGATGCGAAGGGGACGCACGTGCTGCAGGCGGTGAGCGATGCGGACCGGGTGATTCTGACGCATGAGGCGTTTTCGCGGCGAGGATTCGCGGAGGGTGCGGTGCGGGCGGCGGAGTGGCTTGCGACACGGACGGGGTGCTACAACTTTCGCGATGTGTGGGAAAAGTTGTAGGTGCGCACGAGTGCGAAAGGCTTACCACCGATCTACACCGATTTGTTTGCGATGAGGCTGAAGGCCTGGACGCTGAGTTGCGCATGTTTGGGGGCGCGCTTAATCTGTAGGTATGAGCGCTTCCGCCGTCGTTTCCGCCCCTTCGTTTACTTCGTTGTCCTTTGATGAAAAGCTTGACCGACTGGCCGAGGTGGCTGTGCGCGTGGGGTTGGGGCTGCGCGAGGGGCAGGAGTTGGTGCTGACCGCTCCCATCGAGGCGCTGCCGCTGGTACAGCGGATTACCGATCATGCGTACCGCGCCGGGGCTCTCCTGGTGACGACGTTGTTTGCGGATGATCCGTGCGTGCTGTCGCGGTTTGAGCAAGCTCCGGATGCGAGCTTCGACTATGCGCCAGTGTGGCTGCAGGATGGGATTGCGACTGCGTTCAAGAATGGCGCGGCGAGGATGGCGATTGCCGGGACGAACCCGGCGCTGCTTAGCGGGCAGGATCCGGCGAAGGTGGCGCGGGCGAATGTGGCGGCGTCGAAGGCGAGCAAGCCGGCGATGGAGTTGATCACACGGCACGAGATCAATTGGACGATTGTGGCCGCGGCGACGCCGGAGTGGGCGAAGCTGGTGTTTCCGGGGGAGCCGGTTGACGCGGCGGTGGCGAAGCTGTGGGAGGCCATCTTCCAGGCATCGCGAATTACTGGGGACGATCCGGTGGCAGACTGGCTGGCGCATGGCGCGCGGCTGAAGCAGCGCGTGGACATGCTGAATACGAAGCGGTTTGCGGCGCTGCACTTCAAGTCCGCGGATGGCTCGACCGATCTGAAAGTGGGATTGGCGGACGAGCATCTGTGGGCGGGCGGCGGAACGACCGCGGGGAACGGCGTGTATTGCCAGCCGAATATTCCGACGGAGGAGTGCTTCACTACGCCGCACAAGGACCGCGTGGATGGCGTGGTCCGGGCGTCGAAGCCGCTCTCACACCAGGGGACGCTGATCGAGAATATTCAGTGCAGGTTTGAGGCCGGCAAGATAGTGGAGGCCACGGCGACAGCTGGTGAGGATGTGCTGAACCGGCTGATTTCGACGGACGATGGAGCTCGGCGGCTGGGCGAAGTGGCGCTGGTGCCTGCGTCCTCACCGATTGCGGCGACGGGGATTTTGTTCTGGAGCACCCTGTTCGACGAGAATGCGGCGAGCCATATTGCACTGGGGCAGGCTTACTCCACGTGCCTGATTGGCGGCGAGAAGATGGACAACGATGCGCTGACGGCTCTGGGGGCGAACTCGAGTCTGATCCATGTGGACTGGATGATCGGCTCGGCGGAGATGGATGTGGACGGTATCGCTGCGGATGGCGCGGCCGAGCCTCTGATGCGCGCGGGTGAGTGGGTCTAGAGCAAGGGTCTGCGCACGATGAGCGCGTTTGATGCCGCGGCCTTGTGTGCGCACGGGGTTCGAACGGGACGCATTCTGATGCGGACATAAGGAAAAGATCACGAGAGGCTCTCGTCTCAACGCCTCAATGTTGAGCAATTTCAGTTACATAATGGAATTGACGGCCTCAAGGGTCTCGATTCTAATCGATTTGTTTTTTCTGCAGTGCGCACAGAGCATCAATGTGATGTAAATTGATACTCATTCGATTGCATATTCGAACTCCGTCCCTGGATCTCCCAAACTAGATTCTGCACCTGCAAGCCGCTACTGCAGTGAAAGTGTATTCGTCCCAGCTGGTTAATCCTCCTGTCGCACCGGCGTCTCGATTCCACGAACCGATCTCTTGAGGAGCCTCTCCATGAGCACTGCATTCAAGTTCGGTCTTTCGCGAAGGTCCTTTCTTAGTAGCCTCGGAGCGGCTTCGGTTGCTGCCACTTCCTTGCGCGGATTTGCGGCGGTCCAGGGCGTGTCGGCGCCTCATCCGGTTCGCGGCGTCGGGGACAGCGATGCGTTGAGCCTGGACAGGTCGATCGAGGATGAGATCGTCTTCATCAGCATGAACGAGAATCCCCTGGGCCCCGCGCAGTCGGCGCTCGATGCAATCTGCAAGATGGCCGCGGTCGGCAACCGTTACCACGGAGAAGTGGTCCAGGCGACGGTGAGCACTGCGCTTGATCTCTCCGGTTTGAAGCGTGGCTACGTTGGTTTGTTTCCAGGATCGGCCGGTCCGCTGAATCTCGCATTGATGTCGCACATCGGCCCCGGCAAAGCGCTCGTTTATGGCGATCCGAGCTACGAACAGGGCGCCGGCGTTGCGGACATGGTTGGCGCGCCCAAGTTCCCCGTCAAGCTCACCTCGACCTATGCGCACGATGTGAGGGCGATGGTCGCGGCGACGCCAAAGGCGGGAGCGTACTACATCGTGAACCCGAATAACCCGACAGGAACGATCACTCCGAAGGCGGACATCGTCTGGCTGTTGAAGAATAAGCCGGCAGGTTCGGTCGTGATTGTCGACGAGGCGTACCTCGACTTCTCGAATGAGGAATCGTGTATCGACCTGGTTGCGGCGGATCAGGACATCATCGTGACGCGGACCTTCTCGAAGATCTATGGCATGGCAGGAATTCGCGCGGGGCTGGTGTTCGCGCGGCCTGAGTACTTCCAGAAGTTCCGGGTGATAGCTCCGTACGCGCCCACCCTGGCAAGCGTTTCGGTGACGAGCGCTGCCGCGGCCCAGGCGGCGCTGCTCGACAAGGAACTGGTTCCTCTGCGGCGCAAGATCAACGCGGACGTGCGCTCGGAGACGCTGGAGTTTCTGGCCAAGCGTGCCTACTCCGTGGTCCCGGGCTCGCAGACCAACTTTTTCATGGTCGATGTCAGGCGGCCGGGCGGAGAGTTCCAAAGCGCGATGCTGGGCGAGAATGTTGCGATCGGCCGTACGTGGGCCGCGATGCCAACCTATGTCCGCGTAAGCGTGGGCAGCAAAAGCGAGATGGCGAAGTTCCAGGCTGCGTTTGTGAAGTGCATGGAGCAGCCGTCGACCACGATGAACGGGGCTGCGTCGCTGCATGTGCCGGCGTTGAATCCCAGCGAACTCCACCGCAACTACGCAGCGTTTGCGTAGACGGCCGGGCGTATACGCTCCGCTCCGTGCTAGGGTGTCGGAGTGAGCAGGCAGATCCTGAGTCTGGGGCGTCTCGAAGCATTTTCCGACGGCGTAATCGCCGTAATCATCACCATCATGGTGCTGGAGTTGAAGGTCCCTGGGTAGGACGGCGTGGCTGGCCTGCGCGCGGCTCTGCCTACTCTCTTCCTCTACCTGCTCACCTTCGTGCAGATCGGGATTTACTGGGTGAACCATCATTACCTCGTTGATGAGGTTGAGACGGTCAGTCACGGCATCCTGTGTGCTAACCTGGTCTTTCTCTTCTGCCTCTCGCTGTTTCCTTTTGCCACGGACTGGATCGGCATCAAGGGCCTGTCGTCCTTCACGACCGCGCTCTACGCAGGAGTCAGCATTCTGCCTGGCGTCTCGTAGATGTTTCTCTGGATCCAGATTCGGTCGCAGAGTGCGGCACCTGCGCACGCAAGTTGGGGTAAGCAGATCGTGTCCGTTATGCTCTATCTCGCGGCGGTTCCGGTGGCGTTCTACCGGCCCGCAGCGTCGCTGGCTCTGATCGGGACTGTGGCAGTGATCTGGCTGCTGCCGCCGAAGGCTGAGGTGCCGCCGCAGGGAGACGATTGCCATTCGCCGAGGCCGACTGGAGTTTCGGCTGAGAATTCCGCGACTTCACAGGCGGATAAAGGGTAAACTCACAGTCGCGATGGAACTTTCTGGTTGTGGCACGGCACTGGTAACACCCTTCCGCGGGGATGGCGCGATTGACGAACCGGCGCTCGTCCGGCTGGTGAACTGGCAGATTGAATCGGGCGTCAACTTTCTGATTCCTTGCGGCACCACGGGCGAGGCCTCAACGCTGAGCGAGGCCGAGACGTTTCGCGTGGTGGAAGCAGTGGTGGGCGCTGCGGCGGGGCGTGTCCCGGCGTTCGCGGGCTGCACGCACAATTCGACGAGCGAGGCCGTAGCGCGGGCGAAGAAGCTGGCCAAGGTTCCGGGGCTCACCGGCCTGCTGACGGCGAATCCGTATTACAACCGGCCCGGACAGGAAGGCCAGTATCAGCACTTTCGCGCGATCGCCGAGGCGGTGGAGATACCCGTGCTGCTGTACAACATTCCTTCGCGGACGGGTGTGAACCTGGAACCGGCGACGGTGCTGCGGCTGGCCGAGATCGCGAACATTGTGGGGATTAAGGAGTCCAGCGGAAACGTGGCGCAGATTACGGAGCTGATTACGCAGGCGCCGCGCGGCTTCAGGGTCTTCTCGGGCGACGATGGGATGACGCTGCCAGTGATCGCACTGGGCGGCGTGGGACTGGTCTCGGTGGCGTCGAACGCGATTCCTGCGCAGATGGCGCAGATGGTGCAGGCGGCGATGGCGGGCGATTGGCCGACGGCGCGCGCGATCAACTGCAAGTACTTGAAGCTGATGCAGGCGCACTTCTGCGAGCCGAGCCCGGCGCCGGTGAAGGCTGTGCTTGCACTGATGGGGCGTATTGAAGAGAAGCTGCGGCTGCCGATGGTTCCGGTGACGACGCCGACGCGGCAGAAGCTGGCGTTGTTGTTGGGCGAGCTTGGGTTGGTCTAATCCCGCTACAATCGAAGCAGACCATGACAACTGAACTGGACGATTTGAAGGTACGGATTGAGCGGCATTTTGCTGCGGGCGCTGAGGCCGTTGGAGATAAGCACGCGCTCGAAGCGTTTCTCGAACTGCGCGACGCGCTGGAGGCGGGGACGCTGCGGTCGGCTGAACCGGACACGGCCGCGCCTACTGGATGGCGGGTGAATGCGTGGGNNGGTTCGCTTGAGGAGATGAGCGGGCTTGCGCCAGCGGGTAAGACGATCCTCTCGTTCGTCGACAAGGGTACGTATCCCGCGCGGAAGTTTACGCCTGAGGATGGGGTGCGGATTGTTCCGGGCGGTAGCTCGGTGCGGTCGGGGGCTTATGTCTCGCGCGGC
>PKWK01000293.1 GCA_003133205.1 Granulicella sp. | reverse complement strand
CGCCGTAGTAGCGCTTGCCGGGATAGCCCTCGGCGTATTTGTTGGTGAAGACGGTTCCGGCCGCCTCCAGCACCGCGCGGCTGACGAAGTTTTCCGACGCGATCATCTCCAGCCCCTCGTGCTGGCGCTTGATCTCGTTTTGAATCTGGATGGCAATCTCGGGGTCTGCGGAGGCAAGGGTGGCGCTCAAATCAATCGGCATTACCTTATTTTATGCCATCGCGCCGTGCCAACGCCGCACCGGGTCCGACCCCGACCGCCTACATCGAGCGACGGCCTCTCTGGTGCCTTCGTCGCAGACGCTGACGCCGAAGTGGGATGGGGTTAACTACTTCAATGAGCAGATGCTTGACATTGTTCGGGGCGTAACAGGTCTCCGGCATAATCGAGGCACTATGATGCACAGCTTTCTAGTTGGCGCAGTCTACGTGGCAATCGTCATCACGCCTTGCGTGGTCGCGCTGTTCACCGGCGTGGACCACACATAAAAGCCGCAGGATCACAGCCTCGCCCGCCACGACATCGCGGTCTAACCGCGCTCGGCGAACATCCAGGCCCATCGGGCCGCGACGCATTTAACTTCCACAGACTCGATCTCCGCCCCGGGCTCGACTTCGTGCTTCAATACACAACCATAGTTCAATGTGCTATAGTTCTTAGTATCAGGGCTCCGGAATGCAAGTTTACAAGACGAGAGGCTTGCACGGTTTGCCCGGCACGAACGGATCACAGACGAGAGTTTGTGTGAGGCCATAGCACGGGCCGAGAGTGGCCTGATCGATGCCGATCTGGGCGGCGGACTCATCAAACAGCGCGTCGCGCGGCAAGGCCAGGGACGATCCGGCGGATATCGCATGATCGTGGCGTACCGCGAGAAGAATCGAGCGGTGTTCCTCTACGGTTTCGCCAAGAGCGAACGGGCGAACATCGATAAAAACGAGTTGGTTGAGTTGCGAAAAGTGGGCTTGAACTGGCTCAATGCCACACACCAGACGATCAGCGAAGCCATAGAAGATGACGTTCTCGAGGAGGTTGACCGTGACTAAGAAAAAGAAACTTAGCCGATTGAGCGAAGCCATCCTTGAAATGGCCGGCGATCAGCACCGCATCGGCATCATGGACGACACCACCTACCGCAAGATCACGATTCGCCACCTGGGCCCGTACACCCCCGACACAGCGAAGCCGATCAGCGCCGAAGAAATCCGTTCCCTGCGAGAGAACGCCAACCTCAGCCAGGCCGCATTCGCCCGCTATCTGAATCTCACCCCAGGCTATATCTCGCAGTTGGAGCGCGGAGCCAAGCAGCCCAAAGGCGCAGCGCTCACCCTGCTCAACGTCATTCGCCGTAAGGGCCTTGAGGTGGTTCTCTAACCGCGCAGCGCGAGGTCGTTGAACGCCTGGTACAGGAACGATCCCACGTACCAGCCGTCGAGGTACTTATACGGCGTCTCGCCGCTGGTGTAGTGGCCGCACGGCAGCACCTTCGAGACATAGTCGATGCCGCACCGCTCAAAGTTTGTCAGCACATCGAGCGAGAACTCCAGCGGGAACGTCAGGTCGTACGTCGCGTGGACCACGAGCACGCGCTTCCGCGTCATCGCAAATCGCTCCATGTATGCCATTGGGCTGATCCCCTTGAACATCTCGCGTACCTTGTCCTGCGTGAGGCCAGCCTCTTCGAACGCCGCGCGAACGTGCCGCGTGCTCTGCCCCTGCCACACCACGTCTCCAACCCACGTCGACGCGTGATTGAACGCGCAGATCCTCAGCCGCGGATCGTGCGCCGCCGCGATGAACGCGTAGCACGACCCCAGGCTCGTCCCCAGCACGCCGAACTGCGTGTACCCCTGCGTCTCCAGCCAGTCCATGCAGCTCCGTATGTCGACGACGGCCTGCTGGCACGCGGAGATCGTGCGCCCAACATTCGCGCTCATGGCGTAGTCCGAGCGCTCCAGCTCCGCCGGCCGGCGAATGTCGTGGTACGGCTTCGAGAGCCGCAGCGCAGACACGCCGAAGCGGTTGGCCATCTTGCAAAACACATTGTGACTGAGCGCGTCGGCGTTCCACTGCGGCATCACGATAATGGCCTGCTTCGGGCGGCCGGGCTGCTGTTTGTTCGCAGGCGCCGGATACCAGCGCGCGTTCACCTGGTCGTTCTCCGGATACGGCGTGCGCACCGCCGACGTAAATCGCAGGAACTCAGCGGTCTCCAGCTCACCCGCCGCCGCCTGGCGCTTCATCTCCGCCTCCTGCGCCAGCGTCTCCGGTCGCACGTTGGTGGGGAACAGCTCCGGATGCCGTTCTTCCAGCCAAAAATCCTGCGGCGTCTCGTAACCGAAGAAATCATCCGAGCGTCGCACGATCTCTTCGTTCACCGCAATCATCTGGTCGAGATCGTAAAGGTCGGGGTCCTTCTGAGACGCTGGTTGAGTCGCCAGCCGAGTCGGCGCATCTCCCGCGGCGCATGCCACCGGCTCCGGCACGGCGAGCGGCTCGCACCGCGCCCGAGCGGCTTCGCTGAAATCAGCCAGCCAATCGAATCCCCATTCGAGCGGCCGAACGATCCGATTCGTATCGCGCGTAGTGAGGTCCGTCTCCCACCGCGTCATCCACCTGCCGTACCAGCCCAAACCCATGTCTCTAGTTTACCAACCGTCTCCGCAACATCAGTTGCAACCTGGCCCGCGGTAGCGAATCATGGTGCGGTAACCGAAAACACACTCCCCAGGCTGTCAGGAGAAGTTCGATGCGTACAGGCTCGTTGCAGATCCTTCCGGCGTTATTGCTCGCGGCCGCAGTTCTCACCTCACCGACACTCTCCGCACAGGACGCCGCTCCACCATCGACCTCCGGCACCGACGCAGCAACAGCTCCCGCCACGGACCCAACGATTGCCCCGCTGCGGCGCATCGGAGGCGGGGTCTCGTCTCCAGAGGTATTGCACACGGTCGACCCGCAATTCAGCGAGCAAGCGCGCGCCGCCAAAGTCGGCGGCGTCGTGCTGGTCACCTTCATCGTGGACACCAACGGCCGGCCGCAAAACGTGCACGTCCTGCGCAGCGTCGGCATGGGCCTCGACGAAAGCGCCGTGGATGCGGTGAAGCAATACATCTTCAAGCCTGCGATGGAGGACGACAAGCCCGTCCCCGTCCAACTCAACGCTGAGGTCAACTTCCAGATCTTCGGCCCTCCGCCTCCGGTCGTCGTCCACTCCGTCCCGCTCGAACTTACCGACGAAGCTCGCCAAGCTCACGCAAGCGGCACCATCGTGGTCGCGTTCACCGTCGACACGCAGGGCAACGCGCAGGACGTACACGTCTTGAAGGGCGTCGGCATGGGCATGGACTTAGAGGCCGTGGTGGCAGTCAGGCAGTACAAGTTCGAGCCATTTGTGGAGAACGGCCAACCCGTGGCGAAGGCCACAACCCTCCCGCTCAAATTCGACGCCAAATAGGAGGCTCCCCACGCTCGGGATTCCGGATCGTGAGAAAATTCCGTATGAGCGATTTCATTCCGAAGGCAGGCACGATCAAGGTAGGCGGACTGGGCCGGAAGGCTCAGAAACTGCAGGCGGCGCGCGAAAAGGCGGCCCAGATCAACACTGGCGCAAAGCCACAACCCGGCGTATCCGTGGCCTCGTTCAAGGCGAAGGACTCCTTCGCCAACACGAAGAAAACAACCTTCCAGCGCAAGGCCGTCTAGCTAAGCCATTACAGATGCGGACGTTGCCGAAAGAAACAACCCCACCGGACGCTTCCCGCAGGCCCTGCGTGGCCGAAAATACCGATTGTAAGTAGGCAGAAACAGGAGTACGATTATCGGCCATCTTGGGGGATGGCAAATGCATAATTTGCTTCGACTCTTCGTCGTCGGCGGACTTGGCGCGTTCGCGGTCTTCATCGTGGTCCTGGGACTCGGCCGCAACAACGCCGATCTCATGGTACCGGCAAACCTGGTTGTGCTCGCAATTGCAGCGGTAGTCTATGTGCTGCCGACCGTGCTTGCCGTGCACCGAAACTGCAAAGCAACGGCTTGGATCTCCGCTGTAAATATCTTTCTCGGGTGGACCGTCTTCGGCTGGTTTGCGGCGATCGGTTGGGCAGCCACTGGCAAAGCCCGGACACTGCCTCCCACCATCGGCATACCGCCCGGACGGGCCATTCCAGGGCATTGATACATGCACGGTCCGTGCATGAGTAGACGGTCGCCATGAGCTGGGACCTCTTTGTGCAGGACATTCCGCCATCCATCAGATCCGAACGGCGGTGCGGGCAATGCTGCCTGAGCCACTGCACACAACCAGCGAGAAGCGGCGGAAGACGATCATTCCGTCGTCGAATTCAACGCGCCGCATCACCCCGGCGTCGCTGACAGCCAGCCAAAAACCTCAGTTTTCCAGACTCGCCTCAAACACTTCCGTGCGGCACTGGGAGCAATAGCCGCGCCCCGTTCCGTCACTGTGGACGGCGGCTACAGGAATGTCGATGAGCTTGCCGCAGTTCGGGCAATTCGCGTGAAGCTCATGGATGAGGTGGGGGAATGAGGTTGAGGATTGGGCTGCGGTTTCCGTGTGCAAGGCTGCGCCTCCAGAAAAGCTCTTGCCCGGTTTTATACGCCCGCGAGTTTGCGAGCGTCAATATGACTTCCGTGTGGAAATTTTCCCGGCAGCCCTAAAGTTCGGAGACCACCAGGCATACCCGGCCAACAATATAGTCCGCCGGCGTCTCCTCCGGTCCAAGCGCAAGCAGTTGGACGGGGAAGGTGGGCGAGAGCGGCCGCAAAATCAGCCGTCCATCGTCGAACTCAACGAAACGCAGCACCAGTCCGGCCCCGCAGCGCACCGCATACAGAGTTCTTTGCTGAGCGCGGTACGGCGCCAGCGAGTTGTAATGGCGATCCAGCACCACCACCGCGCCAGCGCCGATCACGGGTTCCATCGCCGCCGTCTGCTGGGCGTCCGCCCGGACCGCAACAAAGCGCTGCCACTGCGCCACCTTCGCCGAAGCTCGCGAGCGATTGTCCTGCAGCCTGGACGCGGAAACGTGAATGGTTTCAATCACCGAGCCGGGCCGCACCACCGGCTCATCCATCGCCGTCGTGGGCGAAACCACCGGAATCGCCTCGATCGGATCGGTCGTGGGCGGCTGGGAATCGGACGCGCAGATGTCCAGCGGAATCAGCTGATCCACCGTGAGGTTCTGCGCGGCAAGAACGCGGTCGAGCCCATCCAGCGAAAGAGCGCGCTTCTTATTGAGGAAATTGGAGATATGGGCCTGGCTCAACGAGGCCACACCCGAGCAGCACGATCGCCTCATCCGCTGGTGGCAGGACGAGATCGAAGGCACCGGCCGCGTGCCGCTGCTGAGCTGCGAGCAGAAGCCCGAAGTCCTCCGCTTTGCCGACGGTACCGACGCCGACCTGCGCATCCAGTGGCAGGAGTTCCTGCTGCGCATGATTGCCAATGCGTTCGAACTGCCGCCCATGCTGCTCGGAATGCAGTCCGACGTCAACCGCTCGACCGCGGGCGAGATGGCCGACGAAGCATTCCAGAGCGCGATCGTGCCCGTCGCCAAGCTGCTCGCCGAACATATTACGCGCGACCTGTTCGCGAAGAAACTCGGCTGGCGCGAATTCGAATTCACGTTCAACGATCTCGAGTCGCGCGACGAGATGCAGGAGGTCCAGATCCAGACCGAACTGCTCAAGGCCGGCGTGCTCACGGTCGACGAGGTGCGCGAGATGCGCGGGCTGCCCCCACTTGAATCCCAGCTCGGAACGGCGGTGGCGTCGTGAAGTTCACCATCGACAACCTCAACGGCGGAGGCGCGGTCGACTACACTGCCGCGCTCTCCGCCGAAGCTCCGTTCACCATCGAGCGTGTGCTGAACACGCCCTCGCGATGCACCGGGACGCTCGACGTCGGGGCCCCGGCAAATCCCGGCTCGCTGCCCGCGCTGCCCGTGCCCGCCCGCCGCGCGCGCGTCGTTGTCTCGGCTGACTCCGGCACGATCCTCTTTACCGGTTATCTCGCGACCGAGCCGGTCCCGGTCTACGTCGGCGCCGGCCTCGCGGGGCCCGTCTATCGCGTCGCCTTCGCGGCCATCAGCGATGAGTGGCTACTCGACAAGCAGACTGCGACGCTCACCGGCGCAGGCTTCGCGGTTGCCGGCGGCACACTCCTCTCGACGCTCACCACTCGCACAGGCGCCGGCCTGCTGACCACCTCCGGCGTAGTCAACGACAAGCACGTCGGCATCTTCACGCCCGAGCCGGCGCAGCCCTGGTCTACCAATGCCGCCGCGATCGCAAGCTCCACCTACGCCGCGTATCGCGCGCTCAATGGAGCCCTCGGACTGCAGACCGTCGGCTCCGTCACGCACACGCTCAACTTCGACGACCGCAGCGGCGACGGAACGATTCAGGTCGCGGCGTTGAAGACTTCCATGGTCAAAGAGCTCGCCAACGAAGTCACCCTCAGCGGCCAGATCGAACCCGGCGCATTTGTAACCGAAATGTTCTCAGGCGATGGCACAACCACTATCTTCCAGCTCTCGGATGCTCCGTTCCGGGTCAGCAAACCTGCCCTGCTCTCCGACGACTTCAACCAGCCCGCCTTCAACACGCAGACCTGGAACATCGCCGACCCGGGCTCGCATCTCTCCCTCGGCGGCGGCGGACTGACGATGTCCGGAGGCACTGGCTTCGACGGCCAGACCACGCTCACCGCCATCGACCAGATCGAACTCGGTGGCATGCTCGTCGTCGAGGCCGGCAATGTCCAGCTCGCGTCACCCTCGGACGGCGTCCTCTGCGGCCTCTACTCCGGCCCCACGCAGCGCGCCAACTGCTTCGCCGGATACAACGTGCGCCAGAGCAGTGGCTCAACCGTCGTCACGCCCTTCGTCGGCGGCGTCGAAGTCGGAACCAGTTACACAATCCTCAACGGGCACAGATATACGCTCCGTATTCGGTTACATTCTTCGGAGATGCAGCGAGTGCTGCAGACGTATTACGCCCGCGTCGACGGCGTCATCCAGTCCTTCGGTGGCGGACTGGTCGCGTCGCCCATGGCCCTCGTCTTCGACCTCGTCGATCTCGGCAACGCATCCAACACGCCGGCTACCGTGCTCTATGACGGCGCAATCGCAACCTCGCCCGCAAGCTGCACCTTCGCCGCTGTCGACAGTGTCGCCCTCACCGGCTCCATGGGCTTCTGCACAGTCAAGCAAACCGGCTCAGCCTGGATCGTCAGCACGCTCCCAGGAGGAGCAACCCAGACGCGTTTGATCGGCATCGCCGGCCAGGGCGTCGATTGCCAGATGGATACGACGGGAAAGGTTACATTCTTCGCGGGCCGCATTGCGGTTCCCGGCGAAATTGTAACCATCCTTTACCGCACGCGAAATCGCGCGGTCGCCCGCCTTCAGGATGCAGCGAGCATCGCCGCTGAAGCCGCCGGTGGAATGCCCGGCACAGCGCGCTGGCTCGGTAAGGTGGTTCGGCCGCTCGCACGATCCAGCGAGGATTGCGAGGCCGCTACACAAGCCGTCCTCAGCTTCGCCTCAAGCCGCGCCGCCGCAATCGCAGGCAGCTACGCCGCCATCAATCCCGCAGACGTCTGGCCCGGCGATGTTCTCGCCATCACCGCCAACGGCCAGGCGATGAACGTAGTCGTCCGCCAGATTGCAATCGCCGATGGCCACGCCGTCCCTGAACTCCTCATCTACCGCATCGCCTTCGCGAACGACTGGGCCGAGTCGCTGGGCATGACGCTCTCCGAGGCTATCGCAACGGACGCGTATCTCCCGCCCACGGCCTTATCCGCACCGGGCGGCGTACTCGCAAACCTTCAGCGACTCACCGTCGTCGGCGCCACCGGCACCACATTGCAGATGGACGCCGGCACCGATCCACCCGCTGGCGGAGGCTTCGAAGTGCGTCGGCGCGACTGGGACTTCGGCCCCGGCGTGGACCAGAATCTCGTGCTGCGCAGCCCGGTCCGCAGCTTCACTATTCCACGCTGCGCACAGGTCGAGCGCTACTACATAAGGATGTATGACGCCTCCACACCGCCGCTCTACTCGCGACTTTCAAGCGCCGTCTTCACCAATCTTCCAGTGGCCTGACTACTGTAACCAAAGGAGTAGCAAATGACAGACTTTGAAGGGCAGGTCCTGGCAGATTTGTCCGTGTTGAAGAGCCAGATGAAGGAGGTGGTCGGCAACGGACAGCCAGGCCGCCTGGCGCAACTCGAAGGCCGCATCCTGGAGCACGAGAAGTCCGTACAACGCCTGAAAGGAATCGCCGCCGCATTCGGAGGCCTGCTCACCTGCGCCCACGTCGCCATCGACTTTTTCGTCGCACGCCGCTAGCCGTCGCACCTTGAATCTCCAACCACGAAAGGAACACATGGACTTCCTGAAACTCTTCTTACGCGGCATCTCCCTTCTCCCCAGCCTGGTGCAGGGCGTCGAATCGCTCTACGGGGCGAAGTCCGGCGCTCAGAAGAAGGACGCCGCCCTCTCTATCGTCAGCTCCAGTATCAACATGGCCGACGCAGTCAGCTCGAAACAGATCGCCGATGCGCCCAAGTTCACCGCCGGCCTGAACCTCATCGTCGACGGAGTGGTTGAGTGCCTCAACGCCAGCCTATGGGCGGAGAAGAGCGAGTCAGCAGGTTAGCGAGTCAGCGAGCTAGCCCACCGGCCGACGCTGACTGGCTAACCTGCTGGCTTGCTGCCCCCGTATAATCGAGCCCATGCCTGCCAAATCGCAGACCAAGCCCCTCGTCGGGGTCATCATGGGAAGCCGCAACGATTACAGCGTGATGCGCGCCGCGGTCGAGGTGCTGCGCGAGTTCGGCGTAGCGCACGAAGCCAAGGTTGTCTCCGCGCACCGCACGCCCGACCAGATGTTTGCCTACGCCGAAGCGGCGGCGGGCCGTGGCCTGCGCGTCATCATCGCCGGAGCGGGCGGCGCGGCGCATCTGCCTGGCATGGTTGCGGCGAAGACGGTGCTCCCGGTGCTCGGCGTGCCGATCGCGGCCACCGCGCTGCAGGGCCTCGACTCGCTGCTCTCGATCGTGCAGATGCCGAAGGGCGTCCCCGTCGCCACGCTCTCCATCGGCGCAGCCGGCGCCACCAACGCCGGATTGCTCGCGGTGCAGATCCTCGCGACCACCGATCCCAAACTGCAAGCGAAGCTCATCGCCTGGCGTGCGGCCCGCCGCGACGAGGTCCTCACGCAATCACTCGACACCGAATCAACAACCGAGGTCCCCGCGTGAGCGAGTCAGCTTACCCGACGCTGCTGCCGGGCGCGACGATTGGCATCTTCGGCGGCGGGCAGCTTGGACGCCTCACCGCGATGGCCGCGCGCGGCATGGGCTACCGCATCCACGTGCTCGATCCCGACCCCGGATGCCCGGCGCGCTTCGTTGTCGATCAGTGCGTCGAGGCCGGGTGGGACGATGCTCGCGAGGCATCGCGGCTGGCTCGCGGTTGCGACGTCGTCACGCTGGAGATCGAACAGATCTCGCTGGCCAGCATGAACGCTGCCGCCAGTTACGTGCCGGTGCGCCCCAGCGAGAGCGTGCTGGAGGTGATTCAGGACCGCATCGCGCAGAAGGACTGGCTGCTGCGGAATGGCTTTCCCGTCGGCAAATATCGCGGCGTCCGCTCGCTCGACGACCTGCGCGAAGCCGTCACCGCGCTCGGCGGAAAATGTTTTTGCAAGAGCGCAACCGGTGGCTACGACGGCCGCGGCCAGGGCAAGGTCGGCTTCTCCGCGGACCCCGCGTACAACGGTTCAGAGGCTGAGATACGCGGCGCGTGGGAGGCGCTGGGCGAAGGGCCGGGCGTGGTGGAGCAGGCCGTCGATCTCGACCGCGAGATTTCGATTCTCGTCGCGCGCTCTCCCAATGGCGAGGTCAAGGTCTATCCCGCCGCGTGGAATCACCACGAGGAACAGATCCTCGCGTGGAGCGTAATCCCCGCGCCGCTGCCCGACGCACTGGCCGCCGAGGCAAAGGAGCTCGCCGAAGCCATCGCCGACACCTTTCTGCTCGAAGGCATCCTCGCGGTGGAGTTATTTGTAACCAAAGATGGCCGCATCCTGGTCAACGAGCTCGCGCCGCGTCCGCACAACAGCTACCACGCCAGCGAACGCGCCTGCGTCACCAGCCAGTTCGAGCAGTTGGTCCGCGCCGTCTGCAACCTTCCGCTGGGCGATGTCGACGTGGTGCAACCGTGCGCCATCGCCAACCTGCTCGGCGATCTATGGCTCACCCCGGCAGGCCCGGGCAGCAAGGCAGTCCCGCGCGTCCCGCACTTCGACCGCGCCCTCGCAGTCCCCGGCGTGCGCCTGCACCTCTACGAAAAACTCCGCCCGCGCAAGGGCCGCAAGATGGGACATCTCTCCGCCGTCGCCGCCACGCCGGAAGAGGCCGTCGCGCTGGTGCTGAAGGCCAAGTCGCTGCTATAAGTACTGCCAATGTTGCAGTCAGGAGGTGAAGTAGCTAACTACTTTTGGCTCAATAGTTTGTCAGGTGGATGATGCTCTTAGCATCAAGCGAGGGCAAAGACCGTGACCGGGCACACAGAGAGGTGTGGGCTAAACCGATATAGTGCAATTGATTGCAGGGAGGGAGAACTGTTCGCAAAACTTCAGTAATCCCCCATTATTTGTTACCTGTCGACCCGGATATCGCGTCTGATAAGGTATCTATAGTGGATTTTGTCCGCATCCGACCTTAATTGTTATTGTCACTATGCCGATAGTGGAGTAGGGTGGGCAGTCGGAACGAAGAGCGATCCACCGAACCGGCCAGGATTTGCCAAGAAGGGTGTTAATATGCCGATTCAGATCAGAGATGTAAAGTCGCTGCCAGTAGTTGAAGAGAAGATTCGCGCTTACGAGGCGCGATATGCCATGTCCAGTGAGGCGTTCGCCGTCGATCTGAGCAGACGCGCAACTGTGCCCGAGTTCGATGCCATCGAGTGGAATTTCCTTTTGATGCAGAAGGAGGCGATGGAGGAGGACGATGCCTGTGGTCCGCCTGTCATCTGGTCGAGCTACCGGAGCAAGATCAGCACGGTTGATCCTCGTACTATGTACGATGATGTTGCGGCCTAGATGATTCGTTGGGCGGCGTACAGCGAGTGGTTTAGAGACCACTATGATGTACTCAAGTACGACCTCTTGGAACCGGGCTGTATCGAGATTGGCCCAATTCTAGAACCCAAGGACAGAAGGTTTCCCCGACAGGCCCCATTTGGGGCCGATTGGGCTGTCCTATACGACGATGGGTATTATTTCCGCGTAAAAGAGGCTTTCAACCGTATGGGCCGTCCACAAAGTGGTATGGGTTTGCGTGAGCATTTCTCGTATCATTACGGCAGAGCCCACCCTCGGGTGGACGCCGAGGGTTTTCCACTGACTCAGGAACCGGACACACCCTTCGCGGAGCTGAGGATCGATGTGGATCGCAGACTTGATCCGCATATCCACGTGAACTCTCCAGATCACATCACGCAAGATCGCGTACACGGGTACTCTATAAAAGATGCCGATATGATCGCGTTCTTGAGGGCAGTGGTGACACACCGGAAGAGCAAGGAACCGCTGCACAAATTGCTTGGAATCACGATTCTTCCATAGACCACGACAATGGCAAACTGCTTCGACTACTCGACGACATACTTTTGGAGAGAGGGAAAATCAAATCTCCATGACTGCCTCCGCATTTCATTCGAGGCAGCCAAAAGGCATGGAATCGGCAAGATCGTCATTTTTACGGGCGTAGGAGAGGGGGTCAGGGCAGCAGTCCATGATTTTCTTAGCCAAGAAGACTACGCAGACATTCGCATCGTGGCCGTGACCTTCCCGCACGGCCACAAGCACGACATCCCCGATCCAGATCGCGAATGGATAGCGAGCAACAACATTTCGCTCGTGCGCGCACACTTGCCCTTTGACCCAATCAAAGCTCAGTATCAGGGACACGGTGTATTAGGTCAGGACTTCAGTTTGCTTGGAAACGTGCTGAACATCTTTGGCGGAAGTATGAGTCTGTGTGTCCAGGCTGTGCTCATGGCGTGTGACGCTGGCGTCGTTCGGAAGGGCGAACACGTTATCTCGCTCACCTCTGATACTTCGATCTTGGTCCGTGCTGCGCCCACGTCTCATTTGCTTACAGACTTTATCGTCCGAGAGATTTTTTGCAAATCTGCACTTATGGACATTAGCAAGAAAGAAACCCCCCTCGAGGCCGGGTCATCGTCGAATGCAGGGGAAATCACGGCGACTGATTCACCGAAGTTGATTGAAGGCTGATCAAAAACAGTCTGGACCTAACCTATTTGAATGGAATACTAGGGGGGTGCCCTCCCCCGGCGACTGAAACACCTACCCGATGTCTTCGGACCAGTTTTCCAGGTAGGCTTTGAAGTCGGACATGAATCTGCCGGAGTCGGCGCCGTCGACGATGCGGTGGTCGAAGCCCAGCGTGAAGCGCTGGATCGAGCGGATGGCGATGGAGTCGTTGCCGTCCTTGTCGGTGAGGACCAGCGGCTCCTTGTTGAGGCCTCCGATGCCGAGGATCGCGGCCTGCGGCTGGTTGATGATGGGCATGCCGAACTGCTCGCCGAAGATTCCCGCGTTGGTGAGCGTGAAGGTGCCGCCGGAGATCTCGTCGGGCGCGAGCTTCTTGCCGCGGGCGCGCTCGGCTACGTCGACGATGGCGCGCGCGATGCCGAGGAAGTTCTTCTCCTCCGCCTGCTTGATGACGGGAACGATGAGGCCCCAGTCGAGCGCGACCGCGATGCCGATGTTGATGTTCTTGTTGTAGCGGATCGCGTCGCCTTCGATGGAGCCGTTGACGATGGGGTGCTTGCGCAGCGCGATGATGGCGGCGCGCGTGATGAACGGCATGTAGGTGAGCTTGACGCCGTTGCGCTGCTCGTACTTCGACTTCTCCTTGTCGCGCAGGCGGACGATGCGCGTCATGTCCACCTTGAAGACAGTGTGGACGTGCGGGCTGGTCTGCTTGGACTCGACCATGCGCCTGGCGATGATGGAGCGCATCTTGGTCATCGGAACCAGCTCGCCGGGGAGCGGAGCGGGCGCGGCGGGCTTCGCGGGAGCCGCGGCTGCGGCGGGCGCGGCGGCAGGAGCGGCCTTCGCGGCGGGCTTCTCGAGATGGCTGAGAATGTCGGTCTTCGTGATGCGTCCGGCCGAGCCTGTGCCGGGAACCTGGCTGAGGTCGACGTTGTTGTCCTTGGCGATCTTGCGCACCAGCGGCGAGGAGCGGAGGCGCTCGCCGGAAGATGCGGCAACCGGGGCTGGAGCAGCGGGGGCAGCAGCGGCCGGTGCGGGTGCTGCCGGGGCCGGAGCTGCGGCGGCAGGAGCTGCAGCAGGCTTGCCCGCGCCGCCGCCGATCACCGCGACGACGGTGTTGATGGTGACTGTGGAACCCTCGGGGAAGCGGATCTCGGTGAGGGTTCCGGCGACGGGCGAAGGAATCTCCGCGTCGACTTTGTCGGTCGAAATCTCGAACAGCGGCTCGTCGCGCTCCACCGTTTCACCGACCTGTTTCAGCCACTTGGTGATGGTGCCTTCGGTGATCGATTCGCCCATCTGCGGCATGGGAACGTCGGTGCCGGGGCCAGAGCTGGCGGGCGCTGCGGCCGGAGCAGCGGCGGGCGCTTCGGGAGCGGCCGCAGCCGGGGCTTCGGGGGCAGCGGGAGTTGCGGCAGAAGCGGGCGCGGCAGCCGTGCCGCTCGCGCCGTCGGAGATGACGGCGACCACCGTGTTGATCTGCACGGTTGCGCCCTCGGCGATCTTGATCTCCTGCAGCGTGCCGGCCGCGGGGGACGGAATCTCCGCGTCCACCTTGTCGGTCGAGATCTCGAACAGCGGCTCGTCGCGCTGGACCGTATCTCCAACTTTCTTCAGCCACTTGGTCAGAGTTCCTTCGGTGATCGATTCGCCCATCTGGGGCATAACTACATCAGTCGACATGGGATTCCTTCCAGACTTGTTCGGCGCTCGGGGCGCGGTGGTGTGCCCTTGGATTATAAAGCTTGGCTATAAAGCTTGCGATTCGCGGTGCGCGTCCAGGCCCAGCGCGAGCAATTGCTCGAGCGACTCGCACCAGAGCATCTGCCGCCCGAAGACGCGGCCGAAGTTGCGGGCCGTTGCGTGTATCGCGTGCTCCATGGTCGGTTCGGTTGCGGGGTCGGCTTCCAGCTCCAGGCTGGTGACGCCGCGGTCGGTGATGCCGCAGGGAATGATCCAGTCGAAGTCGCGGAGGTCGGTGGTGACGTTGAGGGCGAAGCCGTGCGAGGTGACGCCCTGTGAGACGTGGACGCCGATGGCGGCGAGCTTTTTCTCTTTGATCTCACCGGATGCGGGTGCCCCATTCGTGACGGTCTCGTCGTCACGGGTGGGGGTACCGCCGAAGGTCCATACGCCGGTGCACTTGGGGATGCGCTTGGCCATGACGCCGAAGTCCGCGCAGGTGCGGATGAGGGCTTCTTCGAGCATGCGGACGAAGTCGACCGGGCCGAGATGCGGGCCGCGCTTGCCGGGAAAGTCCCCGCGCAGATCGACGATCGGGTAGCCGACGAGCTGCCCTGGTCCGTGATAAGTCACGTCGCCGCCACGGTTGATCTCGTGCAGTTCGACGCCGCGGCTGGCCAGCCATTCATTGCTGGCGAGTATGTTGGAGCGCGAGGAGTTGCGGCCGAGGGTGATGACGGGCGGATGCTCGAGAAGGAGGAGGGTGTCGCCGATGAGGCCTGCCTTGCGCGCCGCGATCGCGCGCGCCTGGATGGCGAGGCCGTCGGCGTAGGGGATGCGGCCGAGATGGAGGAGGTGGATGAACATTTACGACCGTTCCAATCGCTCTCGCCATTTACCTTTGCCCATACGGAACGGCTGCAAGCTTTTCCATAGCGGTGTGTTACTACGGATTGGAGCAGTATCGTAGTGGCCCATGGGGTTATTCCATGTTTTGGTCTGCGCGTACGTGCTGGTTTTCTCCAGAAGGTTCTTCGCTTCCGCGTAGCTCATGGCGTAAATTTCAACTGCTGACGGTTGCTTGACGTGCCAAATATGGACCATTAGCAAGTCCTTGATCCCCGCGTATTTCTTATAAACTCCCCACCGGGATGTCTCCGACACCTTGAGTTGCAAAGGTCGCGCCACTAGATGTTCGGCTCCTGCAAAGTAAGCAAGCAGATCAACCCCTTGGTCCCAGAGGGGAACCGCCGCATGAACATCATCCTCCACGAGTTGTGCGATCAGATGGTTGCGTCCAAGCACCTCAATGACGTTTGAGTGATTAGGATTCTTCATAACGAGGGAGCTTGCACATCAAGATCGGAGACCTCAACGTAGCGTATTTCTTTCTTGATACTCAATTCGTTTACGACTGAGACGTAGTTAGCGATAGCGTCCTTGATGTTGTCGAGGGCTTCTTCTTCTGTCTGGCCCTCTGACCAGCAACCGGGAAGTTCGGGGCATCCGATTGAGTGCCCTTCTTCTGTCTTGATCAGTTCGACTCGGTAGACCATGGAACCTCACTTGCCTCGTAAAGATGATCGGGGCTCTGGAGAAGCCGATCCACCCATGGTTTGTGGACATGGAAACCATATCCCAGGGGCTAAAGCCCACTTTGGGTGAGTCTGAATGCCGGGGCTAAAGCCCCGGCCTATCCAGAAGCAAGTGCAACCGCAAAGTGCGAAATGTAAGGGTCCTTCACTGCGTTCAGGATGACGACTTTTGCTTCGAGCCAAACAGTAAAACCTAGACATTCACCGCCATGCCCTGCACGCTGCTGAAGCCATCCAGCAGCGCTTCGGCCACGGTTGGATGCGCGTGGATGGTGAACATCATCTCTTCGACCGTGGCCTCGAGTTCGAGCGCGGTGACGGCCTCCGCGATGATCTCCGTCGCGTAGGGGCCGATGATGTGCACGCCGAGGATCTCGCCGTACTTCGCGTCCGTGACCACCTTGATGAAGCCGTCGTGCGCGTCCAGGATCGTCGCCTTGGAGTTGCCGACAAACGGGAACTTGCCGACCTTCACCTGGAAGCCCTTCTCCTTGGCCTGCGTCTCGGTGAGGCCGACGCTGGCGATCTGCGGATCGGTGTAGGTGCAGCCCGGGATGCGCGTGCGGTTGATCGCCTTGGCGTATTTGCCCGCCATCCGCGCGGCGACCACGAGGCCGGCCATCGAGCCAACGTGCGCGAGCTGCGGCATGCCGCCGACGATGTCACCGATGGCGTAGACGCCCGGCTCGGTCGTCTCCATCCACTCGTTCGTCATGATGAAGCCGCGGTCCGGCACAATCTTCGTCTTGTCGAGGCCAATGTCGGCCGTCCGCGGCGCGCGGCCGACCGCGACCAGCACCTTCTCCGCCTGCTTCGACTGCGGCTTGCCGTTGGCGTCGGTCCAACTCACCAGCACGCCGTCCTTGTTCTTCTCGATCTTGGTGTCCTTCACGGACAGGCTCACGTCGATGCCGCGCTTCTTGAACAGCCGCAGCAGCTCCTTCGAGATTTCCTCGTCTTCCACGGGCACCACGCGCGGCAGCATTTCGAGGACCGTCACCTCGGCGCCAAAGCTCTTGAAGATGGACGCAAACTCCACGCCCACCGCGCCTGAACCGATCACCACCAGCGACTTCGGCATCTCGGCAATCTTCAAAATCTCGTAATTCGTAAGGATCGTCTCGTCGGCCTGGTAGCCGGGCAGCATGCGCGCGTCCGAGCCGGTCGCCAGGACGACCTTCTTCGCCTTCACGGTTTCGGACTTGCCATCGGCCAGCTTCACGTCGACCGTGTGGACGCCGTCTTTCGCGCCGCCGGTCAGCTTGCCGAAGCCCTTGAAGGTGGTGATCTTGTTCTTCTTCATCAGGAAGTCGAGGCCCTTGGTGTGGCGGCTGATGACGTCGTCCTTGCGGGCGATCACGTTCTTCCAGTTCAGCTTCGGCTCGGCCACGTCGATGCCGTACTTGTCGGCGTGCTTCAGGTGGTCCCAGATCTCGGCCGTAAACAGCATTGCTTTGGTCGGAATGCAGCCCCAGAGCAGGCAAGTGCCGCCCAGCCGGTCATTTGCGTCGATCAGCGCCACCCTCAGTCCATACTGCGAGGCGCGAATCGCGCACGTATATCCCGCAGGGCCGCCGCCCACCACCACCACATCGAAGATCGTGTCTGCCACCGGAAGCTCCAATCCTGTCATCAATTTCGGAACACTTCAATTTTACGCTGGTGCGGGATCGGCGAAGATCTCGCAATAAGCGCGCAGGTAGGTCTGATGGTCACGCGCCGAAAAGGTCGCAATCTCGATCAGGTCCAGCGACTCCGGGTTCGCGTTCACAAGGTCGCGGATCGCGGCGAGGGCGACGCGGCTGGCGCTTTCGACTGGGTAGCCGTATGCGCCGGTCGAGATGGACGGAAATGCGATGCTCTTGCAGCCGTGCTCCACTGCGAGTTGAAGGCTCCGCGTGTAGCAGTTCGCAAGCAGGCTGGCCTCCTGGCCGCCATGTCTTCCGAAGATCGGGCCAACGGTGTGAATGATGCACTTCGCCTGCCGAATGCCGTAGGCACCGGTCACCTTGGCTTGCCCGGTCTCACAGCCTCCGAGCGTTCTGCACTCCGCCAGGAGTTCTGGACCTGCGGCTCTATGGATCGCACCGTCCACGCCGCCTCCGCCGAGCAGAGTTCCGTTCGCGGCGTTGACGATGGCGTCCACGGGTCGCTGCGTAATATCTCCCTGAACGACGCTGATCAGGGTTTTTGGCATATCTGGGTCTAGATTCTAGACCGATGCGAACCTTCGACGAGTCGTGCCTCGCGAACAGCGACCTCAGGGGCTAAAGCCCCATTGATTCTGCGGCTCTTACGGCACGGGCGAACCCGTGCCCTTAAGCAAAACGGGGATTCTCCGTAGGCTCTGAACCGGTCCCCTTTACCAGGAAATATATACGCCTTTGCCGACCCATTGGGGGTTGCCGATCTGCTGCATCATGAAGTCGGCGACGTCGGCGCGGGAGATGCGGAGGGCGTTGCGGGGCAGGGCTTCGCCATCGACCTTGTAGTGGCCGCGGGACGGCGCATTCTCCAGTTTCGGCGGCATCACCATGGTCCAGTTGAGGCCGCTGGTGGAAAGGATCTTCCACTGGGCGATCTGCGAGGCGACGGGCCACTTGAGGAAGGTCTTGTAGATGATGTTCTCGGCGATCCAGCGGCTGTAGGCAGGCTGCTTGCTCAGCGAACCAGCCTCGGCCCCCGCGGAGCCGAGCGCGATGATGTGGCGGACACCTGTCTCGCGCATCGCCTGCACAATCAGCGGGACGGCGCGCTCCAACACATCTTCCTTGCGCCGGGAGCGGGCGCCCAGGGCCGAGAGAACGACGTCCGCGCCCTCGACCGTCCGGCGGACGGCAGCAGGATCGAAGGCGTTTCCCTCGACGATGCGGACGCGATCGCGGAATGAAAAGTTTGCCGGTGTCCGCAGCAGCGCCGTGACTTCGTATCCGGCCGCCAGGCAGCGCTCGGTCAGCAGGCCGCCGGTCGCGCCGCTTGCTCCGAAGATGGAAACCTTCATATGCGCTCCCCCATTGGCGATTGCCTCATTTTCCTCTGCAGAGGGTACTCATCTGTTAAAAAGACGCCCTCGTTAGGATGCTGAGAGCGCTCGGCTTGGTCCAAATTCCCGCTATACGGCCTGGCTCACACAGCCAACCCGAATCCCGGCCTGTGAAGAACTACGATAAATGGGTCGCCACCTGGCCGGCGTACACAGGTCTTGCTCCTTGTTCGAGAATCGAGGACCGGTTTCCTAAATCGCGAACGCCCTGCAAGCATAGCCGCTGGCACGACATCGGCCAGGTTTCCACATTTCCAGCGACAACGACTACTGCTACTAGTATTTCTCTTTCTTTAATCCTTGTTCTTAGTAGTACTAGTAGCAAGCTCACCCCAAGAATCGGTGCCCGTCAGTCTGGATCGGTGTTAAGCCTTTGACTGCACACAAATACAACACTTTCCCACAAAGAAACATCTCGCACGCACAGCCTGCCAGCCAATAGAATCAAGGGGCCGACGGCGCAGGAGTTCACACCGCACCCAATTCGGTGTAGAGTTTGGCCAGCATCCCGTTTGACCGCAACACCCGCACGACCGCAACACCCGGAGAACCCGTATGACACCCGTAACCCAGGATGCAGCCGCAGCAAACCAGGAGCCCGCGATGACGACCTCTGCGCCCACCGGAAATCTCGAAATCACCGTCTCCCGCGTCGAACTGCTGCGTGAACTGACGGCGGCGCAGTCCGTGGTGGAGCGCAAGACGACCATCCCGATCCTGTCGAACTTCCTGTTCGAGGCGGTCGACGACACGCTGACCATCACCGCCACCGATCTCGACCAGAGCGTGCGCACCAGTTGCGTGGCCAAGGTGAAGAAGCCGGGCGCCTGCACCATTCCGGCGCGCAAATTGTACGACTACATCAAGTTGCTGCCCGAGGGTGACATCTCCATCAAGCTGATGGACAACCACTGGGTGCAGATCCGCGCCGGCCGCTCGAACACCAAGATGGTGGGCATGGCGCGCGCCAACTTCCCCCAGGTTGCGGAGTTCCCGGCCTCGGGTGCGTTCAAGATATCCGCGCCGTCACTGCAGAACATGATCTCGAAGACCATCTTCTCGATATCGAGTGAAGAGTCCCGCTACACGCTGAACGGTGCGCTGCTGGTGCTGAAGGCCGAGTCGATGGCCATGGTCGCGACCGACGGACACCGCCTGGCGCACATCGAGAAGCTGGGCGAATCGCTCGAAGGCATCTCCGGCGAGAAGAAGACGCTGATCCCGCGCAAGGCGCTCAGCGAGCTGCTCTCGCTGCTGAACTCCACCGAGGCCGAGACGCTCGACTTCGCCGACGACGAGCAGACCCTCTTCTTCCGTGTCGGCGGTCGCGTCCTCACCTCGCGCAAGCTCACCGGACAGTTCCCCAACTACGAGGCCGTCCTGCCGCGCGACAACAACAAATTCGTCATCGTGCGCTCCGAGGACCTCATGGCCTCCATCCTGCGCGTCGCCCAGTTCGCCGACGAGCGCTCCGGAGCCATCAAGATCCGCCTCGAACAGAACGAGCTGAAACTCTCTTCTTCGTCGACGGACTCCGGTGAATCCGAAGACACCATCGAGACTCCGTACAACTACGACCCGCTCGTGGTCGGCTTCAACAGCCAGTACCTGCTCGACTTCCTCAAGGCCATCGGCAACTCCGGCGAGGTTCGCCTAGAGTTCAAGGACGCCCAGTCCGCCGGCCAAATGCGCCCCGAAGACGGCAACGAGGACGTCAAATATCGCTACATCCTCATGCCCATGCGCATCTGAGTGCTCCGCGTACGGCGAACTCCTTCGCGGAGGGCGAAAAGCGCCTTCGGCGCAAAGACAATTACAGAAGCCCGGCGTCAGTGCCGGGCTTTTCTGTTTGTAAGCAGTGATCACAACTCCCTCACTGCCGCAACTCCACCTCGGTCGCGCCCTGCCCACCCTGATTGTGCGGCGGCTCGGTAACGTTGGTGACCTGCGGATGGTTCTTCAGAAACTCCCGCAGCGTCCGCCGCAGAACCCCCATCCCAGTCCCATGCACGATGCGCACATGCGGCAGCCCCGCCATAAACGCCCGGTCCAGGTAGCGCGAGACCTCATCCTGCGCCTCCTCGGCCGTCCGCCCGATTACGTTGATCTCCATCGGCACGGAGTCGGAATCCGAAGTCATCTGCACCGTGATTCCGCCTCGCCGCCTCGCCGCCTCCAACGGCGTCAACGCCACCACCGGCGTAACCTCCGCAATATCGCTCTCGGCCACGCGCATCTTCATCGTCCCCACCAGGACCTCAAAGTTCTTGCCATCGATCACGCGCTCCACGCGCGCCTGCCGCCCCAGGCTCTTCAGCTTCACCAGGTCGCCAGCCTTCACCGCGCGCGCCGCAACCACGCGCCCGGCCGCCTGCACCGCCGGATCGTTTTTGTCCGCGCCCGTCGTGTGCGCCACCACGGTCGAGTTGAACTGCTCGGAAAACTCGCGCCTCAGCCGCGCAATCCTCGCCGACGAATCGCGCGCAATCTTCTTTGCCACAGCCTTGTCGTCGATCGCCTTCACCATCTCGCGCAGTTGGGTTTCAAACTCCCCGATCAGTGAGTTGAGCTTCGCCTCCAGTTCCTTCGTGCGCGCCTTCTGCTCCGCGCGGCCCTCCGTCTCCAGCCGCAGCCGTTCGCGCGCAATCTCCCGCTCGCGCACTCGCAGCGCCTCGCGCTCGCTGCTGGCCGCGGTCAGTTGTGCGTGCAGTTGGTCCAGCAACACCCCAATGTCTGCGGCCTGCGTTGTAAGCTGCGCGCGTGCCGATGCAACAATCTCCGCCATCAGTCCCAGCCGCTCCGCGATATTCAACCCCGCCGAAGCTCCCGGAACGCCCAGCCGTAGCTGGTAGGTCGGCGACAGCGTCGCCTGGTCGAACCCCACGGCCGCATTCAGTACGCCGGCGCGGTTGGCCGCGTACACCTTCAGCGAGGTGAGGTGCGTAGTAATGCAGCTCCACGCGTGCACGTTGAGGAAGTGTCCTGCAATAGCCACAGCCAGCGCCGAACCCTCTTCGGGGTCGGTCGCCGATCCCAGTTCATCCAACAGCACCAGCGAGTCTGCATCCGCCACGCGCGCGATGCGGTCCACATTGAGAATATGTGCCGAGAAGCTCGACAGATTCGACTCGATCGACTGCGCGTCGCCGATGTCCGCGTAGATCGCCTGGAAGAGCGGCAGCGTTGCCGCCTCCGCGGGCACGGGCAATCCCGCCTGCGCCATCAGCGACAGCAGTCCCGTCGTCTTCAGCGCCACCGTCTTGCCGCCGGTATTCGGCCCGCTGATGATGAGCTGCCGCGCATCAGCCTCAAGCACAAACGTCAGCGGAACCGCTGTCACACCCGACCGTCGCAGCCGCAGCTCCAGCAGCGGATGCCGCGCTCCTTTAAACGAAAGTAGATTGCCGAACGAAGGCCGCACGCACTCCAGCTCATTGGCAAACCGCGCCCGCGCGAAGTGGCTCTCCACCTCGGCCAGCACCGTCGCGCCCAGCAGGATCGCATCCGCCTGCTCGCCGATGGCCCGCGTCATCGCCACCAGAATCCGGTGGATCTCGCGCTGCTCTTCGTCCAGCAGCCGCACCAGCTCGTTGTTCTGCTCGATGGTCTCCAGCGGCTCCACAAACACCGTCTGTCCCGACGACGACGACCCGTGAATCACCCCGGGAACGCGCTTGCGAAACTCCGCCTTCACTGGAATCACGAACCGCTCGCCGCGCACCGTAATCAGCTCCTCCTGTGTCGATCCCTCGCTGGCCAGCGCGCGCAGCGACTTCCGCAGGCTCTCTTCAATCGCCCGGTGTTGCCGCTCCATCGCGCGCCGGATGCGCCGCAGCTCGTGGCTCGCGTCGTCGGAGATCGATCCGTCCGGCTCGATCTTTCCCCGCAGCGCGTGCAGCAGCGGCGCAAAGTCGTGCTCCACCAGTGCCGCCGATAGCCCCGCAATCCCCGGCCACACGCGCGCCCGTCCCACCGGCGAAATCAGCAGCGCGCGCCACGCCGCAACCCGCTCCACCACAGTAAGCAGCGCGTTGATCACCAGCGCCTCCAGCGCGGCGCCTTCCAGCCGCGCCTGCTCCAGCCGCTCCGTCGGATCGAAGAGCCCGTGAAACTCGAAGCTCCCGCCGCCCGTCAGAAGATCGCGAATCTCGCCAGTCCGCTGTTGCTGTGCTTCAATCCATGTCCGGTCCGCGCACGGCTCCAGCGCCAGCACCCACGCGCGCCCCAGCGGTGACGTGGCATGTCCCGCGATCAACTCGCGCAGCCGCGGCCACTCCAGGGCAACAGAGCTGGCCTCGGCAAGCGGCGACGGAATGTTCGGCAGCAGGCTCACATCTGCTATGGTATCTGGCAACGCGTCCATGCGATGCGCTTTGCGCGGAACCATTTGCGCCCGCGCTACGTATCGCATGTTGAAGTTCAGGTTCCAGGGAGGCAAGCGATGGTCTGTCAATCATGCGGGTGTCCGGTTGAGGGTGCATTTTGTTCGAAGTGTGGCGCTCCATTGCCAGCTCCTCCACCACCGGTCTACGGCGCGCCGCAACCGATCATGGTTGCCCCGCGGGTGCAGGGCCATGTGCAGATGCTGGGCATCTTCTGGTGCGTCTTCGGCGTCTACCGCGCGGCATCGGGAATCATCGCGGCCCTCTTTCTCATGGGGATCTCGACGCCGGGCTTCTTTGGCGGCTTCGGTTCACCGCGCGGCCTTCCCTATATGCAGTTCGCTCCCTGGATGGGCGGCCTGGCAACGCTGATTGTGGTCTTGACCTCGATCGGAGCGCTGCTCTCGCTGGTCACCGGCATCTCTCTGCTGATGCGCAAGTCCTGGGGAAGAGTGCTTGCAATCGTCGTAGCCATTCTTTCACTGATCAAGATCCCCTTCGGCACCGCGCTGGGAATCTACACGCTCTGGGTGCTTCTCCCCTCTGCCTCCGCGATCGAGTACGACGCAATCGCGGACCGCTCCTAGCAGCGTCTAGCACGTCATTCTGCACGAAGCGCAGAATCTTCGTATTTGTCTTTCCCTCGAACCTCGAACCCAGAACCTCGTACACTATCCCCATGAACTTTCCAGCCACGCGAATGCGCCGTCTGCGCCGCACTCCAGCCCTGCGTTCTCTCGTCCGCGAGACGCATCTTCATCCCGGCGCGCTCGTCTATCCGCTCTTCCTCTGCCCCGGCGAAGGTGTCCGCAAAGAGATCGCCTCCATGCCCGGAGTCTTCAACCTCTCCATCGACGAGGCCGTCAAGGAAGCCGAATCCTGTGCCGCGCTTGGTCTCGGTGGCCTGCTCCTCTTCGGCCTGCCCGCTGAAAAGGACGACCTCGCCACCAGCGCCTACGCCGCCGACGGAATCGTCCAGCAGGGCCTGCGCGCGATGAAACGCAACCGCGCACTCGACTCCCTCGTCCTCATCGCCGACGTATGCCTCTGCGAGTACACCTCGCACGGCCACTGCGGCATCGTCAGCAAAGATGGTGACTCCTACACCATCGAGAACGACGCAACCCTCCCCCTGCTCGCCAAGACCGCCGTCTCCCTCGCCCAGGCCGGGGCCGACATCGTAGCCCCCAGCGACATGATGGATGGCCGCGTCGAGGCCATCCGCGCCGCCCTCGACGCCGCGTCGTGCGAGAAGACGCCCATCCTCAGCTACGCCTCCAAATTTGCTTCCGCCTTCTATGGCCCCTTCCGCGAGGCCGCCGGCTCCGCGCCGCAGTTTAGCGACCGCCGCAGCTACCAGATGGATGGCGCCAACCTCCGCGAGGCCATGCGCGAGATCGACCTCGACATCGCCGAGGGCGCGGACATGATTCTGATGAAGCCCGCCCTCCCCTATCTCGACGTCATCCGCGCCGCCCGCGAGCGCTTCGACGTCCCGCTCGGCGCCTACCAGGTCTCCGGCGAATACTCCATGCTCCAGGCCGCCTTCCAGCGCGGCTGGCTCTCGCCCGACCCCGCCATCCTCGAGTCCCTCACCTCCATCCGCCGCGCCGGCGCCGACTTCATCGTCACCTACTTCGCCCCCGCCGCCGCCCGCGTCTTGGGTGATTCACAGCTTTCCTAAGAATCTTGTGGCGCGCCTAGCAGCCCGCGCACGGCCTCTTCCAGCCTCGCGGTCAGCTCCGCCGGGTCGCTCTCTTCCTCTGCCGCCGGAATGGCCCGCCCAATCCGCACCTCGATCTTGCCTGATCTAAACCAGCGCGCGCCGGACGCGCGAATCTCCCCCAGCCCAACCAGCGCCACCGGCACAATGGGCACGCGCGACTGCGCCGCCAGCAGCCCGATGCCGAGCCGGAACCCGTGCAGCTTGCCATCGCGGCTACGCGTTCCCTCGGGGAAGATCATCACCGAGTAGCCGCGATCCATGGCCTCGCCCGCGTGCGCAAAGCTGCGCCGGAATCCCCGCGTACGCGGCAGCGGGAAGACGTTGAACAGCGCCGTCAGCAGCCAGTACGCCGCTGGCCCACAGAGGTTCGCCACTGCGTTCGCCTGATTGCGCGCATGGCGCATGTCGTCGAGCATCTCGCCGGACATCGCCGCCGCAACGCGTCGCCGCAGCTTCGCCGGCAGCGCGTACAGGATCAGCGCCCCATCGTATGCAGTGACGTGGTTGGCAATCACCAGCACTGGAGCATCGGGCAACTCCTCTTTATCGCAGACCACGCGCGGCGCCCCCAGCAGCCACACCACGGGCCGCATCACCAGTTCCAGAAACGCAACGCGCCCCGCCTGCATCGCCCAGCTCCACGGCCAGTGAGGATAGTTGTGCTCGGAACTCGCAGGTCGCACTGAATCAATATCGGGTTGTTTATTGTCCGTTTGAACTTGTTCGCCGGTGGTTGACGTTGCGGATTCGCGGCCCGACTCCGGACTCTCCGTGGCAACATCAGCCGCAGGCCCAGCCAGTTGCTGCTCGACCAGCGCGCGCAGTTCCGCCACATCTTCCAGCTTGGCCACTGCATCGTCTTCCATCTCCACTCCGAAGCGCTGCTCCAGCGCGGACTGCAGTTGCACCCGTCCCAGCGAGTCCATATGCAGGTCCTCGGAGAGTCGCATGCGATTGACCGCATCAGGATCAGCGTGTGGAATCGCCTCGCCCGTGACCTCGCCGACAAGCTCCAGCAGCGCGTCGCGATTTTTCTCAGCACCGCCCGCCGCAGACTTCCCTCCGCCCGCCAACGTCTCGCAGGCCCATTGTGCCACCTGCCGACGCACCAGCTTGCCGGTCGACGTGTACGGAAAATCAAGCTCTGGCCAGCGCAGCACGCGGCGGATCTGCTGGACCTCGGCCAGCGTGCGGTTGGCCTCTGCTACGGCACGTTGCAGTTCTTCCTCCGCGCCTGTGAACAGCACCACGGCGACCGGCTCCGCGCCGCCTGCCATCTCGCAGGCCACCACCACCGCGCCGCGCACGCCAGTCTGCGCCACCAGCGCGGCCTCCAGGTCGGCGGGATGGATGTTCATCCCCGCGCCGGTCACAATCACGTCTCCCTTGCGCCCCAGAAATCGCAGTTCGCCCGCCGCGTTCTTCTCCGCCAGGTCGCCGGTGGCCAGCCACTCGCCCTCGCGCGCATGCATCCGGCCTGCGGACCAGGTCGCCCCGGAGAGCATCTCGCCGCGCACCAGGATCTCGCCCTCGCCGGTGATCTTCACCTCGCGTCCCGGCAGTGGCTTCCCGATCGTCCCCGGCGCAATGTGGAAGGGATGGTTCAGCGTTACCAGCGCGGCGGTCTCCGTCATGCCGTAGCCCTGGATCAGCGCAAATCCCAGCCGGTTCCAGAAGGCTTCCAGGTCGGCTGGCAGCGTCGCTCCGCCCGAGATCACCGCCCAGAACTTCCATCCCAGCGCGCCGTGTACGCGGCGAAAGACCCACCACCGCCTCCAAATCGAAAGCCCCGCAGACGCGTCCAACTCCGTCGCCAGCGTGGGGAATCGCCCCAGCAGATGCGCGCGCAGCAGATGCAGCACACGCGGCACGGCCACCAGCACCGAGATGCGTTCGCGCCGGATCAGCTCGGTCACGCGCGCCGGCTCAAGCTGCTCGGCGAAGTGTACCTCGGCGACCAGCAGCGCGGGGCACCATAGCCCCATGAACTGCCCGAAGACGTGACTCAGCGGAATGCTATGCAGAAAGCGCAGCGGATGAAACACCCGCTCGTAGCGGCGGTACTTCGCCATCTCGCTCTCAATCGGCCCCAGCGTCACCAGCACATTGCGATGCGTGTGAACGATGCCGCGCGGCTCCGAGGTCGTCCCCGAGGTGAAGACGATCTGAAATGCCGTCTCCCGGTTGACCGCCTCGCTGACATCGAACAGCGGCTCGGTGGGAAGGTGCGCAGCAATACCCGCCAGCGGTAAGCAATCAGGAATCGCCGGGGCCGCATCCTTCACCGCATTTTCTGTTTCCTGTTTTCGCAGCGTCGCCAGCAGCCGCACATCGCCCACGATCAGCCTTGGCGCAACGTCCTTCACCACGCGGCCTGCAAACCCGCTCGAGCCCACGGCGTCCAGCGGCACCGCAATCACTCCGCGCAGCAGGCAGCCGAAGAAGACCCCAATCCACTCCGCCGAGTTCTCACCCCACAGCACCACGCGCTCGCCCGGCGCAACGCCGCGCCGCTCCAGCTCCGCCGCGAAGCGCCCCGCAATCCCGGCCAGCTCCCCGTAGGTCGTCGCATACCGCCGGTTGCCGCGATGCGCCACCACCGCCGTCTCCGAGGCGTGCCGGCGGAACTCTTCCACGAGACTGGCCAGATGTTCGCGCACACCGTACATCATAGTGCCGCCTCACAGTTTCTGCGGCACCGGTTCAAAGTGAGAAGATGGACCTACCACTCGCAAGATAGATTCACGAGGAACGAGAATGGCGACGCGCTTCAACCCGGAGGCCCTCAAGTTTCTGCGCGGGCTTGCGCGCCACAACGACCGCGCCTGGTTCGACCCGCGCAAGGCCATCTACCAGCGCGAGCTCAAGGCCCCCATGCTCGCGCTCATCGAGGAGGTGAACCACGCCCTCGCCGCCTTCGCGCCCGACCACGTCCGCCCGGCGCCGAAGTGCCTCTTCCGCATCTACCGCGACACACGCTTTGCCGCTGACAAGCGCCCCTACAAGACCCACGTTGCCGCCTGGTGGGCCCATGCCGGAATGGAGAAGACCTCTGGCGCAGGCTTCTACTTCCATGTCAGCCCGACCGAGACCATCATCGCCGCCGGCGCCTACATGCCCACCCCCGAGCAGACGCTCGCCATTCGCCGCTACCTGCTCGATCACCACGCCGAGCTGCGCGCCCTCCTCGCCGGTCGCAAGCTGCGCGCCGCCATGAGTGAGTTCGAGGGCAATCGCCTCACCCGGCCGCCGCACGGCTTCTCCGCGGACTCGCCAGCGCTCGACCTCCTGCTCTGCCGCCAGTGGGGCGTCTCCACCACGCTTCCCGCCGAGCGCGCAACCCGGCCCACGCTGCTGCGCGATATCGCCTCGCGCTTCGCCCTTGCTGCCCCCATCGTCCACCTCCTCAACCGCGCGATCTCTTCGGCCCGGCCTGCAAAATCCGCACAAATTCCTGCATTTGTTCCAAAAAAGGCACAAAACCCGAAGAAAACGGCAAAATAACTGTGGAAACCGCATAAAACCCATTGACAAAGGAACTCGAATGGTCGAAGGTGAATTGCGGTACGTTTCCTGGACCCGCATAAACACCGGTGATTTCGCAGCATGGGATGACCTGGGAGCGGCACAGAACGACACTGGTGACGGTTCAACGCGGCGGGTCAGGCAAACGGACCGGCACCTCAATGCACTCGCAGCACGATCCGGAACCACCAACTTGGAATCAAGGAGCAACACACATGGCAAAAGGTATGACCAAGACCGCGCTGGTACGCGCACTGGCAGAGAAGCTCGAATTGACCAACAAGCAGACCGCCGGCTTCCTCGAACTGCTGGCTGAGACAGCCGTCAAGGAGACCAAGAAGAACGGCGAGTTCA
>PKWK01000284.1 GCA_003133205.1 Granulicella sp. | reverse complement strand
TGAAGATCGAATAGAGCACCAGGTAGGGGTTCGCATCCGGTGCAACCGCTCGCACCTCAATGCGCGAGGACTTCTCGTTCCCGATCGGAATGCGAACCATCGCGCCGCGGTTGACGGCCGAAGCGTTGAGTTGGTTCGGCGCCTCAAAGTGCGGATCCAGCCGACGATAAGAGTTCACGCTCGCATTCATCAGCAGGCAGAGATCGAGACCATGGGTCAAGATCCGATCCACGAACTGCCAGGCTGTGCGCGAGATTTTCTCTTCGCCCTTCGGGTTCCAGAACAGATTCTTCGAGCCCTTGGAGACCGAAACGTTGGTGTGCATGCCGCTGCCGTTTACTCCAACGACCGGCTTCGGGAGGAAGCTCGCCGTCATCCCCATCTGCGTCGCGACTGTCCTGCAGATCAGCTTGTAGAGCTGGATCTGATCCGCAGCCGCCACCACTTCGCCGTATCCGTAGTTGATCTCGAACTGCGACGGCGCGACCTCAGGATGGTCCTTCTCGTTCTGAAATCCCATGGCCCGCTGCACCTCAGCGGCCGCGTCGATAAACTCACGCAGCGGATCGCCAGGCAGCGAGTGATAGTAGCCGCCCGTGTTCACATACTCAAACTCGCCGGTCTCGTGATACGTGCGCTCTGCATTGATCCCGTCAAAGAGGAAGCCTTCGATCTCGTTCGCCGCGTTCAGCGTGTAGCCGTTCTTGTCGAACATCTCCTGCGAGAACTGCTTCAGCACGCCGCGGATGTCCGCGCTATACGTTCCGCCGTTCTTCTCGATCACATCGCCGAATACCAGCACCTTGCCCGGCCCAAATACGTCCGCCGGCGCCCAGTAGAACGCGCCCCAGTCGATCGCCAGGCGGAGATCGCTCTCCTTCTGCGCTGTAAAGCCGCGGATCGAAGACCCGTCGAAGGTGAGGTTGTCCCAGCTCTTCACGAGAAATTTCTTGTCGTAGTCGAGCATGTGCAGCCGGCCTTCCAGGTCGCTGAACAGCACGGTGACTGCCTTGATGCGCGGCTCGTCGGTGAGATACTTCAACCGCTCTTCCTGGATGACATCGGGCGCCACGCGCTTCCTGCGCTGCTCCTTCGCCATCAGGTTGAGGTCTTCCAGCTCCGAATAAGAAAGTTCCAGAAAATCACGATATTCGCTCGACATGACACTCCTCACAAAATTGGGAATCAGATTGACGCGCCGGCTGCGTCTCGCATTCCCCTGAATCATCAGGTCAGGTGAGTTTCAGAGAGCCCGAGAACAGCAGTCGCGTGCGTCACAAAAATAACAGAGATTTCGTCCCGGCTGCGGTCAGATTGACAACATAAGAGCCATCTTTGCAACTTTTTCGGAGCAAATGGCGCAACGCCCCAAACCTCAATGCTGAGATGTGGCCCCGCGCGCTTGAGCGGATTAAGGAATGGGCCACCCTAAACCCCAATGCCGTTGGCGCAGCTCCTCCGCATCGCTATTCACACATCGACCGTCCCCCCTGTGATAAGTTTGACAATGTCTATAGCTTGGCAACCTGTGCAAAATACCGCCGGTTGCCGCATCTTGCAATCCCTCCGGAGGGTCTTCCAATTGGGCATGAACATGGTCCCTACGCGCCTTTTTTTCACCAAGGGCGTAGGCAAGCATAAAGAACGTCTTACCTCTTTCGAGCTTGCTCTCCGCGATGCAGGCATCGCCGCACAAAATCTCGTCCGCGTCTCTTCGATCTTCCCGCCTCAGTGCAAGCTGATTCCGCGCAAGGAAGGGCTCAAGTACCTCAACCCGGGCGAAGTGGTCTTCGCTGTGATCGCTGAGAACTCCACGCGCGAAGCTCACCGCCTGGTCGTCTCCAGCATCGGCGTCGCCATTCCAACCGACCGCAACACCTACGGCTACCTCTCCGAGCACCACAGCTTCGGCGAGACCGAGGATCAGGCCGGCGACTACGCGGAAGAACTCGCTGCCGAGATGCTCGCTACCACCCTCGACGTCGACTTCGACCCCGACAAGAGTTGGGACGAGAAGAAAGAGATTTATCGCATCTCCAACAAGATCGTCCGCACCGCCAACGTTACCCAGTCCGCAGTCGGCGACAAGAACGGCCGCTGGACCACCACCATCGCCGGAGCCATCCTCCTCTTCGACGACAAGTAAACTGAACCTGAGAAGATAAGGGAGGCGCTGGCAATCGCCGGCGCCTTTTCCGTTGCCCCTGGAGTTCCCGCAATGTCAGCACCCACTGCAGTATCGGCACCCGCAACCCGCGTCGCTCTCATCCAAATGGCCTGCGCCCCCTCCACCGCGCAGAATCTCGACCACGCCGCCGACCTCGTGCGCGAGGCTGCCCGCGCTGGCGCACAGCTCATCTGCCTGCCCGAACTCTTTCGCGCCCAGTACTTCTGTCAGCGCGAGGACCACGCGCTGTTCGCCCTCGCCGAGTCGATTCCCGGCCCCAGCACCGCACGCCTCGCCGCCATCGTCCGCGAGGAGAAAATCACCCTGATCGCGAGCCTCTTCGAGCGCCGCGCCGCTGGTCTCTACCACAACACCGCCGCCGTGCTGGATCACGCGAGCGATACTCCTGACAACATCGCCGGTATCTACCGCAAGATGCACATCCCCGACGATCCCCTCTATTACGAGAAGTTCTACTTCACACCGGGCGACCTCGGCTTCAAGGCCGTCGGCACGAGTCATGGCAGCGTCGGCACACTCATCTGCTGGGATCAGTGGTACCCCGAGGCCGCACGCCTGACCGCCCTCAGCGGCGCGCAAACCATCTTCTATCCGACTGCCATCGGCTGGCATCCGAGCGAGAAGGCCGAGTTCGGCGAAGCCCAGTATTCAGCCTGGCAGACCATGCAGCGCGCACACGCGATCGCCAATGGAGTCTTCGTCGCCGCCGTCAACCGCGTCGGCCATGAGCATGGCGATGTCATCCATGATGGAATCACGATCGAAGGACCCGGCGACCACACCGCCGCCTCCGGCCTCGAATTCTGGGGCGGCAGCTTCATCGCTGATCCATTCGGCCGAATCCTCGCGCAGGCTTCCCACGACAAGGAAGAAATCCTCATCGCCGACCGCGACCCCACCCTGGTCGAAACCACCCGCCAGCACTGGCCCTTCCTCCGCGACCGCCGAATCGACGCCTATGCCAACATCACTAGCCGCTTCATTGATTAGCGACGCGCCTGCGTTCCATCCCAAAGCCAAGCCGGTTACTGGCCCATGACCGACATGCCGCGGATGATGCTGAGCGCCGCGGGGCCGAGCATGACGATGAATATGCTCGGGAAGATAAAGAAGACGAGCGGAAAGATAATCTTGATGGTTGTCTTTGCCGCCATCTGTTCCGCCAGTTGACGGCGCTTGAGACGGATGTTGTCCGCGAAACTGCTGAGGGCGCGGGCGATCGGTGTTCCGAAGCGCTCGGTCTGAAGCAGCATGCTGGCGAAGGAGTCGATGTCGGCGAGTTCGCTGCGGGTGGCCATATCGGCCCAAGCCTGAATGCGGGGCTTCCCGGCGCGCTGCTCGCGATTGATCTGGAGCAGTTCCTCTGTGATCTGTGGATGGCTGATGCCTAGCTCCTGGCCGACTCGGAGCAGCGCCTGGTCGATTCCGAGACCGGCGTCTACGCAGATAACGAGAAGGTCGATGGCGTCGGGGATGCTCCTGCGCACCTTTTCGCGACGGCGCTTGATCAGGCGGGTCAGCACAATGTTGGGCGCGATGAAGCCGGCGGCAGGAAGCGCGATGATCCAGAACGTACGGCTCCATGGAATGAAGAAAGCGACGGCGAGCGCGAGCACGGGACAAAGGATGCGCGCTGCGTTGTAAACGTCGGCTGGAAAGGTGCCGCGAAATCCGGCATTGGCCAGGCGCTCAGGGAGGTTTGCCTCATCCGTCAGGCCGATGCGCGCGCGGACCCAGTGCATGATCGTAAAGAGCCTGCGTCCTGCATCCATGGCCACTGGTGCGTCTCGCCGGTAGCTTCTGCCGCGGTGCGTGACCTCACGGATTCGCTGCATGGTCGCGCGCGAGGTGCGGGTGGAAAGAAACGCGACAACCAGCGCGAGAGTGGAGAAAATCGTTACGCCGAAGGTGATGTAGAAGAGATGGTTCATAGTGGATGGTTAGACCTGGACATCGACGATCTTGCGAATGATGAGGCCTCCGAGGATGATGAAGGTCCCCCCGGCGTAGAGTAGCTTCTGCCCAACGGGATCGTGGAAGAGGATGCCGGAGTATCCGGGGCTGAGAAGGTTGATCAGCGCGAGCATGACGACTGGGAGCAACGCGAGTATCCAGCCGGTGAGACGCCCCTGCGCGGTGTGGGTTCGGACTTCGCCTTCGATGCGGACACGTTCGCGGATGACGTGCGAGGCGCGATCGAGGATCTCGGTCAGATCACCTCCCGTCTCCTTCTGGACGAGGATGGCAGTGATGAGAAACTGCAGATCCCTCGAAGGAACGCGTGTGCCCATCTGCAGCAGGGCATCGCGGAAGTGAAGGCCCAGCCTCTGCTGTTGGAAAACCTGGACGAACTCAGAGGCGAGCGGCTCGGGCGATTGCTCGGCGATCAGTTCGATGGAGGAACCCATGGAGTGGCCGGCGAGGAGCGAACGGGCCATGAGGTCGATGGCATCGGGCAGGGCTGTATTGAACGCCTTGAGACGGCGGCCTCATTTGAGCCGAAGCAGGCCATAGGGGATGGCGGAGCCGGCAAGAGCCGCGACGACGCCGAGCAGCAGCGACTGAAGGCAGAGGAAGCTCAGCAAGCCGCAACTGAGTGCAGCGCCCGCACTGGCGAGAACGGTGCCGCCCACGCCCAGGCTGCTGTCTGCGTGGATGAGGAGCACGTTGAGATTTTTCGCGAGGCGGTAGCGCTCGAGAAAGACGCCGAGACGGGTGGAATGATCCAGTTGCTCCGCCGCCTCCAGTTCCGTTCCATAGGCGCCTGCATTGTGGGGCCGAACCGAATCCTGGATGACGACGAGCCGCTGCCGGGTGGACTTGCTCGACGCTGGCCGCGTGAAGACCATGAAAACGGCGAAGCTGAGCGCCAGGACACCGAAAAACGTGATTGTGAGAGCGTTCACTGGGAGCGATTCCTTCTCTACACTTCGACGGAATGGTCGAGCAGGTTGAGGCCAAGCGGGATACCGGCGGCCTTGAGACGTTCGCTGAACTTGGGCACGATGCCGGTGGAGTAGAAGCGGCCTTTGACGTTGCCGCTGGGCCCAAGCCCGAGTTTCTCAAAGACGTAGATGTCCTGAAGGCTCACGATATCTCCGGTGGTTCCGGTGATCTCGCTGATGTGGGTGACGCGACGGCTCCCGTCACTCATGCGCGAGACCTGGACGATGAGATCAACGGCCGAAGCGATCTGGGCGCGGATAGCCTTCTCGGGCAGCGAGACCGATCCCATCATCGCCATCGTTTCGATGCGGGCGATGGCATCGCGGGGATTGTTAGCGTGAACGGTGGTGATGGATCCGTCGTGGCCTGTATTCATGGCCTGTAGCATGTCGAGCGCCTCTTCCCCTCGAACCTCGCCGAGGATGATTCGATCGGGGCGCATGCGGAGCGCGTTGATGACGAGTTCGCGCTGGCGGACGGCGCCTTTGCCTTCGAGGTTGGGCGGCCGGCACTCGAGGCGCGCGACGTGTTCCTGTTTGATCTGGAGTTCGGCGGAGTCTTCGATGGTGACGATGCGCTCCGCAGCGGAGATGAATCCAGAGAGTACATTGAGCAGCGTGGTCTTGCCGGAGCCGGTGCCTCCCGAGACGACGATGTTGAGGCGAGCGCGGACTGCGCTGCGCAGGATTTCGAGCATCTGCGGAGTCAGGGCGCGGTGGCGCAGCAGATCGTCGGCGGTGAGCGGGACGGCGCCGAAGCGACGTATCGAGAGCAGCGGACCATCCACCGCGAGCGGCGGAATAACGATGTTGACGCGTGATCCGTCGAGCAGGCGGGCATCCACCATGGGCGAAGACTCATCGATGCGGCGGCCAACCGCGAATACAATCTTGTCGATGATATGCATCAGGTGGGCCTCATCCTTGAAGACGATGTTGGTCTTCTCGATTACGCCGCGCCGTTCCACGTAGACGGTTTTGTAGGTGTTGACGAGAATGTCATTCACGGTGGGGTCGTGCAGCAGCGGCTCGAGCGGGCCGAGGCCGAATACTTCGTCGAGAATGTCGTGCGCGAGATGGTCGCGATCCGGCGCGCTGAGTGGGGCGTTTTGTTCGCCGATGAGTTGGAGAATGATGGCGAGCAGTCGCTGGCGTCCGTCGCGTTCGTCAGCCTGGATGGCAGCAAGCTTCTCCAGGTCCATGCGGCGGATTAGCTCGTGGTGAACGGAGGTCTTGAGCGCGTTGCGCGCTGCTTCACCGAGGGTGACACGAACTTCAGTGGCTACCGCGACGCGGGTCAGGGCAGTCATGTACATCGATACTTCGGACATAGCGAGCACCTCAATCTCTTAGAGCGATGTACCGGGGCGGCTTTCAACGCAGGAAGGCAAACAACCCCTTTTTCTGTGCCGCAGGCTTCGGACCGCCAACGCCGTGAACGATGCGGTTGGCCCAGCGAGCGACCGCCTGGTTGAACTCGGAGCGGCGCTGCGGCGGGATCGGCTCACCATCGTTGATGGCACGAAGCAACTCAAAGTAGTTATTGGGAACCGAGATAGAAATCGGGAAGCGGACGGCTTTCTCGATCTGCTCGGAGGTGATGGAATCGGTTGCGGTGGAGCGGTTGACCACGACGTGGAGCTTGCTGGTGGCGGACTCGCTGAGCGAGAGATTCTCGACCAGGCGCGCCAGGTCGCGCAGCGCAGCGACGTCCGGCGTCGAGACAATATAGACCTCGTCGGATTGGTCAATGATGGAGTTCTTGGAATCCTGGAAAACGACCGACGAATCGATGAGAACGTAGTCGTATTCGCGTCGGAGGAAATCCATGACGTGCTCGAACTGGTCGCTCTTCGGCTCATGCGGCCCTCCGGACATCTCGGGAGATGCGATGACGTCGAGGCCGCTTCTGTGGCGGACCACAAAGCCATTGAGTAGTTCGGAGTCGAGCCGATCGGCGTTGCGCAGCAGTTCGTCGAAGTGGTACTGCGTGTCCTTGAGACCGAGGTACAAAGCGACGTGCCCCAACTGCGGCTTGTGGTCGATGAGCAGCGTCTTCTTGCCGTGCTGGCGAACCAGGTGAGTGGCGAGATGCACCGCGAGCATGGTGGTTCCCACGCCGCCCTTGGCGCCGAAGAAGGCGATGACGCGCCCGATGCCGCTTTGCGCGTGGGGATCGACCGCCATGGCAGCATGGAAGCGATTCAGCGCTGCGCCAAGATCGGCCGGATCGAGCGGCTTGGTCAGGAACTCCGTGCATCCGTTGCGGACCGCGCGCAGCAGAATGCCTGCGTCAAGCTGCGCGCCTATGCCGACGATGCTGATCTTCTTAAGGAATATCTGATGCAGTCGCTCGGTCGTCTCGAGAGCCAGTTCAGGGTCGCGGTCGAAGTCGATGAGGGCGACGCAGGCAGCCGCGTTCTTCAGCGGTGGAGAGAACTGCGGGCGCTTGTCTGAGGTGATGTAATCGCGGAACTCGCCTGCGAAGTGGGCTCCATTGATTTTGAACGACGCGGCCATTGCGGCGTTGACCTCGGCCTCATCCAGGCAGACGCTGAAGATGGCCTGGCTTGGCCGCTCCGGGGAGTTCATATCGTTGGTCATTGGCGGTCCGGCCGAATCTGAGTTGCGGCTTGGGGCTGCGGCGTTGACGCGGGCATGTGTGCTCCGGACTTACCCTGTGCAGACGCATCGAAGGCATCGGTGTCGAGGTTGGGCACAATGAACTTCGGCTCGCTCGGGCTCGACTTCGCGTTGGAGTCTAAAGGATCGACCACGTTAGCGGTGACGATGATGACCAGTTCAACGACAGAGTGACTGGAGTTCTTCGACCGGAAGAGCTGGCCGAGGATAGGGACGCTGGCGATGCCCGGAACCTTGCTCATAATCTCGGTGGTCCGGTGGTCGAGCAGACCGGAGACGATGAAGCTCTGGCCGTCCTGGATCTCAACTTCGGTCTCTGCTCGTCGCGTGGAGAGCGCTGGAATCGTAAAGCCGGAGATGGTGACGGCGTTGCTGTAGTCCAGCGTGCTGACCTCAGGCGACAGCTTGAGCCGGATGGAGCCGTCCGGGTTGACGGTTGGCGTGAAGTCGACCTTGACGCCGTAGGGACGGAATTGGATGCTGATCGCGGTTGAGTTCCCCGTGCCACCCTGCACCACGGGAAAGGGGAACTCGCCGCCGGAGAGGAAGCGCGCCGGCAAACCGCTCAGCGTGGTAATCGTGGGCTCGGCAAGCACCTGGAGGATCTGCTTCTGCTCGAGGTCTTGCACGGTGAGCCCAACGTCGAGCTTGGCGTTGTAGAGAAAAAGGTTGAGCGGGTTGCTGACACTGAGAGACGAGCCACTGCCGGTAGCGGGGCTGCCGAACTGTCCGGTCGTGGTTGCGACCGCCGTCCGGCCATTGGCGAAGATGTTGATGCCTAGCTGTTCGAGGCGAGTGCGGTCTACCTCCACGATGCGGAGCTTGAGTTGCACTTGCTTGCCGTGCACGGGGACGATGTGAAGCGAGTTGACGACGTCCTTCGTATAGAGCGAGGCCATCTTGAGCGCTGCTTCGGACGCAGCCTCGGTTGCGACCGATCCGGTCAGGACGATCTTGCCTTCGCCTGCCTCGGCGTGGATAGAGGAGCCAGGAAACGCCTGTTCGAGCGAGGCGCGGAGAGCTTCGGGATCAACGTCCGCGGAGATTGCGTAGAGGCGATGGCCGCCCACTTCGTCCCACAGCACCATGCTGCTGACGCCCGCGGCCTTCGCCGTCAGCACGACCTCGTTGGAGCCCGAAGTGAAGGTCTGAAGCACAGCGGGGTTGCCAACATAAACACGGCGCAGCGAAGTGACCGAAGTGAGGACGACGGAGCGACCGACGGTGATGTGGACCACGTCGCTCGCAGCCGCGGAGTGGATGGCAGGCGGCTGGTTGACTGCATCCTGAGCCTCTGCGGGTTCCTGACACACCCCGCACAAACTCGTGAGCAACAGGGCCGCAATCGATACGAGGCGAGTTGGGTTGCGCCGGGCTGGATTGTGGAGAATCATTGTCCGGCGCCTCCATTCAGTGATCCTGTCAATCGCGCATCGGCTGGGCCGCCGCCAAGGACGGTTTCAATCTCGTGGCGCTTGGGGGCTGCTGGAATCGCTGGGGCTGTCGGTCGGACAATTGTGCGTGCCGGTGCGGTTGGGCGGTTGCTGGCGAGTTGCGAGAGCAGGGTCGGGGCGTTACCGCTAAGGCTCGCGTCTCCGCCGTTGCGCAGGACGAAGTGGATCGCGCCTTGGTTACTCGCCAGGACGGCGCGTTGCGACTCCTCGGGAGTCAGCAGAAGCGTAACGACGGTGGCGTCCGATGTCTTGCCTGCGGGGTCGGGCTCAATCTGGTGACCGACGGCGATGACGACCGCGTTCTGCAGGACCGTGGCCGTGAGGGGTTCGGGAGAACGGTCCGAGCGGTAAGTCACAAGGACATCGAGGTGAGAGCCGGGAACAAGAAACCCGGCGACACCGACGACTTCGTCGGAGCGCAGCGCGACCGCACGCATGCCGTCGGGGATCTTGCTGGCGAGACCGGTGCCGGAGCCCGCAGCAGAAAGGTCGCGATCGAGAATTGGCTGGCTCTTGGCGAGCGGGAAGAGAACCACGCGGCCAATCACGTCGGGGATTCGCGCGAAAGCTCCGTCGATGGGGATCGTGCCAGGCCAGGCGACGAGTTCGGTGTTGTCGGCACTGAGCACTTCGCCAGCCTGAAGAACACGCGATGGCGCAGCATAGGTGACGTCCACAGGCCTCGGCAACGCCGGCGGTGCAGTCAGCCTCCTGGAGACAATCCAAGTCGACAGGCCGGAGACAAAAAGCGCGAGCGTGAGAGCTATGAGGATACGCTTCGGGTTCATGAACGCGCCTCCCAGACCAAGGTGCAGACGGTGAAGAGACATCCGGCTGCGATGGGCAGTGCAAACGGCAGGCGAAGCGCCTCCGCGTTGGACAGATTCAGATCCGGGTGCGGCTCGAGGCCGCGACGGCCATGATACAGAAGCAGCGCGCCAACATTGCGAAGCGTCTCGCGCAGTCGCCCGTGATGGAAGCTGACAGCAAGCGCAAAAGCCGCACCCGCTATTGCGGTTGCGATCACGACCATGTGCAACGAGGGCAAGCCCGCGATGCATCCAACCGCGGTCATGAGTTTGACATCGCCCGCGCCCATGCCTCCCGCCACGAAGAAGACCAGGAACATGCCGCCGGCGATGAGTCCGGCCAGCGCGGAATCTCCCAGTCCAAGCCAGCCGTTAGCGACGGTGTGCGCGATGAGACCGGCAGCAATCGCCGGGAAGGTAAGGCTGTTCGGAATCCTGCGCTCACGGACGTCCCGAATCGAACCCAGGCTGGCGCATAGAAGCGAAGCTCCCGCAAATAGGATTTGCTGCCGTTGAGCGTCCATGCTTAACTCACCTGGGTCTTCGTACGAGTTGACTAGACGGAATTCGCCAGAGAATTGCCGACAGAGCTGAAAGCGTTACCGATTGTGCTGGAGAGGCCGGTCATGGCGGCCACTGCACCGAGTCCGATCAAACCCGCCACCAGAGCGTATTCAATTAGGTCCTGGCCCGATTCGTCTTGGATAAGGGCGATCAACATAAGTGTCGTTTCCTTCATCATTAGCTCTCTTTCCCGTTGTTTTCTTACAGGGTTGGAAGACGTGGTGTGGCCGTGGCGCGCGGCCGCTGGTGGTCGACGTGGGTGCTGAGCGGCGAGACAGCGCGTCGAATAGCGCCGCATCACCGCCCGCAGCCTCCGTTTTCCCGCGCGTCACGTAGTCGCTTGTCTCAAGCGAGCTAGATGTTATTCGTCAGGTTGTTGCCGACCGAGTTGAAAGCATTGCCGATCTTGCCGGAGAGGCCGGTCATGGCAGCAACTGCGCCGAGGCCGATCAAACCCGCAACCAGGGCGTATTCGATCAGGTCCTGGCCCGACTCGTCCTTCATGAAGGCGACAAACGCATTTTTGATGTTCTTCTTCATTGATCTTTCTCCTGTTGTGCTTCGTGTAGGCCCCGAGTCCGCGAGTGTCATTCGACCACTCCCGATTCGATGTGAGCTTTGATTGACCTATCGGGAGAACTGTCGAAAGCATGAGGGTGCTGTCGACATTGCCTTACGTTGGTAACGTGCGGCTGCGGTGCCTGCGCTAGCACGGAGCGGACGGAAGCAGCCGCGAAGCCGCGGGCTGTCGATGAAATGCGGGCTATTGGAGCATCACTACCGCAGCGGCGGCGGCCTGCTCAGGCTTCGGGCGAGGGGCGCGTGAGTTGCTAGACGAGCTGCGTGAACGCCGGCCAACTGGCGCTGAGTTGTTCTCGTGTGGCGGTCTCGTAGTCTTCGAACTCGAAGCCTGGGCTGACCGTGCATCCGAGCAGCGCCCACGCACCGCCGGGCGCGAGCTGCGAGCCCTGCCAGACGTCGCGCGAAACGACTACCTGTGGACGCTCACCCTGAGTGAGGCGGTTGCCGATGCGGACGATGCTTCCGCTGCCGTCCGCGTGCAGTTGCAGCATCTCTACCGCGTCGCCGGCGTAGAAGTGGAATATCTCGTCGGACTTGAGGCGATGCATCTCGCTGAAGGTGCCGGGCTCGAGCAGATAGTAGATTGCGGTGCCGGTGTGGCGCGCGCTGGGATAGCGGCCGGCGGCGAACGCGATTGGCAGCAGCATCTCGCCTGACTCGTAGGTGCGGACGTAGCAACCGCCCTCGCGGGGATGCGGTACGAGGCCCAGGATTTTCTTTACTTCATCTGCTGTCATCGAGTGCATGGGACATCCTCTCGCGATATGCTGTACTTACTCCACACATCTCCATCCATTTCAATTTACTGCGAGTCTGCACAACCTATGCTCCGATTGGCACGAGCCGCGGGTTGCCATTCCGGGCTTCCTGACCATCATCATCATTCCGCTGACCTACTCGATTGCGACCGGGCTTTCGTTTGGGCTGATCAGCTTTGCGGTGCTGGAGTTGGCGACCGGGCGCGGGCGTCGGCAACACTGGATGCTCTACCTGCTGGCGGTGCTGTTCCTGATTCGGTTCATTTACATTGCATGAAGTATTTTTTTACCGCGGGGTATCTTGTGGCGTAAATTTCTGATTCTTTGAGGCTTACAGACGCTGGTTACCGGTAAAATCCTCATTTCATTGGGGTTACTCCTAAAATCCTCAAACATAAGGACTTCTGGTTCCTGAACTTGCGGCGTTAAACGCAGAAGGCCTGGCGCGGTGGCCAGGCCTTTCTTATTTGATTACTAGTTTAATTATACACCCTGAACCATATCTAGTATGCCAACTCTATTTCCTTGTGGGTCATAGAGTTAGGTCGTTTGGGGGCTTGACACGCGAGTTTGGCCCATTTTCAGCGGTTCAAAAGTGCCCGGGGCTAAAGCCCTTGATTCTATTGACCTTATTCGTGGGGCTGAAGCCCCGCGCTAATCCGAAAGGCGGGAGCATCGCAGCACTAAGAAGGCACGTCCGGGGGGCTAAAGAGGGTGCTGAAAGAGTCGCCTACCCCACGCGGAGATTCCCTCAGTGGCTAAAGCCACCTTGAAGAGAAAGCGTTTATGGCGCGACTGAAGTCGCGCCCTTTCAAATCGTCGCCTTTTTCATCATCCTCTAAAGCCCTGTATTGATTCTGCGCTCGAGATGCCGGGACTAAAGTCCGGGCCTATCTTACAGAACCAATTTCTCCGGAGGCTCTGAAGCCGCTCCGGCGCAGAGCCGGAGTTTGGAGCTTAGGCGCGTGCTGGCTGCGGGGTTGAGGTTTGGTCTACGGAGGACTGGAGGCGGCGCATGGCGCGCTGGAGTTCGACGACGGGGCTGTTGGTGAGGAGTTGCAGGATTCTGGCGCCGTCGGAGTAGGAGCCAGTTGCCGACCGGAAGGGGAAGAGGTTGAAGGCAGCGACCAGGAGGGAGAAGGAGGCCATGAGCGCGAGGAAGAACCAGACCGGCTGCCAGGGTGTGCCCTGGGCGTGGAGAGCGGCCCAGAGAAAGACCGGGCCCGTGCAGATATTGACGAGGGGACCAGCGGCAACCATGCAGATGTCGTGCCAGGCAGGCTGATCCGGGTGGGAGGGCAGGATGTGGACCGACCCACCCACGATGCCGGAGGTCTTGAACTGGAGCTTCCACTTCCCTTCCTGTTTGCGCCACTGGAACGGGCCGGCGTTGAAGCCGAGCAACTTCATCCCGAAGGCACAGGCTGCGAGGGCGTGACCGCACTCGTGCAGAACGGCGGTGACGAGGGCTACCACGGCGATGAGGAGCAGTAAGGGCAGGCCGGTGTAGGCGTGCAGATGGTGAGCGCGGGCCCACGGATACCAGGCTTCCATGACCTTCCAGGTCGCGATGATGAAGATGATGGTGGACATCCGGTCGAACCAGAGGCTGGTGCGGTCGCCGGGGACTGGAGTGCGTTTGACGGGGGCGGCGGCTGGGGCGGGCGTCGTTGTGCCGCGGGATAAGACGATCAGGCCGCCGACGCCAGCAACAATAAGAAGAAACTCGGAGTTGGCGAGGGTGAGGTGGCGGCTGCTGCCGAGGAAGAGGAGACCGCTGGCCAGGTAGACGCAGCTTGCGGCGATCGCCCAGGGGCTGCGGGAGGCGGTGGGCTTGCGGGTCGTCCAGCAGGCCATGGCAGAGAGCAGCCCGACGGCGAGCAGGCTCGCAAGGATGCCGAAGGAGAGGAGTGGAGAGGCGACGGACTTGACACGCACCAGACGGACCATGACGACGATGGCGATTGGAAACAGAAACATCGCAGTGAGGGCGTAAGACCAGCGGACAAGTGATTTGAGGGCGAGCATCCTGAGCGGAGCATAGTCGGGGCGGTGAGGGGCGTCTATACCGCTTTGGTGGTGCGACGAAGTGAGTAACCCCACGATAACCTCGCCCGTTCCCACCCCAGCGAGCAGGTGCGCTCGCCGGGGACCCCGGTTTCGGGCTCGGTGATCATGGGGCACCCAATGGCTACTTTGGCAGGGTTTGGAGGGTGGGCTGCTGTGGCTTGGGGGCGAGGGTTTCGGCGGTTGCGCCGGAGTTGACGCCGTCGAGCGTGGCCTGGAACTGGATCATCTGCTTGAGCCCGTCATACGAGACGCCGGTGAGGGGGAGCAGGCGGCCATTGACCGAGAGCAGAGGGGTTTGCTCGACTCCGGCGTCCTCGGCGAGCTTGATGTCGGCTTTGACGATGTCCTTGATGGCCTGGGTTTCAGCGCAGGCGGCGATGGCTGCGCCGTCGAGGCCTGCGCGCATGGCGGCGGCCTTCAGGAGGGTGTCTTCCGTGTTCGCTGCTAGTCCTCCCTGCGTGTCGAAGACGCCGTCGGCGTACTTGAAGAAGGCTTCATTCGACTGCTTCTGGGCGCAGACTCCGTAGGCGGCGGCCTTGAAGGCGGAAGGATGAATGTCAACCAGCGGGAAGAGTTGGAAGACTACGTGGGCGTTGGGGAAGTCCTTGACGATCTGATCCATGGTGGATTGGGCTTCCTTGCAGTGCGGGCATTGGAGATCGGCGAATTCGACGAGTTCGAGATCCTTGCTGGCGGCTCCACGGCTGGCTCCGTCGACGCGTGCCTTGAGCAGGTCGCGGGTGGCGGCGAAGGGGGTTGCGCCGAAGGGGACGACGCCGGCACCCTCGCCGATAGCGTGCTTGCCGTCGGGGGTGACGTAGAAGGTGGCAGCCTGGACCTTGGCGTCCGAAGCCTTGCTGGTGACGAAGATGACGACTTTGGTGACGCCGGGCGCGGGGGTGTTCTGGATGGCCATCACGCGGTAGAGGCGGTTGGTGTCAAAGCCCCAGACCTGGTGGAGGAAGGCGTTTACGGTATCGACCGAGGGCGATGCGGCGGTAAAGAACTTCGGGTTCGCCGGAGGAAGCGGATCGGCAGGCGCGGCGGGAGCCGAAGGGGGCGCGGCCTGGGGCGCGGGGGCCGCGGGAGCGTCGACGGCCTGGGCGAATGCCACAGAGGCGGTAAGCGAAAGGACGAGAACTGCCGTCAGGACTGCGTATCGATTCTTCAATGAGTTCCTTCTGTGTGCGGTGGCGGGTGTTTTCTAGGTTGCGGAGATCGTCGTACTGCGAGAACTATTTAGACCAATCCTATCAATAGACGGATTGAGGGGCCAAATGGGCTCGGCGGAGCTGCGAGGTTAGAGTTCGACTTTGACGGCTATGGGGAAGCGGCGGCCGTTGCCGAAGGATTTTTGCGTGACTTTGAGGACGGGGGCGGCTTGCTGGCGCTTGTATTCGCTGCGCTCGACGAGGGAGAGGACGCGACGGATGAGGGTGAGGTCGATATGGTCGCCGGCGGCGGTGCGGGCTGAATCTGAAAGTTCGGCGAGGATTTGTTCGGCGGAGCGGTAGCGTTCGACGTAGGCTTCCAGAATTGGGTCGAGGATGTCGTAGGGCGGGAGTGAGTCGGTGTCGCGCTGGCCGGGACGGAGTTCGGCGGAGGGCGGCTTGGCGATGGTGTTGTGGGGGATGACTTTGCGGTCGCGGTTGGCGTAGCGGCTGAGCGCGTAGACGCGGGTCTTGAAGACGTCGCCGATGACGGCGAGGGCGCCGACCATGTCTCCGTAAAGGGTGCAGTAGCCGGTGGACATCTCGCTTTTGTTGCCGGTGGTGAGGACGAGCGCGCCGAACTTGTTGGAGAGCGCCATGAGGAGCGCGCCGCGGATGCGGGACTGGAGATTTTCTTCTGCGAGGCCGAAGGGAGTGCCGGCGAAGAGGGGTTCGAGGGTGCGCGTGTATGCCGTGAAGACGTCGTGGATGGCGACTAGTTCGAAGCGGATGCTGAGGTTGGCGGCGAGGGCTCGGGCGTCTTCGATGGAGCCGGTGGAGGAGAACTCGCTGGGCATGCCGATGCCGAGGACGTTTTCCGGGCCGAGGGCTTCGACTGCGATGGCGGCTACGAGGGCGGAGTCGATTCCTCCAGAGAGGCCGACGAGGGCTTTGGAGAAGCCGCATTTGCGGACGTAGTCGCGGGTGCCGAGCACCAGGGCTTGCCAGGTGGCGGCGATTTCGTCTTCGGTGTGGCATGCGACGGTGGTGACGGCCTCAGGATCGACACGAGAGACCTGCTTCGAACCTGGGGCACCCGATTGGTGATATGTGTCGGTGTCGAAGAAGACGAGATCTTCGGTGAAGGAGGTGGCACGGGCTGCGACTTCGCCGTTGGGGGCGAGGACGATGGAGGAGCCGTCGAAGATGAGGGAGTCGTTGCCGCCGACCTGGTTGACCATGACGACGAAGGCACGGTGACGGCTAGCGATTGCGGCGAGCATGTTCCGGCGGAGGTCGCGCTTGCCGCACCAGAAGGGCGAGGCGGAGATGTTGAGGATGATGCGCGGGTGGACGGCGATGGGGTCGGGCAGGGTGGCCCACTGGCGCATGAGTTCGTCGACCGGGTCGACGGCGTAGAGGCGGCGCGGCCAGAAGCCCTTGTCATTCCACGCGTCCTCGCAGATGGTGATGGCGAGGGGTTGGCCGTCGAGCATGGTGAGGGATTGGTGGGAGGCGGGCTCGAAGTAACGCTGCTCGTCGAAGACGTCGTAGAAGGGGAGCAGCATTTTCTGCTGGAGGAAGGTGACGCGGCCGTGGGAGAGGAGGGCGGCGACGTTGCGCGCATGCTTGCCTGCGGAGGGGTCGCCTTCGGCGGAGAGGGCGATGCCGCAGAGGATTGCGGGGCCGCTGGCGGTGGAGGCTGCGATCTCTTCGAGCGTCTGCTGAGCGCGGGCGAGGAAGGCGGATTTTTCGAGGAGGTCGGCGGGCGGGTAGCCGCAGATGGCGAGTTCGGGGAAGACTACAAGGTCGGCGGCCTGGGCGGCGGCACGCGCGGTGAAGTCGAGGATGAGGCGGGCGTTGCCGGCGAAGTCGCCGACGGTCGGGTTGATCTGGGCGAGAGCGATCTTCACGAATTTAAGTTTACCGCTTCTATGGGGCTGGGCGCCTCGCAGCGTTTTGTTCAGGCAGAGCACGAACGGATGGAAGCGTGATGCAGGACTTGAGAGTCAGCGAAGAGAGTAGGCCCACGATAACCTTGCGAATCGGCTACCGCCGATCGCTCGGTGATCATGGGGCACCCCTCAGAGTCGGTTAGGAGCCGGTGCCGGAGAAGACTACGCCTACGGTTCGGGCGAGGATTTTCATGTCGAGCCAGAGGCTCCAGTTTTCGACGTAGGCGGTGTCGAGGGAGATGTAGCTGTCGAAGGATGGATCCTGGCGGGCTTCGACCTGCCAGAGGCCGGTCATTCCGGGGAGGACGTCGAGGCGGCGCAGGTGGGAGAGGTCATACTGCTCGACTTCGGAGGCGATGGGAGGGCGCGGGCCAACCAGGCTCATGTCTCCGCGGAGGACGTTGTAGAACTGGGGGAGTTCGTCGAGCGAATACTTGCGCAGGAAGCGGCCGACGCGGGTGACGCGGGGGTCGTTGGCGATCTTGAAGAGGATGCCGTCGCGCTCGTTCTTGTGTTCCAGATCCTTCTTCAGCTTGTCTGCATTGGCGCACATGGTGCGGAACTTGTAGCAGTTGAAGGTGCGGCCTTTGCGCCCGATGCGTTGCGCGCGATAGAAGATGGGGCCTTCCGAGTCGAGTTTGACGGCGGCGACGAGGAGGAGCATGAACGGCGCTCCGAGCAGCATGGCGACGGCAGCGCCAGTAGTGTCGAGCGCTCGCTTGATCAGGAAGGCGCCGATGGGGAGATCTCGCCGGTGCAATGGGATGGTGGGAAACTGGCCGATGTACTCGACGGGGGCGTTCCATGCGAGGCCGTCGTAGAGGTCGGGCACGACGCGGACGTCGATGCCGAGGCCGCGGGCCTCTTCGACCAGGGCGATGACAAGTTTTTTCTCCGCCGGGACGGAGAAGAAGATTTCGTCGACGAAGAGGGAGCGGGCGAGAGAGAGGCAGTTGCGCACGTCTCCGATGATGTCGGCGTCGCCGGATTCGGCCTCGCGTTCGGTGAGGGCGACGAAGCCCTTGAAGCGGAAGCCGAGGTGGCGGAGCGATTCGAGGTGATTGCGGAGGGCATGGGCGACACGGCCGGCGCCGACGATGAGGACATTGCGCGTCTCCAGGCCTTCGCGATAGCGGCTGTAGACTACTTTGCGCCAGACGGCTCGCCGGACGCAGAGAAGGATCGTGGAAAAAACCACGAGCAGGATCACGACTTCGCGGGAGACGCCTTCGGCGCGACGGAGATACAGCGTGCCGCAGAGCAGAAGTCCGGCGGTGAGCGTTGCCTGAACGGTCATACGCTGTTCATTGAGGCCGTTGCGGCTCAGGATGGGTCCGTAGAGACCGTAGGACCGCGCGAGAATCACGAGCAGCAGTCCGAACCACGCAATATAGGTCCACGTGACCCAATGCGCGGAGTGGACCAGGAAGGGGAGCGCGGAGGTTGCAGACACGTCGCTTGGGACGTCGACCCGAAAGCGCAGCGCCACGAGTGCGGCGATCAGCACGGTCAAGAGATCGAGGGTAGCCCAGATGAGGCTGGTGACAGATGGGCGATATAAGAGCCCAAGACGCTCGGACGGCGTCCCGTCAGCGACACTGCGTCTGCGGCCTGAAATAACTACTTGTTCGAGATAATCCGGTGTCGCCATGGCGAACGGCTCTCTCACTCCCACGACGCGCATCGTGCGCGCCGAAATTTGTGTGCCGGATAAAACCCGGCTTCAGTTTGAGCAGGTCACAGTTTTCTGTGACGTTTGCGGACTCGCGTGCGGTGGTTCTCTAAAGAGGAGACTCATACCTGCGGGGACTGCGTTTACGACTGCTCGAGTTGGTACGGTTGAGCTACTTCTTCGGAAGGGCAGCGTCGCAGAGACAGCGATGCGCCTAAGTGGAACAGTGGAGTGAAACATGCCAGGGTTCTGGTCTTTCTTCGAGAATACTGAAACCAAAGACACATGACAACCTTCCGTTATTCCAGGGAGGAGTGACAGAATCGGTGATGGTAAAGCCTATACCGGTAATACGAGCGCGTCCATAGCTAAAAACTCCTGGAGTACGGGATCCTCGCTGCGATCCATGTCTTCCACGGTGCCGAAGAAGCGGGTATCTCCCTCGTGAAGGAAGACGATTCTGTCGGCCAATTTGCGGGCGAAGCGCATGTCGTGGGTCACGACGATACTTGTTAGATGCAACTGAGTCTTGAGGCGTGCGATGAGGCTGCCAAGGAGGTGGCCCATCAACGGATCGACCATGGTTGTGGGCTCGTCGTAGAGGACAGCCTCGGGCTGGGATGCGAGGGCGCGCGCGATGGCGACGGAGCGCTTCATGCCGGTGGAGAGGTCGGAGGGCAGGAGGTCCTCCATGCCGGCGACGCCGACCATCTCGAGCATTCCACGGACGATCTGCTGGATCTGGTCCTCGGCGAGGTCGTGGCGCTCGCGCAGGGGGAAGGCGACGTTTTCGCCGACGGTGATGGAGTCAAAGAGCGCGCCGTTCTGGAAGACCATGGTGACCTTGCGGCGGACGGCCTGCAATTGCTTCTCGTTGAATCCACAGATGTCTTCGCCGGCGACCATGACTCTGCCCTTGTCGGCCCTGAGGAAGCCCATGAGAATCTGGAGGGAGACGGACTTGCCGACGCCGGAGCGTCCGAGGATGCATAGGGTCTCGCCGGGCTGGACGGAAAAGCTGACGTCCTCGAGGACGACGAGACTGCCAAAGGACTTATAGACATTTTCGAAGGCGATGTAGGGGCCGGATTTGCCGTCGCCGTTGACAGGTTTTCCTTCAGAGTCTGATCCTTCGGCTCCTGCCGAGACGGCTTCGTTGGCGGCCACGTTCTGCTGGGCGGCCTCGGCCATGAACTCCTGCACGGTTTCCTGCGCCTCGGTAGAAGCTTCGGCGGGGAGGTTGACGTGTTCGTCCGACGGAGCCCCGGAAGACGTGGCTTCGTGGGCCAGATTGTGATCAACGGCTTCGGAGCGTTCGTCTGGCGTTGAATCTGGTTTCGGATCCTGGTCTGCCATGGGCGTGTCTCTATGATGCACGATGCGCGGAGGCGCCGTGAGGAAATCTTGCGGCGAAGAAGGGGCGCGCGGCATTACTTAAGTGCGCCGAGATGATCAGGTGTCGAGCGCGCCGGTGTGGGTTTCGGCCAGGGCGAAGTCCTCGGGAGTGTTGAGATTGGCGAACCAGAGGGGGCTTGCGGCCTGCTGCGCCTCGGTGACGGAACACCACTCGGCCAACCCCTCTTTGCCCTGCGTTGTTTGCACTGCTGTCGCTGGAGCGTTCCAGAGAACCGCTTCGGGAGGAAATCCACGGCGCAAAGCCAGTTCCCTTCCCGCAGCTTCAAAGACGCGCATGAGCTTGAGGTCCCGCTCGCTGATCGCTTTGGAGAGGAAGGGCAAGACGTCCTTGTGCAGGAAGCAGAAGCCGGGGTGAGGTCGCCCGTCGTCGGAGAAGATGCGAATGCGTGCGCCGTCGTCTGCGGACTGCATCCAGTGACGCGTCCATCCCCAGATGTAGGCCGTGGGTAGAAATGGCATGTCGACGGCCAGGAAGAGGTTCCAGTCGTAGGGGGAGTGAAGCAGCGCGGCTTCCATGCCGCCGACTGGGCCGCAGTTGGGGTGGATGTCGGGGACGAGTGGGAAGTAGGGTGCGAGGGCGGGATTGCTGCTGAGGATGTGGACGTCGGAGCAGGTGCGGCGGAGCTTGCTGACGGCGTGCTGGATTAGCGGCTTGCCGGCGAGTTGCAGGAGAGCTTTGTCGGTGCCCATGCGGGAGCTGCAGCCGCCGGCGAGGACGTAACCGCCGACCTGAAACGGCGCGTACTGAGCCATCAGGCACCAACATTTGCGAGGAAGCGGATGATGGATTCGATTCCTCGGTGGAAGTTTGCGAGGTGGAATTTTTCGTTGGGGGCGTGGAGGTTGTCGTCGGGCAGGCCGAATCCCATCATCAGGGTGGGGATGTGAAGTTCGCGGATGAAGTCGCCGACGATGGGGATGGATCCTCCGCTGCGGATGAAAACCGTGTCCGTTTTGAAGACGTCATGCATGGCGGTTGTGGCGGTGCGAACGTAGGGGTTGTCGGTGGAGACGACGATGGGGTCGCCCGCATGGATGAGGCGGACTTCGAGGGTGATTCCCGCGGGGCAGAGCGATCCGACGAAGGCCTTGTACTGGGCGAAGGACTCAGCGGGGGTCTGGTCGGGGACGAGGCGCATGGAGACTTTGGCGACTGCGCGGGCGGGGATGACAGTCTTTGCGCCGGCACCGATGAAACCTCCCGGCATGCCGTGGACTTCGAGGGTGGGGCGGGCCCAGGTACGCTCGAGGACGGAGTAGCCGGGCTCGCCGGTGAGGGTGGTCGAGCCGACTTCGGTCTCGCGGTAGTGCTCTTCGTCGAAGGGGAGAGCCTTCCAGGCTTTGAGTTCGTCGGCGGATGGCTTGGCGACTTTGTCGTAGAAGCCGGGGATGAGGATTTTGCCGGAGGCGTCTTTGAGTTGCGCGATGATCTGTGCCAGGGCGAAGAACGGGTTGGGGGCGGCGCCGCCGTACATGCCGGAGTGTAGGTCGGAGCGTGCGCCGCGGGCCTCGATCTCGGTGTAGATCATGCCGCGCAGACCGACGCAGAGGGTGGGCAGATCGGGCGCGAACATCTCGGTGTCGGAGACCAGGGCGACGTTAGCGGCGAGTTGGTCGGGGTGCTCGCGGACGAAAGCGGCGATTCCCTCTCCGCCGACCTCCTCTTCGCCCTCGATGATGACGCGGATGTTGACGGGGAGCTTGCCGGCGTTGCTTGCGAGAAGCGATTCGAGGGCTTTGACGTGCATCCACATCTGGCCCTTGTCGTCGACGGCGCCGCGCGCGTAGAGATTGCCGTCGCGCTCGGTGGGTTCGAAGGGCGGCGACTTCCACTCGTCGAGCGGGTCGGGAGGCTGCACGTCGTAGTGGCCGTAGAGGAGGACCGTCGTGGCCGCGGGCCCGGCGTGGAGATGGTCGGCATAGACGAGGGGGTGGCCGTCGCGCGCGGGAACAATCTGGGCGGGGCCGGAGCTGGGGGCGATCACGGTCTCGGGAGTGGATGTCTCGATGAGGCGAACGTTCTGCATGCCGATGCGGCGAAGTTCGGCGGCGACAAACTCGGCGGCGCGGCGCGTGTCGGCTGCGTGCTCAGGCGAGGTGGAAATGGATGGGATGCGCAGGAGGGACTTCAGCTCTTCGACGAAACGAGGTGCGTTGTGCTGGGCGAATGTGACGGCGGCGGTTGGAGCGGTTTCCACTTTTTTCTCCCGATGGTTACAACATTTTTCAAACTATTGAGTCGCTGAGAGTGTACAGGGTGGATGTTCCTGACGGAGGAATCCACTCATCCGTTGTGGCCCACTCTATACCAATTCGGAGGATGTTATAGGATGACTCTTAGAGTTCTAAGACTAGTGGGTCAAGATTCGCGAGTTCTGGCCGGACATCAACCATGCGCTGTTCCATGGGGCCAGCGGCGAGCCGACGGCAAATCACTATCAGTGACTACTGGCGGCTAAAGCCCCTTCTCCACTTGTCCGCAATTGTCCGGGCTGAAGAGGGTGCTGAAAAAGTCGCCTACCCCACGCGGAGATTCCCTCAGTGGCTAAAGCCACCTTGTGCTGCAGTCGGTGGGAGTGATGTCGGGCAAGGTGGAGACGGTCCATACCTACGGCTGGTACAACCGCAAGTACGTCGCGGACGTAGAGGCCAAGGGCGCGACGCCGATGTTCCTCTCGATGACGATCCACAATAGCTGGAGGCCGGACGCGACAGGCACTCCGCATGTGTCGCTGGACAAGCGCTTTGGGCCAGTGATGTGGAAGATCGCGCAGGAAGACCACCTGGCGTTCATCGATATGGCGCCCGTAGAGGCGACGCGGATGGAGTCAGTAGGCAAGGACAAGGCGGCGCTGTGGTTCCCGATCGACTATGTGCACACCAGCGCGGAGGGCGCGGAACTGAATGCGCAATCGGTGGTGATCGCGCTGGAGATCGCGAAGAGTCCGCTGGTGAAGTACCTCAAGGAACAGTTGCCGATTCCGCCGGATGCGATTGCGGCGACGAAAGAGTCAGAGGCTGCGCTGGCGGCAAACGCGGCTGCGGCGTCGGTAACACCGACGACGACGCCCCCGGCTGCGGTAGCCAAGTAAGACGACCGGGCGAGATTGGGACACCCGATATTCTGGACAGATGCCGGGCGCTGTCGCTCGTCCGACGAATCGGTCGCGCAGTTTCCTTGCTCCTCAAATACTGAGGTGTGGGTGGGAAATGTTTTGAGAGAGTCTTGCGGGAGGAGAGCCGGAATCGGACTTATGTCACATTTTTTTTGTGATGTATGAACATTCCGCTAAATCGCCGGAAGATTGTGAGCGCCGTGACCCTCGCGATCTACGCGAGGCCACCGCAGTGGCGCTGGGAGCTTCGAACTACTTCTTGAACTTTGGCGGATACTTGCTGATCAGCTGGGTGACTGCCTTGTCAAACTTCTGGTCGGCTTCTTTGCTTGCGGCGTCCGCGGCAGAAAGGGTAATGGCGCCGCGCCATAGGAGCTTGCGGGTTTTGGTGTCGTACATATCGACGATCAGGGTGCTGAGGGGAACGTCGTTGATGGTAGGCTGCGAATCCAGGAAGCCTGCACTGCCCCAGGGACGCTGCCATGTGAAATCGCTGAAGGAATCGTAGAACGTGGCGAATTCCTGCTTGTCCTTGGTAGCTGCGACGGCTGCGATGGTGACGTCGCCACCCTTTGCAACCTCAGTCATGTATCTGCCGCCCATGTTGCGGTTTAGAGCGATGGTGATGCGGGCTTCGACGTTGGGATCGGTTGCGTGGACCTTCCCCCACGTGTACGTCTTGAACTTCATGAAGTTGACGGTGTGGTCGTAGTCGATTGTGACCGTCTGCGCCATAATCGGCGCCCCCACGATGGCAGTACAAAAGAGTGCGCCTGCAAGTAATTTTGCTAAAGGTTTCATTGGATTCTCCGGAATTGAACTTCGTCCGACTTCGGTGCAGATCGTTCAATTCAATTTCTGCTGCTAACCAAGGTAACGCTTGCGAGGGAGACAAAGACGCACAAGAATGCAATTTGAGGAGAAAAGGTTGCCTGCAAGCGTTCCGAAAGTGCCGATGTATACGCTCGAATGCAGACATCGCGTAAACTTGTACCTGGGCAATTTGATACCCGCGGAGTCTACGTGCGGGAGCCGGTGATCGATCGCCCAAGAGCCAGATGAAACTGCGACCCATCCAATTCGTGTACGTGGTTGTTCTGCTGAGTTCGTTGCGAATGGCGGGCGCCTCCATTCTGCCTGCTGGAGAGTTCGGCATGGACGGCCGCTACCTGGGCTCGGTCCTGTGCCAGGATTGCACCGGCATCTGGACGGAGATCACTCTCGTAGACAGAGGACCGGACTGGGGCAGCGGAAGCGGTACGTTCGTCATGATCGAGCGTTTCTCCGGCAGAGTGCACGGCGGCGCAACGGTGTTGATTCCGCAGCCCGAGCGTCGTTTCCCGGTGATTGGCGGTGCGTCTACTCTTGCGCTTCCGGTGGCGTCGCTCGCGGCCTACCGCACTGCGTGGGCCATGAAACCTCCCGCAGCACAGTGCATGACCATCTACACGATCACCGGGTCGGGCAATGGCAACGCCTTCACGAGCGACTGACTTCGCTCTGAAGGCCGCCGCCCCCGGCAAGGTTGATCTTTGAATTCCAGAGCACCGAGCAGCCATTCCGCTCCGTCGCTTACGAATTCGAGGTTCTGGCCTAGCCACCTGGGCCCCGACCAGCCGGGCTCAACCCATCCTCCGACAAGTGCAATTCGCGTAAACTAGAGTTTGAACCCCTTCGCCCGCGCGAACGCAATTAAGGACCTCAGTCTTGATTAACTCCCTCATCGCAAAAGTCTTCGGCACCGCTAACGAACGGGCAATCAAGCGCCTGCTGCCGCTCGTCCAGCAGATTAACGGGTTGGAATCCTCCGTCCATGGGCTGACGGATGAAGAGTTGCGCGCGAAGACGGGCGAATTCCGGCAACGGATCGCGGACTCAGTGGCGGCCGAGAAGATCGACCCGGCAGACCCGGACGCGGCGGACGCGATCCGCGCGGCGGAGAAAGCAGCGCTCGACGAGATTCTTCCCGAGGCATTCGCAGTGGTGCGCGAGGCGGGTATGCGCGCCGTCGGGATGCGGCATTTTGATGTTCAGATGATCGGCGGCGTCGTTCTGCACTCGGGCAAGATCTCCGAGATGAAGACGGGCGAAGGCAAAACGCTGGTGGCGACGCTTCCCTGCTATCTGAATGCGCTGGCTGGGCATGGCGTGCATGTGGTCACGGTGAATGACTACCTGGCCAAGCGCGACGCGGAGTGGATGGGCAAGATCTACGGATTCCTCGGCCTGTCGGTGGGCGTAATTGTGCATGATCTATCCGATGAGCAGCGGCGCGAGGCTTACGGATCGGACATCACGTACGGGACGAATAACGAGTTCGGCTTCGACTACCTGCGCGACAACATGAAGTTCGACTTGAAGGATATGGTGCAGCGCGGGTTGTACTACTGCATCGTCGACGAGGTGGACTCGATTCTGATCGACGAAGCGCGAACTCCGCTGATCATCTCCGGGCCTACCGACCAGACGACAGACAAGTATGCGCGGGTGAACCTGATCATACCGAATCTCGAAGAGGGCGAGCTGATCGAGACGCTGGAGACCAAGACGTGGTCGGGCGACTTCGTGGTGGACGAGAAGGCGCGCGCCATTACCGTGACCGACGAGGGCTGGGAGAAGATCGAAAAGCTGCTGGGAATCGGCAACATTGCAGACCCCGAGAACTGGGACCTGAAGCACCACGTCGAAGTGGCGATCAAGGCGCACAACCTGTACAAGCGCGATGTGGAGTACGTGGTCAAAGAGGGCGAGGTCATCATCGTCGACGAGTTTACCGGGCGGCTGATGCCGGGGCGGCGCTGGTCCGATGGGCTGCACCAGGCGGTGGAGGCGAAGGAAGGCGTGGCCATCCGCAAAGAAGATCAGACGCTGGCGACGATCACCTTCCAGAATTACTTCCGCATGTATAAGAAGCTCTCGGGCATGACGGGTACGGCGGAGACCGAGGCCGCGGAGTTCGACAAGATCTACAAGCTGGAGATCGTTGTGATTCCGACGAATCGGACGCTGCGCCGGCTTGAGAATCCGGACGTGGTGTATCGCACGGCGAAGGAAAAATACTTTGCCGTGGCGGATGAGATCACGCGTCTGCATGAGGAGAAGCAGCCGGTGCTGGTGGGCACGACATCGATTGAAAAGTCGGAGTTGCTCTCGGAGATCCTGAAGCGCAAGGGCGTGCGCCACGTGGTGCTGAACGCGAAGTTCCACGAGAAGGAAGCGGAGATTGTCGCGCAGGCGGGGCGCCTGGGGATGGTGACGATTGCGACCAACATGGCCGGTCGCGGCACGGATATTCTTTTGGGCGGCAACTCGGAGTTCATGGCGCGGCAGGACCTGGTGAAGAAGGCGGGGGCACGCGCAGTGTCGGCGGCGGAAGGCGCAATCTCGCCGAATGCCGGGCCCGGAATGAAGCGCTTCTACTATGCGAGCCAGGAGTTCGAGACGACGCAAGAGGCGTGGGACGCGGCTATTGCGTCGCACCTGGCGACGGCTGAGAAGGAGCACGAGGCAGTGGTTGAAGCCGGCGGCCTGCACATTCTGGGCACAGAGCGGCATGAGTCGCGGCGCGTGGACAACCAGCTTCGCGGACGCGCGGGACGGCAGGGCGACCCGGGATCGTCGCGATTCTTCCTCTCGCTGGAAGACGACCTGATGCGCATCTTTGCGCGCGAGTGGGTGAGCACGCTGCTGCAGCGGCTGGGCATGGAAGAGGGCGTGCCGATTGAGAGCCGCATGATCTCCAAGCGGATCGAGGCGGCGCAGAAGGCGGTCGAGACGCAGAACTTCGAATCGCGCAAACACGTGCTGGAATACGACGACGTGAT